>JAZNAD010000027.1:0-12020 GCA_045586345.1 Eubacteriales bacterium
GGATGACAGCATGATCCTCATGCCCGACGGCGAGGGCGAGGCCACCGAGGTCGTCCGCGGCCCGAACATCAAGCCGGTGCCGAAGGGCGTCCGCCCGGAAGCTACCCTCTCTGAGCGCGTCCTTCTCAAGGTGGGCGACAATATCACGACCGACCACATCATGCCTGCGGGCACCAAGATCCTCCCCTACCGTTCGAACATCCCCTTCCTGTCGCAGTTCTGCTTCCGCGTGTCGGACGAGGGCTTTGCCGAGCGCGCCAAGGCGGCGGGCTCCGGCGTCATTGTCGGCGGTGCGAACTACGGCCAGGGCTCCTCGCGTGAGCACGCCGCCCTCGTTCCCCTCTACCTCGGCATCCGTGCCGTCATCGCCAAATCCTTTGCCCGCATCCACAGCGCGAACCTTGTGAATGCCGGCATCGTTCCCCTGGTTTTTGCCGACCCCGCTGACTACGATCTTGTGAATGAGCAAAGTAAGGTTGTCATCGAGGGCTTTGCCGAGGGCATCAAGGATAAGACCGAGCTTTTTGCCACCGTCGATGGCAAGCGCATCACTCTGCTTGCTGACTTCACCGAGCGCCAGCGCGCGATCCTGCTCGCCGGCGGCCTGCTTAACTACACGAAAGAAAGCGAGAACAACTGATATGAATACCAAGATCGAAAGCGCCGTTGAGAAATTCCGCGCGCTCCTTACCTCCCAGCTCAACCGCGTTGAGGATATGAAGGCGCAGGGCGACTTCACCGATTACTCGGCCCTTGACACCATCCGCATCGGTATCTGCGGCGGCGACGGCATCGGCCCGATCATCTCGGCCGAGGCCGAGCGTGTCCTCCTCTTTATCCTTGACGATATGGTCAAGGCCGGCAAGGTCACCTTTGTGCCGATCGAGGGGCTTACGCTTGAGAACCGCATCGCCCACAACAAGGGCATTCCCGATGACGTCCTGGCCGAGCTCAAGTCCTGCCACATCATTCTGAAGGGGCCGACGACCACGCCCCAGAAGGGAAGCGGCATGCCGAACATCGAGAGCGCCAACGTAGCGATGCGTAAGGCCCTCGACCTCTTTGCCAACATCCGCCCCGTCCGCGTTCCCGAGGAGGGGATCGACTGGGTGATCTTCCGCGAGAACACCGAGGGTGCCTACGCCGTTGGTAAGGACGGCATCAACGTGACGGACGACCTTGCCGTTGACTTCACGGTCACCACCAAGCAGGGCTCGGAGCGCATTGCGCGCATTGCCTACGATTACGCCGCCAAGAACGGCTACAAGCGCGTCTCGATCGTCACGAAGGCCAACGTCATCAAGACGACCGACGGTAACTTCATCGAGGATTGCCGCCGCGTTTCCGAGGAGTACCCCGACATCCTGACCGACGAGTGGTACGCCGACATCATGACGGCGAAGCTCGTCGATAAGAAGCGCCGCCGCGACTTTGGCGTTCTCCTTTTGCCGAACCTCTACGGTGACATCATCTCCGACGAGGCCGCCGAGATGCAGGGCGGTGTCGGTACGGCGGGCTGTGCCAATATCGGTAAGAAGTACGCGATGTTTGAGGCCATCCACGGCTCGGCCCCGCGTATGATCTCCGAGGGGCGCGGTCAGTACGCCGACCCCTGCTCGATGCTCCGCGCTGTCGTCATGCTCCTCTCGCACATCGGGCTCCAGGACCGCGCCGACAAGCTCGCGCGCGCGCTTGACATCTGCATGCTCGAGGAGAAGAAGCTCACGATCACCGGTCGCCCCGGCGGCGCTACCTGCGCCGAGTTTGGCGAATACGTGATGCAGACCCTCGCCGCTCTCTGATTTTTCAAGGGTGAAGCCTGAAGGAAGGTTTCACCCTTTTTCTTTTCTCTTTTTCAAGAAGAAGGTGTTTTTAAAAAATATTTTCGTTTTTTTAGGCGAAAATAATGAAAAAAGCCCTTGATTTTTCATAGGGGCAATAGTATAATAAGGATGTATAAATATATTTCCCAAGGAGAGGGAGTCATATGGAAAAGATCAAGGAATATTCGGTGCCCGTCAGCCCGCGTGTTGTGCGCCTGCGAGAGGCGCTGTATGCCGAGATGCCTCGCATTGAGGGGGCGCGTGCCACGCTCGTGACCGAGGCCTACCGGGCGAGCGAGGCCCTGCCCGTTATCACGCGCCGTGCCCTTGCCTTCAAGCATATTATGGAGAACCTGCCGATCGCCATCCATGAGGATGAGCTCCTTGTCGGCAGTGCCACCCTCCGTCCGCGCTCTTCGCAGATCTTTCCCGAGTTCTCGGTGAACTGGATCGAGAGTGAGTTTGAGACCCTCGCGACCCGTCCTGCCGACCCCTTTGAGATCGACGAGCCGACCAAGGAGGCTATCCGCCGCGCCAATGCCTACTTCCGTGGGAAGACGACGAGCGAGCTCGCCGCCTCGTATATGGCGAAGGAGACTCTGACGGCCATTGAGCACAACATCTTCACGGCCGGTAACTACTTCTATAACGGTGTCGGTCACGTCACCGTGCATTACGACTGGATCCTGGCCGAGGGCTTCCTCGGCATCCGCCGCCGTGCCGAGGAGGCGCTTGCGGCGCTTTCGGTGAGCGACGGGGATTACTGCAAGCGCTCGGAGTTCCTCCGTGCTGTGATCACCTCCTGCGATGCCGTCATCACCTATGCCGAGCGGTACGCCGCCCTCGCTGAGGAGCAGGCCAAGGCCGCCACCGATGCGCCCCGCCGCGCCGAGCTCAGGAGGATCGCCGAGATCTGCCGCCGCGTTCCCGCCAACGGTGCGCGCTCCTTCCACGAGGCCTGCCAGACCGTTTGGTTCATCCAGCTGGTCTTGCAGATCGAGTCGAGCGGTCACTCGATCAGCCCCGGCCGCTACGACCAGTACATGTACCCCTACTACAAGGCGGATCTTGATGCCGGTAAGATCACGCCTGAGGCCGCCCAGGAGCTCATCGACTGCTTCTGGATCAAGCTCAACGATATGAACAAGTGCCGTGATGCCGCCTCGGCCATCGGCTTCGCCGGCTACGGTATGTTCCAAAACCTCATCGTCGGCGGTCAGGACGAGGAGGGAAGAGATGCCACCAACATCCTCTCCTTTATGTGCCTTGAGGCCTCGATGCACGTGCCGTTGCCTCAGCCCTCGCTTTCGGTGCGTGTCCATAATGGCACACCCGACGCTTTTATGCTGAAGGCCGCCGAGCTGACGCGGACGGGTATCGGTTTGCCGGCCTACTATAACGACGAGGTCATCATTCCCGCCTTGATGTCGCGTGGCGCCTCGCTCCGCGAAGCGCGTACCTACAACATCATCGGATGCGTTGAGCCGCAGGTGCCGGGCAAGACCGACGGCTGGCATGACGCCGCTTTCTTCAATATGTGCCGTCCGCTCGAGCTTGTCTTCTCGAACGGGATGGATGCCGGCGTGCAGGTCGGCATCAAGACCGGCGAGCTCCGTGACCTTGACACCTACGATAAGTTCTTTGACGCCTACAAGCGTCAGCAGGAATATCTCATCGGCCTGATGGTCAATGCCGATAACGCCATTGACGTCGCCCACGCCGAGCGGTGCCCCCTCCCCTTCCTCTCCTCGATGGTCGAGGACTGCATCGGGAAGGGCAGATCGGTGCAGGAGGGCGGCGCGATCTACAACTTCACGGGCCCCCAGGGCTTCGGTATCGCCAACATTGCCGACGGGCTGTATGCCATCCGCCGTCTCGTTTACGAGGAAAAGCGCCTGACGCTCTCGGAGTTTGCCGAGGCGCTCCGTGACAATTACGGCAAGCCCCTGCCGCCTGAGTACGTCTATCCCGCCGTCCTTGCCCGTGCCGAGGAGCTGCGTAAGGCAGGCAAGCGCGTGGGCGAGACCGAGATCGCCGCGATGGTCAAGGAAGGGATGAACGGTACCTCCGATAAGGCCAAGGCGGCCAGATACGAGAAGCTGCTTGATATGATCGCCGAGCTCCCGAAGTTTGGGAACGACGATGACGAGATCGATGAGCTGGCACGCGAGGCGGCCTACACCTACACCCGTCCGCTTGAGACCTTCAAAAATCCGCGCGGCGGTATGTACCAGGCCGGCCTCTATCCTGTTTCGGCCAACGTTCCGCTCGGAGGGCAGACCGGTGCCACGCCCGATGGGCGTCTGGCCCATACTCCTGTGGCCGATGGTGTTTCCCCCGGTGCCGGGCGTGATGCCAAGGGCCCGACGGCGGCTGCCAACTCGGTAGCCAAGCTCGACCACAGCATCGCCTCAAACGGTACTCTCTACAACATGAAGTTCCACCCCTCGGCCCTCGCCGGGCGTGCGGGCCTGCAGAACTTCGTGTCGCTGATTCGCACCTATTTTGAGCGGAAGGGCATGCACGTGCAGTTCAACGTCGTCTCGCGCGAGACCCTCCTCGATGCACAGAAGAACCCCGAGAAGTATAAGACTCTCGTTGTTCGTGTTGCCGGATACAGTGCCCTCTTTACCACACTGTCCCGCTCGCTGCAGGATGATATCATCAACCGTACCGAGCAGTCGGGTGCGAGATAATGGCCGGTAGCATCTACGATGTGCGCGGTCGGCTCTTTGATATCCAGCGGTATTCGATCCACGATGGCCCCGGCATTCGCTCGATCGTCTTCCTGAAGGGATGCTTTCTCCGTTGCCGTTGGTGCTGTAACCCCGAGTCGCAGTCCTACGATATCGAGAAGGTGACGATCGACGGAAAGCCTAAGATCTACGGCCAAGACGTTACGGTCGGCGAGGTCATGGACGAGGTGATGAAGGATGCTCCGTACTACCGCCGCAGCGGTGGTGGCCTTACCCTGTCGGGAGGGGAGTGCCTTGGCCAGCCCGAGTTCGCGACGGCGCTGCTTGCCGCCGGGCACGAGATGGGCATTACCACGGCGATCGAGAGCACGGCATTTGCGCCTTTTGAAGTCATTGAGGGGCTATTACCTCACCTCGACTATTACCTTATGGATATTAAGCATACCGATTCCGAAAAGCACAAGGAATTTACCGGTCGCACGAACGAATTGATCCTCGAGAACGCGAAGCGTCTAGCTCATCGCCTCGGCGAACGCCTTATTGTCCGCGTTCCCGTGATTCCCACCTTCAACGCGACCGAGGCGGAGATCCTTGCGATCGCACGCTTTGCCGATGCGCTCCCCGGAGTGCGCAGGATCCACCTCCTCCCGTATCACCGACTGGGGATGGATAAGTACGCGCGCCTTGGACGTACATATGCGATGGCCGGTATCGTCCCTTCTCCCACGGGGCTTGTGGAGGGATTTTGTGAGTCGGTACGGAGGAACACCTCGCTCGAGTGCATTCTCGGCGGATGAAAAAGGCACCTTTCGGTGCCTTTTTCTTGAAAAGAAAATAAAACCTTACAAAGAGGCTCGCCTATGAACATTACCTATCTCAAGTATGCTGTGGAGGTTGCCCGTGCCGGCTCGCTGAACAAGGCGGCCGAGCGCCTTTTTATGGCCCAGCCTAATCTTAGCCGCGCCATCCGTGAGCTTGAATCCTCGCTCGGGATCACGATCTTCGCGCGTACAAGCAAGGGGATGGAGCCGACCCCCGACGGTGAAAAGCTCCTCGCTTATGCCAGAAAGATTCTCGCCCAGCTTGACGAAGTCGAGGAGATGTTCCGCGAGGGTACCTTGCCAAAGGAGCGCTTTTCGATCTCTGTTCCGCGTACCAGCTATGTCGGGCGAGCCTTCCTCCGTTTTTCGCGCCGCGTCGGCCCCGAGCGGAGAAGCGAGCTCTTTTATAAGGAGACGAACTCGCTCCGCGCCATTAACAATATTCTGCATAGCGATTATAACCTCGGCATTATCCGTTACGCCACGCAGCACGAGCGCTATTTCCGCGAGATGCTGGAGGAGAAGGGGCTGTACGGCGAGATGGTCACGGAGTTCAAATACCGGCTTGTTTTTGGAGAGAAGCATCCCCTGGCCGCCAAGGAGCATGTCGGCTATGCCGATCTTTCTCCTTACGTCGAGATCGCCCATGCCGACCCCTTTGTGCCTTCGTTGCCTCTCTCGGAGGTCCGCAAGGAGGAGCTGCCGAACAACACCGAGCGCCGCATTTACGTCTTTGAGCGGGCCAGCCAGTTTGAGCTTCTTTCGGAAAATCCCGAGACCTTTATGTGGGTAGCGCCCATCCCTGAGGATGTCACGAGGCGCTACGGCCTTGTGCAAAGGGCGTGCGACGAGAATACAAAGATGTACCGCGACGTCCTTATTTACCGCAAGGACTACAAGCTGACCTCTCTCGATACTATGTTCATTGAAGAATTGCGGGGCTGCCTCATTTGATGGCGGACTGCGTTATATATTTTTTGATATACCCCTATGCGGGATTTGTATTTCACAGTTTCCGGGTTTTGTGTTACACTAATGGCAGAATACTTTGATCGCCATAAGGAGACACCCCATGCAAGAATTGAACGTAGCACCGATGCCTGACGAGATCTTCGTCGACGGTGTGGATAAGCTGAACATAGCCATGACCCGCATCCGTGAGGCACAGGCTATCTTTGCTACCTACACCCAGGAGGCGGTGGATGCCATTTTCCGTGCGGCTGCGATGGCGGCCTGCCGTGCCCGCATCCCGCTGGCGAAGCTCGCCGTAAAGGAAACGGGAATGGGCATCGTGGAGGATAAGGTCATTAAAAACCACTACGCCTCCGAGTATATTTACAACCAATACAAGGACGTGCGTACCTGCGGCGTTATCAGCGAGGATAGGGCCTTCGGTATCAAGAAGATCGCCGAGCCCGTCGGTATGGTCGCCGCCGTTATCCCGACGACGAACCCGACCTCGACGGCCATCTTCAAGACTCTCCTTGCCCTTAAAACGCGTAACGGCATCATCATCTCCCCCCACCCGCGCGCCAAGGAATCGACGATTGCTGCGGCACGCCTGATACTCCGCGCAGCGGTCGAGGCAGGCGCTCCACAGGGGATCATCGGCTGGATCGACGTGCCGAGCCTTGAGATGACCAACCTCGTGATGAAGGAGGCCGATCTCATCCTTGCAACGGGCGGTCCCGGGATGGTGCGTGCCGCCTACTCCTCCGGTAAGCCGGCAGTCGGCGTCGGTGCGGGCAATACCCCCGCTATCATTGACGATACTGCCGATCTTGTGATGGCCGTTTCGTCGGTTATCCACTCAAAGACCTTCGATAACGGTATGATCTGTGCCTCCGAGCAGTCGGTCATTGTCCTTGATAAGGTGTATGATGCGGTGCGCGCCGAGTTTTCTGCCAGGGGCTGCTACTTCTTAAGCCCCAAGGAGACCGAGAAGGTCAGAAAGGCCATCATCATCAACGGCGCTTTGAACGCGCGCATCGTCGGTCAGCGTCCTACCCGTATCGCCGAGATTGCGGGCATCCGCGTACCCGAGGGCACGAAGATCCTCATTGGTGAGGTCGAGAGCGTCGAGCTCTCCGAGGAGTTTGCTCACGAAAAGCTTTCGCCTGTCCTTGCGATGTACCGCGCCTCCGATATTCACGATGCCTTCGATAAGGCCGAGCACCTGATCGCCGACGGCGGCTACGGTCACACCTCCGCTATCCACCTTGATGTGGCGAAGGGGCAGAAAAAGATCGACGAATTCACCTCCCGCATGAAGACCTGCCGTATCCTTATCAATACCCCGGCGGCGCAGGGGGGCATCGGTGATATCTACAACTTTGCGCTGGCTCCGTCTCTGACGCTCGGCTGTGGCTCCTGGGGCGGCAACAGCGTTTCCGAGAACGTGGGTGTCAAGCACCTGCTGAACATCAAGACCGTTGCCGAGAGGAGAGAAAATATGCTCTGGTTCCGTGCCCCCGAGAAGGTATATACGAAGCGCGGGTGTCTGCCGGTCGCTCTCGACGAGCTCGGCACAGTTATGGGGAAAAAGCGCGCCTTTATCGTCACCGATACCTTCCTTTTTAAGAATGGATATACTAAGCCGATCACCGACAAGCTCGATGCTATGGGCATCGTCCATACGACCTTCTTTGATGTTGCTCCCGACCCGACGCTTGCCTCGGCACGCGCCGGTGCCGCACAGATGACTGCCTTTACACCCGATGTCATCATCGCCCTCGGTGGCGGCTCGGCAATGGACGCCGCCAAGATCATGTGGGTCATGTACGAGCATCCCGAGGCCGACTTTATGGATATGGCCATGCGCTTTATGGATATCCGCAAGCGCGTTTACACCTTCCCGAGGATGGGGGAGCGCGCCTACTTCGTGGCCATTCCCACCTCGGCCGGTACTGGCTCGGAGGTCACCCCCTTTGCCGTTATCACCGATGAAGCGACCGGAGTCAAGTATCCCTTGGCCGACTACGAGCTTCTTCCCAATATGGCGATTGTGGATAGCGATTTCCATATGTCGGCCCCTCGCAGCCTGACCGCTGCCTCAGGCATTGATGCCGTCACTCATGCCCTCGAGGCGTATGCCTCGATGTTGGCCACCGATTATACCGATTCCTTGGCCATCGGCGCTCTTAAGACGGTCTTCGAGTATTTGCCCCGCGCCTATGACAACGGCACAGAGGACGTGATTGCCCGTGAGAAGATGGCGAACGCCGCCACGATGGCGGGCATGGCCTTTGCCAACGCCTTCCTCGGTGTCTGCCATTCGATGGCGCATAAGCTCGGCGCCTTCCATCATCTGCCCCACGGTGTTGCCAACGCCCTGATGATCGATGAGGTGCTCAGGTTCAATGCTGCCCGTGTCCCACAGAAGATGGGGACATTCTCGCAGTACGACCATCCCAAGAACCTCTCTCGCTACGCCGAGATCGCCGATGCCCTTGGCCTTGGTGGTACGACCGAGGAGGAGAAGCTTGAGGCCCTCATTGCCGCGATCGACGGCTTGAAGGCGCGTGTTGGCATCCGTCCGACCATTCGTGACTATGTAGCGAACGAGGAGGACTTCCTTGCCCGCCTCGACGAGATGGTGGAGCAGGCGTTTGATGACCAGTGCACGGGTGCCAACCCCCGTTATCCCTTGATGAGTGAGATCCGCGATATGTACCTCAACGCGTACTACGGCAGGACCTTCAAGGAACCCGCCTTGCCCGACGCGGCGCGATGACGACCTAAGGAGGATGCCATGAATCTCGATACGATCATTGCTGTACGTAACGATAAGACCATCTACCGTGACGGCGACAAGAGCATTAAGGTATTCAACGAGACGTATTCGAAGGCCGACATTCTCAACGAGGCTCTGAACCAGGCACTTCTTGAGGAAACGTCGCTGAACATCCCGAAGGTCCGCGAGGTTATGACGATCGACGGCCGATGGGCGATTGTTTCGGACTATATTGAGGGGAAGACTCTCACCCAGCGCATCTATGAGGAGCCCGAGCGCCGCGACGAGTATATGCAGATGTTCGTCGATCTCCAGCTGAAGGTCCACGCTGAGACCTGCCCCGGACTTAAAAAGCTCAAGGATAAGATGAACACCAAGATATCGATGGCGAACCTTGACGCCACCTCGAAGTATGAGCTCCACACTCGCCTTGAGGGGATGCCCAAGCATGTGAAGGTCTGCCACGGTGATTTCAACTTCTCGAATATCATTCTGACCGATGACAACGTGCCTTATATCCTTGACTGGGCGCACGCCACCCAGGGCAACGCCTCGGCGGATGCCGCACGCACCTATCTCCTTTTCTGGCTCTCGGGAGACATCACGGGTGCTGACCGCTATCTCACTCTGTTTTGCGAAAAGAGCAAGACCGACCGCCGCTATGTGCAGAAGTGGATGCCTATCGTGGCCGCCTCGCAGTCGGTCAAGGGAAACCTCAAGGAACGCCAGTTCCTTCTATCCTGGGTCAACGTTATGGATTACGAATAAGGAGTGCAGAATGAAGCTTACTGTATGTCTTGGTAGCGACTGCCATAAGAAGGGTGCGCGCCATGTAGTGGAGGAGCTCCAGTACCTGATTGCCGAGCGCGGCCTTTCGAACGAGGTCGAGCTGGCGGGCACCTTTTGTCTTGGCAACTGCCAAAAGGACGTCTGCGTCTTGCTCGACGGGAGGATCCACTCGGTGAAGCCTGAGGATACGCGCAGCTTCTTTGAGCGAGAGGTTGCAGTGAAGATCGGAAAATAAAACGGGCAACGGGCGCGTTGAACGCCTCCCAATTGTTTGGACAATATAAAAAGCCCCCTGTGGTAGTTTTTATTCTACCATTAGGGGACTTTTCTTTTTGATGTTACCGGACTTGCTCGTTGATGGGGGATCTTTCTTAGTCAAAATATCCGTGATACGCCGCTGAGAGCCTGCTCCTCGGGAAGAGGTGGCGGTGGAGATCCACAAGATAATCGTCGGTCATCGAGGCGATATAATCGACGACAATAAGATTCGGCTCGGTCTCCTCATAGGGAGTTCTTCGCTCGTAGTGCGCGCGCCCGATGTAGGCAATGTGATGTGAGAAGATCTTGGAGTCGCGCCGCCCCTTCAGAAGATCCTCGAGCAGTCGCTCGTAGACCTGGCTCATCATGGCATAGACGGTGCCCTTCACCCTCTGTGCGGTATCCGAGAAATAGATCTTTTCGTAGTTCTCCCGCTTTGCCTCGGCAATGGCATCGAAATGCTCGCCATCCATGCAGATGCAGGGCTTGTTGTAACTGTTTTCGATGATGTTGACGATCATATTGTTGATGATCTCGGCGTTGTGGCGGCCGATCGCCGTCGGGACGAAGGCGTCCTCAGGCAGAAGCCCCGCCCGTGCTGCATCCTGGCGGTCCTTGCCGAGGTAGGCGATGATATCCGCAATGCGCACGACGCACCCCTCAAGCGTTGACGGGAAGAAGCGGTCACCGCCGCGCTCGACGGCATAGGTATGCTCGATCAGGGTGTCAAATTCCGAGAAATCGGTCAGGGGGTGGGGGCGATATTCGTTCTTTTCGCTTTCACCGTTGTGCCCAGCAATGCCGGCAAGGGTCTCGAGCGTGATGTTGTAAGGGAAGATCGCGTCAAGAACGCGTACCGACTGGATGTTGTGCGAAAAATGCCGCCCTGTGTGCTTGGCATACAGCTCGTCGAGAACCTTTTCCCCCATATGCCCGAAGGGGGTATGGCCGATGTCGTGCCCGAGGGCGATCGCCTCGATAAGGTCAAGGTTCAGGGAGAGCGCCGCCCCGATCGTCCTCGCAATGCGCGAGACGAGCTGGACGTGCAGGGCGCGCCGCGATAGGTCATCGTTCTTGAAGAGCGAAAAGACCTGCGTCTTATCGGCATAGCGATTGTAGAAGGGGCAGTGCATGATCTTGTCAATATCACGCAAAAAGGCGGTGCGCCAGGCACTCGGTCGGTCGCGCTCACTGTCGCGCCGGCGACGGGCGTCCTCATTTCCCGTCGCATAGGGAGACAGTGCGGCGGCGCTTGCCTTTTGACGAAGGGCATCCTCGATCTCTTTGTTTAGCGTCTTATATGCGGGCATATCTGCCTCCATTGCTTGATTTGTAAAGAAAACGTTTGAAATTGACGGGAGCGCTTGAAAGGAAGATGGGTCCTTCGCGGGCCTCTGCCTCCATTATATCATACGGCGGCGAAAATTTCTATACCCAAAGAAAAACATCCTTGAAGAATTCCTGCAAATGTGATATAATCCTATCAAGTCAATGATAGAAGAAGGAAACTTATATGACCGAAAGAAAAGAAATGCTGGGCCGGGCGCCCGTTGGCAGGCTTCTCCTAAAGCTGGCACTCCCGACGGTGGCCGCACAGCTCGTGAATATGCTGTATAATATCGTAGACCGCATCTATATCGGGCATATCCCCGAGGTCGGCGATCTCGCACTCACCGGCGTTGGTGTCTGTATGCCGATCATTCTGATCGTCTCAGCCTTCGCAGCGCTCGTGAGCTCGGGTGGCGCACCGCTGGCCTCGATCTTCATGGGGAAAAGGGATGTTGACAGTGCCGAACGGACGCTTGGCGGCTGTTTTGGGCTCCAGGTTCTGCTTTCTCTGATCCTTACGGCGGTGTTGCTCCTCTTTGACCGCAGTCTGCTTTCGGCCTTCGGCGCAAGT
>JAZNAD010000028.1:0-7331 GCA_045586345.1 Eubacteriales bacterium
CCCACTCCCACTTCCACTCCCGAGTCGACCCCGGCCGAGCCCCCCGTCTATACCCTCATCGGCGAGGCCTTCTCGACCTACGTTCTCGTCGAGCGTGGGGAAGAGCTTCTCGTCATCGACAAGCACGCGGCGCACGAGCGCATCCTCTTTGAGGATCTCCTTGTCGAGCAGAGGAAGAACAGCAAGACCGCCTCGCAGGGGCTGCTTCTTTCGCTTGTTCTTTCGCTTTCGGCCACCGAGGCTACGGCGGCCATCCAATACCGCCGCGATCTTGAGGCTGTGGGCTTTGAGTACACCCTCCGTGAGGGCGAGGCCCAGCTCTCGGCGATCCCTGCTGCCGTTCCCCCCGATGCCGCAGGCGCTCTCTTTGCCGAGATGCTCGCTTCGCTGGCCGACGGTGCGGGTGACCCCGCTCTTGCCGAGATGTCGCGCCGTGAGCGTGCCCTCTGGCAGGTGGCCTGCAAGGCCGCCATCAAGGGAGGCCGCACCTATGACGAGGCGCACATCCGCTGGCTCGTCGAGTGCGTTTTGACGCGCCCCGATATCACCGTTTGCCCCCACGGGCGACCGATCTCCTTCACTATGACCAAGCATCGGCTTGACCGCGAATTCAACCGCATTCAGCACTGAGCGGCGCCGAGGAAAGAGAACACTATGTTTGAGCTTCTGAAAACCGAGGGCAAGGCGCGCCGCGGTCGGATGACCACCGTCCACGGCGTGATCGAGACTCCCGTCTTTATGAATGTAGGCACCTCCGCCGCCGTCAAGGGCGGCATTTCGACCGACGATCTTAAGGAGATCGGGTGCCAGGTCGAGCTTTCAAATACGTATCACCTTCACATCCGCCCGGGCGATGAGCTTATCAAGGCGATGGGGGGGCTACACAAGTTCTTCAACTGGGATCGCCCCATCCTGACCGACTCGGGCGGCTTCCAGGTCTTTTCGCTCGCCAAGATCCGCAAGATCTACGAGGAGGGCGTGTGGTTCAATTCGCACATGGACGGCAAAAAGATCTTTATGGGGCCTGAGGAGAGCATGCGCATCCAGGCGAACATCGGCTCGACGATCGCTATGGCCTTCGACGAATGTGTCGAAAATCCTGCGACCTATGCGTATGCAAAGGCATCGAGCGAGCGGACACTCCGTTGGCTTCTTCGCAGTAAGAATGAGCTTGAGCGCCTGAAGGCCCTCCCCGATGCCGTCAACCCCCATCAGATGCTCTTCGGCATTAACCAGGGGAGCACCTTCCGGGATCTGCGCATTGAGAATATGCGCGCGACCGCCGAGATCGACCTTGACGGCTATGCCATCGGTGGCCTTGCTGTCGGTGAGGAGGCCGAGGTGATGTACGACATTATTGAGGCGGTCGAGCCACATATGCCGACGAGCAAGCCGCGCTATCTGATGGGCGTGGGTACTCCCCAGAACATCCTTGAGGCCGTCTATCGCGGTGTCGATTTCTTCGACTGCGTGATGCCCTCGCGTAACGCGCGCCACGGGAACCTCTTCACCTGGCACGGCAAAATGAACATTAACAACGAGCAGTATTACGCCGACGGAAAGCCGATCGACGAGGCCTGCGGCTGTCCCGTCTGCCGCCGCTATACGCGCTCCTACATCCGCCATCTCTTCAAGGCGCGCGAGCTGCTCGGCATGCGCCTTGCCGTTATCCATAACCTCTATTTCTATAACGAGCTGATGGCCAAGATCCGAAAGGCGCTTGATGAAGGGCGCTTTACCGAGTTCTACAACACCTGGCACGACCGTCTGGCCGAGCGGAGCGAGGACTTCTCGCCCGTGCCCGCGCAGTTCCGTAACCGCGTTCTCTACCGTGACCCCTCGACCGTCGTCCCAATCTGCGTCGCGGAGGGGATCGACCTCGGCGCCCCGGCAGGGAAGGTTAAGAAAAAGAAGTCGAAAAAGCTGGATGTCGCACCGCCCGCGGCAGATGAGAAATAAACAGAGGGGAGAAGCAAAGCAAATCTCAGGAAGCATATCCGCTTGATTTTTGCGCAAGGAGTAAGTATGCGATCGTTTTTCAACGTTTCCAATATGAAGGGGAAGGCACGTTTGATTACTAAGGCCAATCTCTCCGATTTTCTCATGATGAACCTTGGAGTTCTCCTTTTGACCGTTGGCGTTTATGTCTTCAAGATCCCGAACGGCTTTTCGACGGGTGGCGTCAGCGGTATCGGCACGGTCCTCGGTGCGGTGATCCCCGGGCTGACTCCGGCAAGCCTCATCCTGATCATCAACGTCGCCCTCCTTCTCGTGGGTCTCGTCTTCGTCGGTAAGGATTTTGGCGTCAAGACCGTCTATTGCAGCCTGCTTTTCTCGGGCGGCACGATGCTTTTTGAGTGGCTGATGCCCCTCGGTGCCCCCGTCACCGACGAGCCGGTGCTTGATCTTGTGTGTGCCATCCTCCTGACCGCCTTTGGCTCAGCGATGATGTTTCGCGCAGGAGCCTCAAGCGGCGGCACCGACATTGTGGCTATGATCCTAAAGAAGTACACCTCGCTCGACATTGGCAAGGCGCTTCTTGTGACCGACTTTCTGATTGCCGCCTCGACCTTTATCGTCTTTGATGTTGAAACGGGTATCTTCTCGCTCCTCGGCCTTTTTGCTAAGGCCTTCGTGGTGGACGGTGTTATTGAAAGCATCGGTACCTGTAAGTATTTCACTATCATTACCACCAAAAAGGAGGAGATCGGCTGCTACATTATGCAGACGATCCACCATGGCTTTACCGAGCTCCACGGCCTCGGCGGCTTCACGGGGGAGGAGAAGGCCGTTCTTCTTACTGTCTGTAAGCGCATTGAGGGCGCACGCCTGCGCAGGTATTGTAAGGAGGTCGATCCCCACTCCTTCATTATCGTCTCGGATACCAGTGAGATCATCGGCAAGGGCTTCCGCGCTATATAAGAAAAAACCCCCGAGAGGGGGATTTTTCTTACGAATACATGCCGTTGGCATTCATATAGGCATAGATCTTTTCGCCGTGCTGCTGCTCCTCAGCCTGAATGTGCGAGAGCGCGCGTCGGGCGGCAGGGTCGCGGAATTCAAAGATCGAGGTGTTGTAGGACGAGGAGACGTGCTTTTCTGCGGCCAGCATATCCTGGCAGAGGAAGGCGTCGCTCTTGCGGTCGTCCTCGCTCTTGTACGAGGCGGCGCCACAGGAGTCATTGTTGGCCGAAAGGCTCCCGGAGGTCGTCGGAACCGTCCCCTCCATCATCGAGGTAATGGTTGAGAGATGCGATTCCTCGGTGGCCTTCAGCTCGTTAAAGAGGCATTTCAGCGCTTCGGCCTTGGCTTCGTTCGCATAGCGGCCATACTTGCCGATGCAGAGCTCCTCCTGGCCCTTGAGATCCTTGAGCAGCGAGGTTTCTTTCTGGTTGGGTGTCATCGTAGTTCTCCTTCTTTTGGATTTATTAGAAGTATGCACCCTCTCTTCCCGAATTATACAAAAGCGGCTCCCGAGGGAGCCGCTTTCCGTTATCCTTCTGCTTCAAACTGATCCTTACCGACGCCGCAGAGCGGGCACTCGAAGTCCTCGGGCAGATCCTCGAACTTCGTGCCGGGCTGAATGCCGTGCTCCTCGTCGCCGAGGGCCTCGTCGTAGGTCCAGCCGCATACGCCACATACGTATTTCATGGCATTACCTCCTTAAAAAATCATCGAACTTCTTCAAAATCCTGCGCACCGTGCTTGCAGAGTGGGCAAATGAAGTCCTCGGGGAGCTCATCGCCCTCGTACACATAGCCGCAGATCTTGCAAACGTAGCCCTTTTTGCCCTCGGTCTCGGGCTTCGGCTTCACGTTTTCATGATAGTAGGCATAGGTCATAGTCTCACGGTCTGAAATGACGCGCGCCTCAGTCACCTCGCAGATGAACATGCCATGGGTTTCAAAGTCGACGTACTGCTCGACGCGGAGCGACATAAAGGCGTTGATATAGCGAGGGAGGATCACAAGACCGTTATCTGAGCGCAGGGGTGTGCAGTCGGCAAACTTATCCACATTTCTGCCGCTCCGGAAGCCAAAGCTCTCAAAGACCGAGAAGGGGGCGTCCACCGTCAGGCAGTTGACGTTCATTTTGCCGGTGCCCTTGATGACGTGATGCGAATAGTTCTGCTTATTGATGGTGACGGCAATGCGGTTCGGCGTGCTCGTGACCTGTGTTACGGTATTGACGATGAGGCCGTTGTCGCGCTTGCCGTCGTTCGACGTCACCACGTAAAGGCCGTACCCAATGCGGAAGAGAGCGGAGAGATCGTTCTTATTGGCGGTATCGCTCTTAAGGGCCAAATATTCCTTTGAAAGCTCATCGCTAAGCGCATGGAGCGCCGTTGTGCTTTCCTCATTCAGGGCGGAAAGGATGCGCACCGAGTTCTCGGCAAAGGTCAGATTCTTGCCCCCCTCCAGCATGCCGCGCATGACCTTGGCGGCGAGGGGCGCCCAGCTCCCGTTCTCAATGAAGGCCACCGTCCGGTTCGCGTAGCCGCGCTCGGTCAGATGCTCGATAAAGGAGCGCATGAAGGGGAAGATACCGGCGTTATAGGTCGTCGTCGCCAGAACCAGCTTTGAATAGCGGAAGGCATCCTCGACCGCCTCGGCCATATCGCAGCGGGCGAGGTCGTTGACCACCACCTTCGGGCAACCGTTGGCCTTCAGCATATCGGCTAGCTGAAGCACCGCGCGTCGCGTGTTGCCGTAGACCGAGGTATAGGCGATGACAATGCCCTCCTCCTCGGGCTGATAGCTCGACCAGATATCGTAAAGGTTCAGATAGTAGCCGAGGTTCTCCGTGAGTACAGGACCGTGCAGGGGGCAGATCTTCTCGATCTCAAGGCCAGCCGCCTTCTTTAAGAGCGCCTGCACCTGCGCGCCGTATTTACCGACGATCCCGATGTAGTAGCGCCGCGCCTCGCACGCCCAGTCCTCCTCGGCGTCGAGCGCTCCGAATTTACCGAAGCCATCGGCAGAGAAGAGCACCTTATCGTAAGCATCGTAGGTCACGATGACCTCGGGCCAGTGCACCATCGGCGCCGTCACAAAGGTGAGCACATGCTTGCCGAGCGAGAGGGTATCCCCTTCGCTCACCACGAGGCGGCGGCCGTCAAAATTACTGCCGTAGAAATTCTTCATCATCGTAAAGGCCTTGGCCGAGGAGACCACGGTCGCCTCGGGATAGGCAGCGGTAAAGCTCGTGATATTGGCCGAATGATCGGGCTCCATATGCTGAATGATGAGATAATCGGGCTTGCGGCTGCCGAGCACGCTTTGGAGGTTATCCAGCCATTCGTGCGTAAAGGCGGCATCCACCGTGTCCATAACGGCGATCTTCTCGTCAAGGATCACGTAGGAGTTGTAGGCCATGCCGTTCGGAACGGCGTACTGCCCCTCGAAGAGGTCGATCTTATGGTCGTTAACGCCGATATAGCGAATGTCATTGGTAATAGTCATCGTCCACCTCATGTGTTTTTTTCAATTATATCACAGAAAAACGGGAAAAGCAATTCCTTAAAAGCATTTTCCTGTGCGGCAATCCTCAGTGCATCCACTGCGGAAGCATACCTCGTTCGGACATTCTCCGCATGCAAGGAGAGACGAAAGGTTGTCGAGGGTGGTCTCAGCAATGCTCTCAAGCGCCTCCTCGGTCAGGAAGGCCTGGTGAGAGCTGACGATGACGTTCGGCATCGAGATAAGACGTGCTAAGGTGTCATCCTCAATGATATGCCCTGAGAAGTCCTCGAAGAAAATGTCGGACTCCTCCTCGTACACGTCAAGGCAGGCGGCGCCAACATGACGCGCCTTGATGGCGGCGAGCAGGGCCTCGGCATCCACGAGAGCCCCGCGCGAGGTGTTCAGAAGCACCACGCCTCGACGGCATTTCCCGAGGGCCTTTTCATCAATAATGTGGTAGGTATCCTCGGTCAGGGGGCAATGGAGCGAGATGATATCACTTCCGGAAAAGAGGGTGTCAAGCGGCACATAGCGGACGGTGTCACCGTTATCCAGCCCCTCGGCAGGGAACTTATCGTAGGCCAGCACCCGCATGCCGAAGCCACGGCAAATGTCGATAAACACGCGGCCGATCCGTCCGGTGCCGATCACCCCCACGGTCTTGCCGTGCAGGTCAAAGCCCGTCATCCCCGAAAGGCTGAAGTTAAAGTCGCGTGTGCGGATATACGCCTTATGGATGCGCCGTACCGAGGTGAGGAGAAGCGCCATCGTGTGCTCGGCCACCGCATACGGCGAGTACGCGGGCACGCGCAGGACGTGGATCCTTCCGAAGGCGTGCTTCATATCGACATTGTTGAAGCCGGCACAGCGGAGGAGCACGGCGCCGACGCCGTGCGCGGAAAGGCGATCGATCACGGCGGCATCGACGGTATCGTTGACGAAGACGCAGACCGCATCGTACCCCGCCGCAAGCTCGGCGGTATCGGCGTTCAGCTTGGTCTCAAAATACTTGATCCTGGCGCCCTTTTTCTCGGCGTGTTTATCGAAGGCGGGCCGATCGTAGGGCTTGGTGTCAAAAAAAGCAATTTTCAAGGGGTAATCTCCTTTTTCTTTTTTATCAGTATACCCCAAAAGCTTACTCGGTAGGCGGCTCTTTCGCAGAGGCGGCTGTGCCCTTCGCCTTTCTGTCGATAAGATACCAGGGGAGGTAGGCCAACGCAAAGAGCAGCGAGACGACGGCAATCATAATGACGAGGCGGAGGACAAAGTTCGGAGGGAGGATGTCGAGGATCGAGGGGGTGTCCTCGGGGCGCGCCATAAAGAGATAGTTGGCGCCCGGGCCGATAATACGGTTGGCGGCGTAAGCCACGGCGGCCAGAACGGCAAACAGCGAATAGGACTTGACGATCGATTTGTAGTTTGGCCGCATCTTGTGCACAAAGATCATATAGAAGATGGCGATATAGCCGGCACAGTGCTCGATCCAGAACTGGTAGTAGCGGAAGCGCGTGGGGCCGGTGTAGGTAATGACGGTCGGCGTGATCAGGGCGAAGATGGTACCGGCAAAGAGCCAGAAATAGGCAATGTCAAACAGCGACTGCGACTTCGTGACCACAAGATAGCTACAGAAGATCAGCCCCCAGCCGCACACCGTGATCGGCAGATGGTCAACGGCGTTGGGGGTGAGCTCGGGGATCGCCACAAGACGCCAGTAGTAGGACATCTCGCAAACGATCATCGTGAAGGCCTGCACCCAGCAGAAGATCTTTTCATACTTGCAATCGCGGATCCTGTCGCGGAAGTGATAGATGAGATAGATGACTCCGATAAGAACAAGGATGGGAGCCAGATGGGCAAAGCTGAACGAGC
>JAZNAD010000029.1:0-7612 GCA_045586345.1 Eubacteriales bacterium
ATAACGAACTCGCCGTCTACCATACCTACGAATACGCCTGCGATAGGTCCGTTCCACGGAATATCGGAGATCGAAAGGGCAATGGAAGCACCGATCATCGCCGTGATCTCGGGCGAGCAATCGGGGTCGATCGACATAACGGTCAGCGTCAGGGCGACGTCGTTACGCAGATCCTTCGGGAAAAGGGGACGGACGGGGCGGTCGATCACGCGGCTCGTGAGGATCGCCTTCTCGGAGGGGCGGCCCTCACGGCGGAGAAAGCCGCCGGGGATCTTACCCACCGAATACATCTTCTCGTCATAATCGACCGAGAGGGGCAAAAAGTCAATGCCGTCACGGGGAGCGGCGGAGGCGGTGGCACAGCAGAGGATCGCGGTGTCGCCGTAGCGGACGAGGGCCGAGCCGTTGGCAAGGCCGGCCAGCTTACCGACCTCAACGCGGAGGGGTCTGCCAGCGTACTCATACTCGTAAACCTTGTAGTTCTCGAACATTTTGTTTCTCCTTTGTTTGTTTTTTATTTTCAAACCTCGGAGGACATAGCATTCACATACCCGTCCGACCGTGTCGGGCGACTATGAAACTGCTACCTCATCCGATGGCTTTGAATCGGGGATTTCCGGAAAAAGGGGCCGTTGCGCGCGGCACGGCCCCTTCCCGTTCTTACTTACGAAGACCCAGCTTCTTGACGATCGCACGGTATCTCTCGATATCCTTGCGAGCAAGGTAAGCCAAAAGGTTCTTTCTGTGACCAACCATCGTCAGAAGACCTCTCTGCGAATGGAAGTCCTTCTTGTTGGCCTTCAGATGCTCGGTGAGATGATTGATACGGTAGGTCAGGATCGCGATCTGAACCTCGGGCGAGCCGGTGTCAGTCTCGGTCAGACGGTAGGTCTCAATGATCTCTTGCTTAATCTGCTTATCCATCGTTCTTCACCTTTCTTTATATTAACCAAAACCCCAGAAAGCGGCGGGTGAAGCAGCGCGGTACGCGCCAAATCTCCGCAACCCGAGGAAAGGTCCGTAGGACATTATAGCACACGAAGCGCGGTTTGTAAAGGGGTAAAACGAATTTTTTTATTACTCATGGATAAGAAGCGACCTTGATACGTGTCAACGGCAGCACAGCGCGCGAATGTTGAGCAGAAATTGCCGATCGCGACCCGAAGGCGTACAGGAGCCGTACGTCGAGTGGGAGCGAGCGGCGATTTATGCCAAAATTCGAAGCCTCATATCAAAGACAAATTCTTTCAACGCAGGAGTAAAGCGACCGGAACAGCTCGCGCTTCTTGTCACCGACGACCTTCATCTCGGCAATCTCGGCCTCGCTGTAAAGAGCCAGCTCCTCGGGCTTGGCCTTGCCCTTATAGAGGCGATCAAGCGTCAGGGCGTAGTTGATATCGGCGGTAACGATCTTGCCCGAGCGCTCACAGACGACGAGGTTCGAGTTACCGAGGAACAGCTCCTCAACGGCGCGCTGACCCAAACGGGTAGCAAGCAGACGGTCACGCAGGGTAGGAATACCGCCGCGCACGATGTGCGCAAAGCGGGCAAACTTGGTCTCGACGCCCGTCTCGGCCTGGATGCGCCCCGCAAGCTCGAAAGCAAAGTTCGCCCCCATTCCCTCCGAAACGATCACGATGAAGGTACGCTTGCCGAGGGCGCGGGAGGCGCGGATCTTGGCAATGGCGGCGTCAGCATCAAAGGGGATCTCGGGGATCGCCACGGCGGTAGCACCTGCGGCGACGGCAGTCTCGAGGGCGAGGTCACCCGCACCGTTCCCCATGACCTCAACGACATTGCAGCGGGCGTGCGACTCGCAGGTGTCGCGCAGCTTGTCCACAAGGTCGAGCGTGGTGTTCATGGCGGTATCAAAGCCGATCGTGAACTCGGTTGAGGTCACGTCGTTATCGATGGTAGCGGGGATGCCGATGCAGGGGATGCCGTGATGGGTCAGATCCTGAGCACCGCGGAAGGTGCCGTCACCGCCGATGGCCACGATGCCGTCGATCAGGAACTTCTCGCAGGTAGCGATCGCCTTCTGCATTCCTTCGGGGGTCTTAAATTCGGGGCAACGGTCGGAATAGAGCATCGTGCCGCCGTGGTTCAGGCTGTTTGAGACGTCACGCACCGAGAAGGGCTTGAGCTGACCGTCGATCAGACCGCTATAGCCGCGCTCGATCCCCATGACCTCAACGCCGCGAAAGATCGCCTCGCGCGTCACCGCGCGGATGGCCGCATTCATCCCGGGAGCATCGCCGCCCGAGGTAAGTACACCGATTCTTCTGAATTTTTTCATGCCTTCGTTTTCCTTTTTATGTCAAGTTTTATTTATGCGAACGATCTGAAGCTCGGAAAGTGCGAGCGAAATGGCCCACTTTACCGCCTTCCTCCGTATCCTCTGACGGCAGCCGCGGAAGCTGAAGCCAAAGGCATGGCTCCCCTCAGCCGTAGCAAGACCGATAAAGACGCGGCCGACGGGCGTGTAGACGGTTCCGCCGCCGGGGCCGGCGATCCCCGTCACCGATACGGCAAGATCCGATGAGAAAAGACGACGGGCTCCCTCGGCCATTTCCTTAGCCACCGCCTCAGAGACGGCAGTATACTGCTCGAGGGTCTCGGATCGGACACCAAGGACCTCGCTCTTGACCTCGTCAGTGTAGGCAATAACGCCTCCGCGAAGGACCTCACTGATCCCGGGGAGGGCGACAAGGCGGTCGGCAACGGCACCGCCGGTACAGGACTCGGCAAGGGCGACGGTCGCTCCCGCAGTACGGAGAGCCACTGCAAGCTTTTTTTCAGGTTTCATTTGTTTTTTCTCCTAACAGCCCAAGCATAGTGCGCGCTGCCGCCGACAGCGGAAGTCGGGAGGAGCGCACGAGATAGAAATGGCGGGGCGGCGGATCTTCGCGAAGATCGAGGCGTACGACCTCTTTAGCCGCAAGCGCATCCGTCGCAAAATCCTCAACGATCGAGGAGATGCCGATCCCCCGACGGGCAAAGGACAAAAGAAGGTCGGAGGTGGCAAGCTCGATCGCGGGGGCAGGAAACCCCTCCCCGAGCCAGGAGGAGACGTAGGCGCGCGTTGTCGAGGTGTTCCCCTCCAGCATGATCATCGGGTACTCGGCCAGCTCCTCCCGCGTGATGCCGTTCTGCGCTGCCAGGGGGTGTGTGGGGGCAGCAATGAAAATATCCTGCACCGGCCGCAGGGGGGTCAGCACCAGCTCCTCGCTCGCCGAAGAGAGAGGTCCCGAAACTACACCGAAGTCGATGGCACCGTCACGCAGTGCCTCGAGCGTGCGCGGCGTCGGGGCGTTCGTCACGGTCAGACGCACGTTCGGATAGCGCTCACGGAAGATGGCAATATGGTCGAGGAGGAAGAAGCGGAGGGTCATATCCGAAGCACCGATACGGAGGGTGCCGCTTTCAAGCTCTGAAAGCTCACGCAGCTTTTCGCGCCCCGCATCGAGGAGTGAGAAGGCACTGCGGACATATCCGACGAGCACCTCACCTGCCTCGGTCAGACGCACGCCGCGCCTTGTCCTGACAAAAAGACTGACGCCAAGCGATGCCTCAAGGCTCGCGATCTCAGCGCTGACCGCCGGCTGGCTTACGAAGAGCCTGCGCGCCGCCTCGGTCACGCTACCGGCATCGGCCACCGCAAGAAAGGCGCGGTATTTGTAGGTGGGATCGTTCATCGGCGCCCTCCCCTCTTTTTTGCTTTCCTGTCTATTATACTATCTCAGAAACGAAATAGCAAGAGGATTTTTTGAAAATGAGCGAAAAGTCCCGATTGACAAAAGAAGGGCTTTATGCTATACTAAAGGCACGCGATGATCTATGTTTACCGAAGGAGGTACCGCTTTGAACATTGCTATTATTGCCGACGACGCGAAAAAGGAGCTGATGGCCGAATTCTGCATCGCTTACTGCGGGATCCTTTGCCACCATCACCTGTGTGCGACGAGCGCCACAGGGAAATATATTGCCGATGCTACGGGGCTTCCGATCGAGCTTCTGATGTCGGGCGAGGACGGAGGGAGCGAGCAGCTGATCTCCCGCGTCGCCTGTGATGAGGTCGACATCGTCTTCTTTCTCCGTGCCCCCGAGCCCGAGGTCTATACAAGGGAGAACGGAAACACCCTGCTCCGCCTTTGTGATATGCACACAGTCCCGATCGCGACGAACATTGCCACGGCAGAGGCGCTGGTCATGGCGCTCGACCGCGGGGATTTTTCCTGGCTGGAGGGGCGCCGCATCTGATATCCATCCCGGGCACGGGCCTTCCCGTGCCCTTTTTTCGAGGTTCGCTTATGTCCGAACGCAAGGTCAAGATCGCTCTTGTGACCGCCATTGAGGGGGAAGACACCGTCACCGCCTCGTACGACGGTCTTTTGCGCGTTGTCGGAGGCGGCACCAGCCTTACCTATACCGAGACGGGAGAGGGCGGTATCACCACGACGCGGCTTCTCATCGAGAGGAGGCGGATGTCGCTTCTCAGAAGCGGTGCTGTCTCTTTTCGCACGGTGTACGAGGTCGGCAAGCCCTACCGCTCGGCCTACCGCCTCGGGGGCATGGCCCTTGACGCTCTCACCGAGACTGAAGCTCTCACCGTTCTCGCGGCGGCGGTTCTCCCGGCTGTCGATTGCAGCTACCGCCTGACCCTCGGGGGGGAGACGCGTCGCTTCTCTCTTTCCCTGCGGGTATCCGAAGGGGAGGTGACGTCATGACCCCGGACGAGCTCCGCCGCGTGCTGAAATCCCCCCCCATTCCCTGGCTGATCCTCTCGGGCGAGGAGGAATACCTGAAGCGCCATTACCTTTCGGAGATCCGCCGCATCCTCGTCGGAGACGATCCGATGGCCGCCTTCAATCATCTCCGCTTTGAGGGAACGTCCCTCAACCTTGAGAAGCTTGAGGAGGCGGTCAAGGCGCCGCCGATGTTCTCGGACTACAAGCTCATCGAGTGGCATCTCTGCGACTTTGAGAAGATGAAGGAGGGCGAGCTCAAGGCCTTTTGTGACTTTCTCTCCGAGCGCGAGAGCTATGAGGGAGTCACGGTGGTCTTTTACGCCGAGGCCGGGCGTCTGACGCCGGGTACAAGCCCGAAGCGCCCCGGGAAGCGCTATACCGAGATCACAAAGGCGATCGACGTTGTGGAATTCCCGCGCTCGACCGATGCCCAGCTGCTCGGCTGGATTGTCCGTCATCTGACGAAGGACGGCATTGCCGCCGATGCTGCCGTCGGCCGCGCCATGCTCGAGCGGTGCGGCCATTCGATGGACGTGCTTGCCGGTGAGCTGGATAAGCTCATCGCCTATGCCCATGCGAAGGAAACGGCCGAGATCACGGTGGCCGACGTCAGGAATATCACCTCGGCGACCTTCGAGGCCGATGCCTTTGGGCTTGCCAACGCGATCCTTGCGGGCGATACCGCTCTGGCACTCGAAAACCTGCGCGATATGAAGAACCGCCGTCTCGATCCTTCACTGATCTTCGGCTCAGTCTTCCGCCTTTTCTGCGACCTGTTTTCAGTCGCGCTCCTGCGCGAGGAGGGTCTTTCGCCCGCCGCCATCCGAGAAAAGACGGGCCTGCATGAATACAAGGTCACACTTTACCTACGCGCTACACAGAAAAAGAGCGCCGCCGCCCTTGGGCAAACGCTCGAAAAATGCCGTCACCTCGACCTCGCCGGCAAATCCGGCACCGCCGACTACGCCGGCCTTGAGCGCCTGATCGCCGAGGAGGCGTGATAGTGAAAAAAGAGCAGACCAAGGTCTGCTCTTTTTCGGTTGCACTAAGATTCGAAGCCTTATGCCTGGCCTCTTTTTTCGAGGAGTTTCCTCTTAATATCCCACAGCTTCTGTGAAAGGTCGACGTAATAGCGGTGTGGGTTCTCGAAGCGGCGGACCTCCTCCCAGAGCGTGTCCACCTCGCGGCGGCAATACTCGCGGATCTCGCTGACCGAGGGGCTCTTGTAGACGCACTCGCCGTTCTTGAAGATCGACACCTGAAGCGGGCGGAGAGTGTAGTCCGTAAGCGTCTTGCGCTTCCAGGTCTCCTCGGGGTCAAAAAGCTCAAGGGGTTTGGCTTCATCAATGACCTCGTCGTAGACGGTGAGGAGGTCGGCGGTAGCCATCCCGTTCTTATCGAAGATGCGGTAGACCTTTTTGAAGTGGGGGTTGGTGATCTTCCCCACATTCTCGCTGATCTTGATCTTGGGGATCACGGTGCCGTCGACCTCCTTGGCGGCCAGCTTGTACACCCCGCCGAAGACAGGATCGCTCTTGGCAGTGATCAGCCGCTCACCGACGCCAAAGGCATCGATCTTGGCACCCTGTGCAATGATGTCACGGATGATATTCTCGTCGAGCGAGTTGGAAACGATGATGCGGCACTCGGTAAGCCCCGCGTCGTCCAGCATTTTTCTGGCCTTTTTGGTGAGGTATGCAATATCGCCCGAGTCAAGACGGATGCCGCCCCTCGTGATGCCGCATTCGCGGAAGGCGCGGATGGCGTTCGGCACGCCGCTCCCAAGCACGTTATAGGTATCGACGAGCAGGGTCGCATTGTTCGGGTACATCTTACAGTAGGCAAGGAAGGCCTCGTACTCGGTGTCGAACATCTGCACCCAGGAGTGGGCCATCGTTCCCGTCGCGGGGATGCCGTAATCGCGGTCGCTGATGGTGCAGGCCGTCGAGGAGCAGCCGCCGATGAAGGCAGCTCGGGCACCGAGCGAGGCGCCGTCCGCACCCTGGGCGCGGCGCGAGCCAAACTCGGCCACGGCGCGACCGTCCGCCGCGCGGACGATGCGGTTGGCCTTGGTGGCGATCAGCGACTGGGTGTTGAGGGCCAAAAGAATGTAGGTCTCGATGAACTGCGCCTCGATCGCGGGGGCACGGACGGTCAGGATCGGCTCGTTCGGGAAGATGGGCGTTCCCTCGGGAACGGCGTAGATATCGCCCGTGAAGCGGAAGGTACGCAAATAGTCGAGGAAGCCCTCGGAAAAGCATCCCTTGCCGCGCAGGAAGTCGATATCCTCCTCGGTAAAATGCAGCTCCTTGATGTAGGTGATGACCTGCTCAAGCCCTGCGGCGATGGCAAAGCCACCCCCGTCGGGAATCTGACGGAAAAAGACGTCAAAATAGGCGATCTCCTGCCCCTTGCCAAGCTCAAAATAGCCATTGGCCATCGTCAGCTCGTAGAAGTCGCAGAGCATGGTATTGTTTTGTTTTCGGTCCATATCGGATCTCCTTTCGGGGTCATTTCCCCTCGTAAGTGTAGGTGGGAACCAGCTCGCGGACAAGGGCGCGCAGGTCGGGAGAGTCGCATTCGGCAGCTATGCGGAGGCGCTCGAGCACATCGGTAAGGCACGCCTCATCAATGTCCAGCGGCCGACCAATCGAGATCGAGTCATTGGCGGTCTTCGCCATGCCCTCCTCGGCCATCAGCCTTTCCTCGTACAGCTTTTCACCCGGGCGGAGGCCGGTGACGCGGATCTCGATGTCCACATTCGGCTCAAGGCCCGAGAGACGGATGAGGTTGCAGGCAAGATCGTAAATGCGGACGGGCTCGCCCATGTCGAGGACAAAGATCTCGCCGCCCTTGGCGTAGGC
>JAZNAD010000030.1:0-2170 GCA_045586345.1 Eubacteriales bacterium
AATTATATTTATGTTAGATATAGCGCATATAGCGCGCACCGGCGCCCCGCGCGCTCCCTGTGCGTGCTACTATTTTGAAAGGAGAGGGTCGATCGGCCCCTCGCGAAGGAATGAAGAAGGAAACGACAAAGAATGCCACCGCCGCCCGTGACAGGGAGGAGAAGGCCCCCGCGATCCGTATGGAGCATCTCGGCAAGCGATATGGGCATCTGACCGCGCTTGACGATGTGAACCTTGAGGTCGGCTACGGGGAGATCGTCGGTCTTCTCGGCCCGAACGGCGCCGGTAAGAGCACGGCAATGAATATCCTGACGGGGTATCTCTCCGCGAGCAGCGGCCGCGTCATCGTCGACGGGGTAGACGTCCGCGAGTCGCCTGCTGAGGCTAAGCGTAAGATCGGCTACCTGCCCGAGCAGCCGCCGGTCTATCCCGATATGACGGTGGACGAGTATCTCTCCTTCGTCTATCAGCTGAAGGGCTGTACCTTTCCGAAGGAGAAGCATCTTGATGACATTGTTGCCGCTGTCCGCATCGCCGAGGTCCGCACGCGTCTTATCCGTAACCTGTCAAAGGGCTACCGCCAGCGTGTCGGCATCGCGCAGGCGCTCATCGGTGACCCGCCCATCCTGATCTTCGATGAGCCGACGGTCGGCCTCGATCCGAAGCAGATCATCGAGATCCGCAACCTTCTGCGTACCCTTGGCCGCCGCCATACCGTCATCCTTTCGACCCATATCCTCTCGGAGGTGCAGGCGGTGTGCGAGCGCATCGTGGTCATTGACCGCGGCCGCGTGGTGGCCAACTCTCGCACCGAGGAGCTGTCGCGCACGGTCTCCGAGCGCGCCGCCTACCGCTACCGCATCTTAGCCCCTGAGCGTGAGCTTATCAGTGAGCTTCGGTCACGCCACGGCATCGCCCGTGTCGAGCTTTTACCCGAGCGCGAGGGTGAGGCCCTCACCGTCCTGCTCGAGTTTGACCGCCAGGTGGACGCCCGCCGCACGGTCTTCACCCTCTGCGCCTCAAAGAACTGGCCGATCCTCGGCCTTGCCCCCGTCGGGGCCGACCTTGAGGACATCTTCCTCCGTCTTGTCGAGGCGGAGGAGCGTAAGTAAGGAGCCTTTATGCTTGCCATTTACAAACGCGAACTGGCCGCGTATTTCACGACCCCCATCGGCTATGTCTTCTGTGCCGTGTTTTTAGCGCTTTCGGGGGCGGTCTTCTCGTACACCACCCTGTTTTCGATGACGGCGGACGTGACGACCTATTTCACCGCCATGCTCTTTCTCCTCGTCATCCTCAGTCCTCTCCTCACTATGAAGCTCTTCAGTGAGGAGAGGAAGCAGAGGACTGAGCAGCTGCTTCTTACCGCCCCCGTCTCGCTTTACGGGATGGTCGCTGGGAAGTTCCTGGCCGCCTACACCCTCTTTGCGGGCTGCACCCTCATCTCCTTCTGTAGCTTCTTTATCCTCTACCTCTACGCCCGCGTGCAGACCGCAGTGCTTTTCGGCAACCTTATCGCGATCCTTCTCCTCGGTATGACCTTCGTCGCGATCGGCCTTTTCGTCTCGGCCCTGACTGAGAACCAGCTGGCCGCCGCTGTCGGCACCGTGGCGATCCTGCTCGTCCTTGTGCTCATCAGCCTCCTGAACTCCCTGATCCCCGTCTACTGGATCCGCTTCGCGCTCTCGAGCATCTCGGTCTTCTCGCGCTTTCAGAACTTCACGCAGGGGGTCTTCGATATCGCCGCCCTTTTCTACTATCTTTCGGTGTCGGTCGCCTTTCTCTACCTTACCGTGCGCGTCTTTGAAAAGCGCCGCTGGGGGTAAGACATGGACTTGAAACGCATCACAAGCGACCGCCGCTTCCTCGGTACGGCGTATTTTGCGGCGATCCTAGTCCTCATCATCCTTCTGAACGTCATCCTGAACGCTCTTGTTACCCGCTTTTCGTGGTACCTCTATACCGAGGAGCGCTACGAGCATACGGTGGGCAACGCGTCGGAGGCTGTCTTCCGTGACGTCCCGGAGGACGCCGAGGTGCAAGTCATCTTCTGCATGGCCGAGGAAAAGCTTGAGGGCGACGTCGTCTATTCTCTCGTTCTTGACACCTTCCGTCAGCTGGCCGCGCGCCATGACTTCATCAAGATCGAATTCGTCAATATCTTCCTCCA
>JAZNAD010000031.1:0-16562 GCA_045586345.1 Eubacteriales bacterium
ATGCCATCAACGCCTGCATTCCCGACGCCTACGAGGCCGCTGTGAAGGAGTCCGAGCTTTCGGTCGTGGGTCGCCCCGAGTTCGATGTTGAGTCTGTCGACGAGAACGGCCTTGTTCTCATCGCCAAGGTCTATGTCAGCCCCGAGGTCACCATTGCCGATTACAAGGGCATTGAGGCTGTTCGCACCGAGCAGGCCGTGACCGATGCCGATGTGGATGCCGAGATCGCTCGCGTCCGTGAGCGCAACGGCCGCACGGTCGATGTTACCGATCGCCCCGCCGCTCTTGAGGATACCGTTACCATTGACTTTGACGGTAGCGTGGACGGCATCGCCTTCGACGGCGGCAAGGCCGAGGGCCACGAGCTCAAGCTCGGCAGCGGCCAGTTCATCCCCGGCTTCGAGGATCAGATCGTCGGTCACGCCATCGGCGAATCCTTTGATGTTTCCGTCACCTTCCCCGAGGAGTACCATGAGAAGTCGCTTGCCGGCAAGGCCGCCGTCTTTGCCGTGAAGCTCCATGCCATCAAGGCCACCGAGCTCCCCGCCCTTGACGATGAGTTTGCCAAGGATGTCTCCGAATTTGACACTCTCGATGCATACCGCGTCGATGTTATGGCAAAAATGACCGAGAGAAACAAGAAATCGGCCGATTCCCAGTTCGAGGAGAACGTGATGAACGCCCTCGCCGAGAAGATGGAGGCCGATATTCCCGAGTGCATGTTCGAGGCCGAGACCGAGAACTTCCTCCGCGACTATGACAGCCGTCTCCGTATGCAGGGTCTTGATCTTGCCACCTACTTCAAGTACACCGGCATGAACCTCGACATCATGCGTGCCCAGATGAGACCCCAGGCCGAGCAGCAGGTCAAGGTCCGCCTTGCCCTTGAGAAGATCGCGGAGCTTGAGAACGTCGCCGTCACCGATGAGGAGATTGCCAACGAATACAAGCGCATCTCCGAGGCATACAATATGTCCGAGGAAGAGGTCTGCAAGCTGGTAGATGCGGCCGATCTTGCCAAGGATCTCCGTGTGAAGGCCGCCGCCGAGCTCGTGAAGAGCAACGCCGTCGCCGTCGACGAGGCCCCTGCCAAGAAGGTTGCGAAGAAGCCTGCCGCCAAGAAGGCCGCCCCAAAGGCCGAGGCCGGCGAGACCGCTGACGAGGCTCCTGCCAAGAAGCCCGCCGCCAAGAAGACCCCGACCAAAAAGGCCGCCGAGGGCGACGCCGAGAAGGCTCCCGCCAAGAAGCCCGCTGCCAAGAAGACTGCCGATACCGCCGAGAAGGCTCCCGCCAAGAAGCCCACAGCTAAGAAAACGGCCGCCAAGAAGGCAGAAGATAAAACCGAGGAATAATTCCTTTAAATAATCCATATTGGCTAGGAGGTCACGCTATGGCTCTTGTCCCAATGGTCATCCAGGAGACCAATCGAGGAGAACGCTCCTTTGATATTTACTCGCGTCTGCTCAATGACCGCATCATCTTTTTGGCCGATGAGGTCAACGATACCACGGCCTCGCTCGTTGTGGCGCAGATGCTCTATCTTGAAGCGCTCGATCCCGATAAAGACATCTCCTTCTACATCAATAGCCCGGGCGGCTCTGTCTCCGCGGGTCTTGCGATCTATGACACCATGAATTTCATCAAGTGTGACGTCTCTACCATCTGCATCGGCATGGCCGCCAGCATGGGTGCCTTTCTTCTTGCCGCCGGCACCAAGGGCAAGCGCTATGCCCTGCCGAACAGCGAGATTATGATCCATCAGCCGCTCGGCGGCATGCAGGGCCAGGCCTCTGACATTAAGATCCACGCCGATCACATTCTGCGCACCCGCGAGAAGCTGAACACCATTCTCGCCGAGCGCACGGGGCGCTCGCTCGAGGAGATCGCGCGCGACACCGAGCGCGATAACTTCCTCACCGCCGATGCTGCCGCCGAATACGGCCTCATCGACAAGGTCATCGCCCACCGTTCCTGATTTTTTCGGACCGCCGCCCGGCAACCGTCGCGGCGGTCCGCTTTTCTAACCTAAAGTCAACGCGCTTAAAAAGCCTTAAAACAGCGTTTTCTTTGCGCGGCTCGCTTGAAAAGTCCTACGAAAGGATCCCAATATGCACGAGAACAACCATCCACACATTTGCTCCTTCTGCCACCGCACCGAGCACCAGGTGATGTTCCTGATCCCCTCGCCGGACGGCGCCTTCATCTGCGACGAATGCGTAAAGGCCTGCTCGGATCTGATCGATGAAAATCTTGCCCTCCAGAACGCTGCCGCGGAGGAGAATGGAGATACGCTCACCTTCGATACCCTCCCGAAGCCCGCCGAGATCAAGGCGATGTTGGATGAGCATGTGATCGGCCAGGACGCCGCCAAGCGTGTCCTCTCGGTCGCTGTATATAACCACTACAAGCGCATCCTCTCCAAGGAAACCCACGACGGTGACGGCGTGGAAATCCAAAAGAGCAACGTCCTTCTCCTCGGCCCCACCGGCGTTGGGAAGACCTATTTGGCGCAAACCCTGGCCAAGACCATGCGCGTGCCCTTTGCCATTGCCGATGCCACCACGCTTACCGAAGCAGGCTATGTCGGCGAGGATGTCGAGAACATTCTCCTTCGCCTGATCCAGGCTGCCGATTTCGATATTGAAAAGGCCGAACGCGGCATCATCTATATCGACGAAATCGACAAGATCTCGAGAAAGAGTGAAAACCGCTCGATCACGCGCGATGTTTCAGGCGAGGGGGTTCAGCAGGCTCTCCTGAAGATCCTTGAGGGCACAGTCGCCAATGTACCGCCGCAGGGCGGACGCAAGCACCCCAATCAGGAGTTCATCCAGATCCGCACCGAAAATATTCTTTTCATTTGCGGCGGAGCCTTCGACGGTCTTGAAACCATCATCGAGCAGCGCCGCGGCAACCAGACGATTGGCTTTGGCGGTGACATTTGCGGCAAGCGCGAGCGCATCGAGCGCGGCGTCTACCGCGATGTCATCTCTCACGATATTGTCAAGTACGGGCTAATCCCCGAGCTCGTCGGCCGTCTCCCTGTCATCGTCTCGCTCGACAACCTCGATGAGGACGCCCTTGTCCGCATCGTCCGCGATCCTAAGAATTCGCTGTATAAGCAGTACAGAAAGCTCTTCTCCATCGACGGCGTCGAGCTCGAGCTCGAGGAGGGCGCCTTCCGCGCCATCGCCCGCGAGGCACTCGCCAAGGAGATCGGTGCGCGCGGCCTCCGCTCGATCCTTGAGGGCATTATGACCGCCCCGATGTACGATATCCCCTCCGATCCCACCGTGAAAAAGATCGTCATTACCGAGGGCGTCGTCCGCGGCACCGAGGAGCCGCTGCTCCTCCGCAAGATTGCCGAGGGCACGGCATCGTAAATAAAGAAGAAGGCACCCCCCTTGGGTTGCCTTCTTCTTTTCTTTATCAAAGTGTACTGCGCGCCTCCGCCTTCATTGCCAGCCATTGCTTACGCAGAGCCGCCGGGCCGATCCCGACAAGATCGCGGAACACCTTATGAAAGTAGTTGGTATTCGCAAAGCCCGAGCTTTTTGATACATCGGCGATCGTCCAGTTGGTCGCGGCCAAATAGCGCATCGCCGCCGAAACGCGGATATTATTCACGTATTCGATCGGTGTCAGCCCCACCGTCTGACGGAAAAGCTTGCCGAAGTGATCGGGCGAGAGGAACAGCTTCTGCGCCATTTCCTCGAGCCGAAGCTTTGAGGCGTAATTCGAAAGGACGTACTCCACGGTAGGCGCTATACGCATAATGTTTCTGTATTCGGGGTCTTCCTCCTCGCGGTAGCCGTAAAAACGAAGGACGGCCGCCAGCATATGCGATATCTCGGCAAGCACCAGCGAGGTATAAAAGATCTCCTTCCCGCGCCACTCACCGATCGCGTTCTCCATATGGCGTGCAAGGCTTGCGTTCAGCGAATGCTCTACGGGAAAGAGGGTGGCACGATTTTCGATCGGTAGCAAATAGAGAGAAAGAAAACGCTCATCAAGACCGTCGAGAGTAAAGGCGGCATCACGACGGTAGGTCAGAACGCGCAAAAAGCACTCCTCCTCCCCGTGCGACACGGCAAAATGCACATAGCCGGGAATCAGATGGAGTATTGCACCGCAGGGAACATGGATGGTCGCAAGTCCCACGGTAACGTCGGCGCTCCCACGGACGACCTCAATAAACTCAAAGGCATCCTCGTGGTAATGCGGCGCAATCAGCGTCCCTCTGCCCCCGGTCGTAACGATCTCAAAGACCTCATTTTCCTTCATGACGATCCTCCTTCGGCTCTTTTCTCCATTGTAGCAGAAGGTGCGCCGGATGTAAAGGGAAAATCGCGATATTTTTGAGTTTTTTGAAAAAAGAGCTCCTCCAAAGGAGCTCTTTTCACGGTTTTTTGTTGTTTCGCTTTAATCAATATCCTCGACGTACTCGTTAAGAGTCGGATCAAGAAGCTCGGGATGCAACAAATACCGCTTCATGATCTTAAAGCCCGAGGCATAATAATAGCCATCACAGATCCGTTCATCGACCACAGCGCGGAAGGTGATAAAGTGACGCTTTTCCGCCACACCGTCGTCGTTAAACACCGTCTTCGTGTATTTTTTTCCGTAGGAAAGATACACCGGAAGATTTCCAAAATCGTAAAGATGGTGATAGATCGCATTGATGCCGAGTGAGCCCATGCTCGTGATGATCACCGAGCCGTGAAGGGGACTGACCTCGAGAAGCGATTTCGGCATAAGCCCAAAGTAATCGAGAAAGCGAAGAAAGGCTACCGTGCCGCGCAAAAGAAGGCGCGGTATCTTCATTAGCTTCGCCGCCAGCTTGTCAAAATTGTTTTCCTTACTAATGGCATCGCGAAGCACCGCCTCGAACTTCTCATAGACCGTAACGGCATTGTCGCGCTGGTCAAAATGGATCTTAATGAGCGTATCGGGCGACTCGATCGACATCCGCTTCTTGACAGGCATGACCGCCGTCACGTCAGGCCGCGCAAACACGTGCTGACCGGAGAGAAATCGGTTGATGGCCGGGCGTTGCGAGATGGCGCGCACATACGCCGCGATGAACAGATGGAGGAAGCCCATATCGGTATACCCCTCTTTGTGCTTCTTATCCAAATAGTTCTCGATGTTCGTTATGTCAAGCTCGTCCTCGAAATGGTTCTGGGCATCCGAGCGCACCTTCATAAGGAAGGGGATCATGAACTGCATCGGATGAATCCCGCGCACACGGCGGCCATCCTTGCGGTCGCCAAGGCGACGGCGGCGCTTCTTCGGTGCCCAGGGCGCCTTTTCCTCGCTCGGCTTCGGGAAAGCTTCGGGGGTGGGAGAGGCCGCGGCATTCTCCCGTGCCACGGGCACAGTCTCTTCGGGAAGCTTTTTCTCGTCCATAGAGTCCTCCTGAATCATACATTCTATAATTTATGATATCATATGCCAACATTCCTTGTCAAGCAAATCACCCTATTTTCCCTAAAAAAGACCGCAATAAAAGGAAAAAGGCGGGGTCTCCCCCGCCTTTTACTGTTATCCGGCATTCGCCGCCTCGATGACCTTCTGTGCCACCGCCGAGGGAACCTCCTCATAGCGAACGAACTCAAAGTCGAAGCGCCCTCTGCCCTGCGTGGATGCACGGAGCGCAATGACGTAGTCACCCATCTCGGGCTGCGGCACCTCGGCAAGGACGGTCTGGAAGCCGGGCTTGCCCTCCACGGGCTCAATGCCAAGCACGCGGCCGCGGCGCTTGTTGACGTCGCCCATCACGTCGCCCACGTAGTCGTCGGGAATCGTGACGCGAAGCTCGCCCACCGGCTCAAGGAGAACCGGTTGCGCCTTCGGAATGCCGTCCTTGTAGGCCAGGATGGCCGCCAGCTTAAAGGAAATCTCATTACTGTCAACGTCGTGGTATGAGCCGCCCGAAAGGTTGGCGGCAAGGCCGACCATCGGATAGCCCGCGAGCACGCCCTGCTGCATCGATTCAAGAAGCCCCTTTTCGACCGCCGGGAAGAAGTTCTTCGGCACTTCACCGCCAAAGACGCTCTCGGTAAAGGTCAGACCGTCACCCTCGCCGGGAGCAAAGGTGATCTTAACATGCCCGTACTGGCCGCTACCGCCCGATTGCTTCTTATGCTTACCCTCGGCATCGACCTTTTTCTTGATGGTCTCACGGTAGGCAAACTTCAGCCCCCCCATCGTCACGTTTAGGTTAAAGCGTGCCTTCAGCTTGGCGGCAACGACGTCAAGATGAATGTCACCAAGACCGTAGAGGACGAGCTGACGTGTCACGGGGTCGTTGACAAAGCGCACGGTGGCATCCTCGGCAAGCAGACGGTTGATGCTCGTCGAAAGCTTATCCTCCTCGCCCTTCGCCGCTACGACCGAGCGACCGTAATACGCTCGCGGGAAGACGACGGGCGCATAGGAGAAGGCCTCACTGCGCGTCGTCAGCGTGTCGTTCGTGTTGGTGTTCGACAGCTTCGTAATAACGCCGATGTCGCCGCAGGCAAGACCCTCCGCCTCAACCTGCTTCTTGCCGCAGGGCACGAGAAGACGCCCGAACTTTTCATTAACACCGGTCGTTGTATTGCGGAGCTCCATATCCTTCGAGAGTGTCCCCTCCATCACGCGGAAGAAGGACATCTTGCCGACAAACGGGTCGGCAATCGTCTTGAAGATGAACAGCGAGGTCTCGGGGCTTTCACGGTCGATCGGGAGAGTACCGGGCTCACCGTTCTTCACGATCTTTTCCTCACCGCGAATGGTAGGACGCGGAAAGGAGCCGACGATGGTATTCAGGAGCGACTTAACACCCCACAGCTTCATCGCCGAGCCGCAGAAGACGGGGATGATCTCGTTGTGAATAATGCCCTCGTGCACCGCCTCCTCAAGCTCTGCCTGCGAGATCTCCTCACCGACAAAATACTTTTCCATCAGTTCTTCGCTCGTGGTCGCTGCCGCCTCGACGAGCTTTTCGCGGTATTCGTTGGCCACATCGATGAACTGCTCGGGGATGGGCGAGCTTACGACCTCGCCGCTGTGCGAATCGAAGATATATACCTGCATATCCATCAGGTAAAGGAAGCCCGTGACCTTGTCACCGTCAATGCAGGGAATAAGGAGCGGGCAAAGCTTGTTACCGTATTTCTCGGTGAGCTTATCGTAAGCCTTCTTGAAGCGCGCCTCACCGTCATCAAAGCGATTGATGAAGAAGGTCTTGGGGATGCCCGCCTCGGTGGCGTATTCCCAAGCAAGATCGGTGCCCACCTCAGGTCCGGTCTTACCGTCTACCACAATAATGGCGCTGTCGGCAGCGCGCACACACTGACGCACCTCACCCTCGAAGTCGAAGTAGCCGGGCGTATCAAGAATATTGATCTTCACATCGCGGTATTCTAAAGGAACGAGAGAAGCGGAGAGCGAAAAGCCGCGCTTGATCTCCTCGGGATCATAGTCGCAGACGGTGTTGCCGTCGGTGACCCTGCCAAGACGGTCGGTAGCGTGGGTCAGGAAAAGCATAGCCTCCGCGAGAGAGGTCTTACCCGAGCCACTGTGGCCGAGCAGGCAAACATTACGAAGCATTTTGGTGGGATACATTTGCATTTTCGGAGTCTCCTTTTCTGATAACGAATCTATCGCCGAATACAAAACATTCGGTTTATGGTTTAATTATATATGAAAAGTTGCGATTTTGCAATTAGTTCTTTGTGAAAAAACATTAACAACCGTAGAAAAGAAATCGGTGATTTTGTGCATTTTATACACAAAATCGCCATTTTTTACCTTGGTAGGTCCCGAGGCGTGTCATTTCGAGGTCAATCGCATTCATCACCCCGAATTTATCTGTGCTGTAAAGAGGAGCAAGGAGAGTGCGCCGATCACCGTCTCCCGTGACCCGTGAAACCACAGTTTTTGGCGGTAAAACCTCCAGCTGACCAATAAGAATACGCACGTATTCCTCCCGTGTCAAGGGGGTATACTCCCCCGCCTCATACATCTCTCCAAGCACCGTTCCGTGCAAGACGTGCAAAAGATGGATCTTCACCTCGTCCGCCTCGAGATCGGCCACAGTACGGGCGCTCTCAAGCATCATGGCTTCGTCCTCGCCGGGGAGGCCATCGATCAGATGCACTGCGATTCGCGCCGAGGGTACGGCGCGGCGCAACGCCCGATAGCCCCCGCAAAATGCTTCAAAATCATGGCCGCGGCGGATGACGGTCGCCGTTTTGTCGTGAATACTCTGGAGGCCGAGCTCGACGGTCAGATCAATCCTCTCCGCCACCTCCGCCAGCACCCGGAGCACCCCTTCCTCGAGGCAGTCGGCGCGCGTCGCAATATGAAAGGCCACCGCATCGGGGAGAGCCAAGACTTCGCCGTAAAGGCGGCGCAGGCGCTCGGGCGGCGCGTACGTGTTGGTGTTCGATTGTAAATACGGGATGCACCGCGCTGTCTCCCACTTTTTCGCAAGGATCGCACGCTGGCGGTCGTACTGCTCACGGATCGAAAGCCCCGCAAGCGTAAAATCTCCACTCCCGCGTGAAGAACAGTAGATGCATCCGCCGGTGCCGCACCGCCCGTCAATGTTCGGGCAGGTAAAGCCGCCGTCCAGCGTGATCTTCACGCACTTTCCTCCGTAGCGTTGGCGGAGATAGTAATCGTAGGTATGATAGCGCTTGTTGGTGTCGCTGAAGGGAAAATCGTGCGCCTTTCCCGACCTTCCTTCCTTCATTTCTTCATAAGGCAGGCGAGCATTTCGGAAACGTGGCTGACAGGCACAAGCTTTACCCCCTCGGGTACCGTGAGCCGTGCCATACTCGCCGAACGCTTCGGAAGCACCACCGTGCGGAACCCGAGACGGACTGCCTCATTGACGCGCGCCTCAATGCGCGCCACCGAGCGCACCTCGCCCGCAAGCCCGATCTCGCCAAAAGCCACAAGATCCTTCGGCACCGGTCGGTCGAGGAGACCCGAAATAAGAGCCCCCGCCACCGAGAGGTCGGCCGCAGGCTCGTCAAGGCGCAGACCGCCGGCAATATTTAAGTACACGTCATTGGCTGAAAAGCGCAGGGAAAGCCGCTTTTCTAGAACAGCCAGCAAAAGGCACATACGGTTATAGTCAAAGCCGTCCGCTGTACGGCGAGGCGACGGGAACACGCTGGGCGAGACAAGCGCCTGGATCTCGGTAATAAGAGGACGGCTCCCCTCCATCACGCAGCCAATGCAGCTGCCGCTTGCCCCCTCGTTCCTCTCGCCGAGCAGAATCTCCGAGGGATCCGAGATCTCGAGGAGCCCTGCCTCGGTCATATCGAAAACGCCGATCTCATTCGTCGATCCGTAGCGGTTCTTCATGGCGCGGATGATCCGATAGGTCTGTTGCTTATCCCCTTCAAAATACAGGACAACATCCACCATGTGCTCGAGCACCTTCGGTCCCGAGATGCCGCCCTCCTTATTCACGTGACCGACAAGGAACACTGCCATGCCGCTTTCCTTAGCGAGCGCAATAAAGGCTGCGGCACATTCCCTCACCTGTGCAATGCTTCCAGCCGCTGAGCGCGAGCGTGCGCAATACATCGTCTGGATCGAGTCAACGACCAGGATGTCGGGTGACACCTTCGCCACCGCGGCAAGGACATTATCAAGGTCGGTCTCACTGGCAAGAAAAAGCCCAGAGCCCCCCGCTCCGAGGCGATCGGCGCGAAGCTTGATCTGTCCGCGCGATTCCTCACCCGAAATATAGAGCACCGTCTTGTTTTGACTCAACGCCTCCGAGATCTGTAAAAGGAGGGTGGATTTTCCGATCCCGGGCTCGCCCGAAAGCAAAACCACCGATCCCGCCACAAGACCGCCGCCAAGAACGCGGTCAAGCTCGCCCATCCCTGTGTTGGTGCGCTCGTACGCAAGGGGGGCAATGTCCGAGAGGCGCTTGACCTCGACAGGCTTCTTCGGCGCATGTGTCACCGCCGAGGCTTCGGTGGGCGCTTCCTCCTCCATAGTGTTCCAAAGGCCGCAGTCAGGGCACTTCCCCACCCAGTTGGAAACCGTGCATCCGCACTCGCGGCATACGAACAGCACTTTCGGTGTCTTCACGATGCTTCTCCCTCATATTGTTTTTATATACTCCATAATACCATAAAAAAGCGAAAAACACAATCTGTCCTGATAATCTTTTTGCGTGAGTCTCTCGCATTCGGCCTCGTTTGACAAAAAGCCGCACTCGACAAGTACTGCATGCCCGACTGCTTTATCCAGGAGATAGATGGAGGAGGATGCGACATGGATCTTCCGCGTATTCTCGGGCTGCAGTTGCTCTCTGACTGTCCGCTGAATGCTCTCGGCCAGTGCTTGACTCCCCGGCGTCCTCGCATAGTACACTTGGAGCCCCGCGTACTTCGGCGATGAAAAGGTGTTCATATGGATACTAATAAAAAGCGCCCCCGGATTCGCTTCGGCCACCGCCAGGCGGTTTTTCAGATCGTATTCCTTCCGGTGTCCCTTGATATTTTCCCCATCCTTGTAAAGCAACCGATCCTCATCTCTTGTCAGGATCACGTTGACCCCCGCCTCGCGCAAAAGCTCGGCAAGCCGCAGGGTGATCGCAAGGTTAAGGTCCTTCTCCTTAACCCCCCCCTTCCCAACGGCACCGCCGTCCTCTCCGCCGTGCCCGGCATCCAGAATCACCGTAGGCGGCCACTCATCGGCGCTTGATGCCATGGGAACCAAAAGCATAGAAACAATCAAAATAAACGAAAAAAGGACGCGCACTGCCGTCGGGAGAACGCGTCCTTTTCTTATCATATACAGATGCATCCGCAAAGCCCTCCAAAAACATGAGTATCCTCAGTTTTCCGCAAAATAAGAGGACTTATACCAAAATCGGTCAATTCTTTTTGTTGTTAACGATCGGCCGATGCACGCCGTTCGTATACCCGGCCCACGCCGCAAGAGGCGCAACAAAGGGCGTAACGGCATAGGCGATCACCGCCGCAAGAAGGTTCTCAGAAAGAGAAAGCCAGCCAAAGACCGTCTTCAAAAGGCCGGAATACATCGACTGGATCAGTGTGGTAATAAGATAGCCCGTGCTAAACAGCCCAAGCCCACTCTCACCAAGCAAGAGACCGAGCGCCATCAGGAAAACGAAGAGGAGATTCGGTACCGCCGCAAAAAGCCCGATCTTCAACCCGTGAAGGCGATCGTATTCTAAGCGTCCACCCTCGATCTTCACGCTATCACGTGTCCCCTCCTCGCGCATACAGTAGAAAACGAGAAACAGGTAAAAAAGAATGGCGAAAATGCTCGCCACGAGCGTCATCGGTTCCTTAAATCCTTCCCCCATCGAAACGGCCGTGGTCGTTACAACAAGAGAAAAGATCATCATGCCGACCTGATTGATCAGCACACGGAAGATCCTGTGTGAATTGTCCTTAATAAATTTCAAATGCGTATCCTCATTCTTGTACTTCTCTTTCATCATACCCCTTTTTGTGTAAAAAAGCAAGCCTTCCCCCGGAATTTACAAAATATACACTACTTTTGTTGTTTGATTTTGTATAATAATAGGTGATAGCCAAGCTAACCCTCAGGAGGTCTCCTATGGCAACCAATCTTCTGCGTTCTTCCGACTTCACCGCCGCCCCAGCCATACTCAAAAACTTTATCCGTACAAAAATAGCGATCGAGGGCTGCTCGGAAAGGACGGCCTTTGAGTATCTGCTTGATGTGCGTACCTTTTTCCGTTATCTCCTTGCCAAGGAGCGCAACCTCCCCACCCTCGGTGAGGAATTCGAGGCCATCGACCTTTCGTCGGTGGATATCACCTTCGTTCTCGGGATCGACCGCGAGGCGGTCGTGGATTTTCTCACCTATACCGCCGCCGAGCGCGGCAACGAGAAGGCGAGCCGCGCGCGGAAGCTCTCCTCTCTCCGTTCCTTTTTTCGCTACGTCTCCACGCTCGATAGCCGCTACGCCGACTTTGACCCCGCAAAACATATTAAAGCGCCGAAAAAGGACAAGGTCCTGCCGAAATACCTGACCGAGCAGGAAAGCATCGCTCTTTTACAAAGCGTGCTTAATAATACCACCTCAAGAAACCGCGTCCGGGATTTTGCGATCATCACGCTCTTTCTGAACTGCGGCATGCGCCTTTCCGAACTTGTGGGCATCAATCTTTCGGATATCGACCGCGCCCTCCACTCTCTGCGCGTCTTCGGTAAGGGCGCCAAGGAGCGCATTGTGTATCTGAACGATGCCTGCCGCGCGGCGCTCACCGCCTATCTTGAGATCCGCGTGACCCTCACAGCTCTCCCGAGGGATGCGGACGCTCTCTTTCTTAGCAATCGCGGGACGCGCATCAGCAACCAAATGGTCCAGGTCACCGTCTACAGGTATCTCGAAAAGGCGGGGCTTTCGCAAAAGGGCTTCTCGGTCCACAAGCTCCGTCACACCGCGGCCACCCTCATGTATCAAAGCGGTTCTGTCGACGTCCGCGTCCTCAAGGATATTCTCGGTCACGCCCAGCTGAATACCACCCAGATCTATACCCACCTCTCCAACCGCAGCATGGAGGAGGCCATGGCCAAAAACCCCCTTTCCTCCCTCACGCTTTCCGAAAAGCCCGGGAAGGAGTAACAGGATCACCCCCATCCGCATATCCTTAGGATGGGGGTGATCTTTATGTCGGGAGCGGCCCTTTTTCATCTTTCATCAAAAAAACGACGGCGCCGGCATTCACTTATTGCAAGACGCCTCCTTATCGTCGTGCTCGTCCTTCTTTCGCTCATCGTACTCTTTAACCTGCGATTAGCCCCCCTGCTTGTCGCGCTCTCGGAGATCCAAGCCACCAATACCGTTGAGGAGCTGCTGTCATCGGCCGTCAGTAAAGAGCTGCAACGTGCCCCCGCCCTATACTCCGACCTTATCACTCTGCGCTATAAGTCGGACGGCTCGGTGTCCTCGCTCAGCGCCGATACCGCGCGCTTGCTCTCGATCCGAACCACGCTTCTTTTGCGCGTCCTTGAAGCCTTCCGTCAAGCCGGGGAGATCGAGGCCGAGGTCCCACTTTCTTCGCTTCTCGGGCTGAACTTTCTCTCTTCACGTACCTCGTTCAGCATACCGCTCCGTCTCGAGCGCGAGCTGAACGGCTACTTCGCCTCCGCCTTTGAGGAACGCGGGATCAACCAGACTCACCACAGGATCTCCTTCTATGTCACCGTAAAGATCGCCGTCCTTGTCCCAAGTCGCACCCGCTACGTCACCGTCAGCCGCGAATTCCCCTTTGCCGAAACCGTCATTGTCGGCGACGTCCCCGACGCTTACACCAAGATCGACCGTCTCACGAGCGACATCACAGAAACCGAGATCGACGATCTTTACGATTTTGGAGCCGCTCAGTAAATTTATTTACTTTTTCTTGCAAAAAGCATACGTTTGTGATACAATGGAGCATATTAGGAAAACGGGAGACAAACAGCATGAAGCTTGGCGAAAAAATACGCATTATGCGCAAGGAGCGCGGCATGACGCAAGCGCGCCTTGCCGGTGAACGCATCACCCCTAATATGCTTTGCGAGATCGAAAAAGGAAAGGCCTCGCCCTCGCTCGACACTCTCTTTTACCTCGCCGAGGAGTTGGACGTCCCCGCATCCTATCTGCTTGACGAAAATGAGGACCCGGCGGGCTTCTACCGTCGGCGTGCTATGCCCGAAATCAAGCGTCTGTTTCTCTCCGGGCGTTACGGCGAATGCTTCCGTCTCTGCGAATCCCTACCGGGCGCCCCCTCGGAAGAGGTTGCCCTCCTCGCAGCGCACGCCGCCTATGGAGAAGGCAAGCGCGCCTTCCATTCAGGCAACCTTGAGACTGCCCTTGTCTACTTCAGTGAGGCGCTTGCCTTAGCTGAAAGGACCTACTTCCCTACCGACAGCCTTCGTGCCTCGGCCTCGCTCTATACAGCGCTTTGCTCAAACGTCGGTGCGCCTCGCCGCGACTTTGATGAAAAAACCTATCGCACCATGGTCGCAGAAGCCACCGAAAGCGAGCTTTACGCCTATATGACCGACAACCCCGATTATCCGTACGAGAACGATATGTATGCCGCTCATCAGAAAGCGCACCGCCTTCTCCGTGACCGCCGCCGTGACGAGGCGCTCGTTATTCTCAAGGGACTTGAGGACAGAAAGGGAGAGTCCGGAGTTTCGGCCTATTTTCTCTTCCGCCTATATACAGATATGGAGATTTGCTATCGCGAGGACCGCGACTTTGAAAAAGCCTATAAATATGCCTCGAAGCGTATGAATCTTCTTTCTGCCTTCCAATCCTGAAAACACGCCCTCTGCTTTTACAGAGGGCGTGTTTCTTCGTTCCCGACAGGGACCTCCGCATCGCACACTCACGTGCCGTTTATATCTATATTATTGTCGCATTTTTCCTTGACAAACCTCCCATTTGGTGGTATAGTATATTTGGTGGAATTTGGGGTTTTATCCCCGGCCAAAATTTACTCGGAAGGAGAAGATTTGCAAAAACGCAAATCGGGAATTCACTTTGGACAAGTACAAGATCTCCAAAACCTCCTGTGTCCTGCCCTCTGCCGAAGAGCTGAAGGCCTCGTTGGCCGACTCGCTCAGCTCGAATACGAGAGCGGATCTCGGCACCTTGTTCGACGCCGATACCTTTGTCGAGCTCGGTACCTTTACCAAGCGCAAGTTCTGTGAATATCAGGGACTTGAGCATGACGAGGCCCTTGAGGGCGTCGTTTGCGGCTACGGTGCCGTAGACGGCCGTCTCGTGTACGCCTTCGCTCAGGATGCCGCCCGTATGAAGGGGGCTCTTGACGAAAACCATGCAAAAAAGATCTGCGCCCTTTACGACATGGCTATGAAGAACGGCGCCCCCGTCATCGGTCTTTTTGACTGTGCGGGTGCCGATATTTTCGAGGGTGCCGCCGCCCTTGCTGCCTACGGCCGCATCATGAAGTCGGTCTCAGCCGCCTCCGGTATCATCCCCCAGATCGCGATCGTCACAGGCAACTGCATCGGTACCTTTGCCGCCGTTGCCGCAATGTTTGATTTTGTCATCAAAACGGCAAACGCCAATTTCTACGTCACCTCGCCCGAGTTTGCCGGCACGGCCGCCTCGCAGGCTCCAATCGCCTCCCTCTCCGCCGAGGATCGCAAGGTGGCGATGCTCCACGTCCGTAACCTTATCGGCTATCTCCCCGATAAGGCCGGCGAGGGAATCACCATTGAGGGCACGGCAGACGGCTTTGACCGCATGCTCGGCAATCGCGATTTTGGCGGTGACGCCATTGCTGCGATCGCCGCGATCGCCGACCACGGCATCTATCTTGAGACCTCGGGCGATTACGCGCCTGTTCTGACGACAGCGTTCGCCACCGTCGGCGGCGTGAAGTGTGGCTTTGTCGGCACCTCCTATACCGTTGACGAGGGTCGTCTGACCTCGGCCGCGGCACGCAAGGCCGCGCGCTTTGTCGAATTCTGCGACGCTTTCTCAATTCCCCTGATCACGCTGGTCGACTCCATGGGCCTCGCCATCAGCGACGAGAACGAGAATGCGCCCTTCTCTGCCGATCTTGCCAAGCTGGCCACTGCCTACGCAAAGTCCGTCAATCCGAAGGTCACCGTCATCCTCGGCCACGCCATTGGCGCCTCCTTTGCTCTCCTTGGCTCCAAAGCCCTCGGTGCTGACGTTGCCTACGCGCTTGACAACGCCGAGATCGGCGCCCTCTCCACCGAGGCCTCGGTCGCCTTTGCCTGGAACGACCTGATCAACCCCGACAAGACCCGTGACGAGCTGAATGCCGAATGGAGAAAATCGCTGGCGTCTCCCGTGGCGGCCGCCTCGCTCGGTGAGGTCGACGACATCGTCAGCGTAAGCGAGCTACGCGTTTGCATTTGCTCGGCGCTCCAGATGCTCGCCGGCAAGGCTCCCGTTCGCGCTCGCCTCCACAACGTGAATCCTCTGTAAGGAGGGCTGCGATGCAAACCTTGATGCTTCCTTTGCTTGAAATCAACGCCAATGAGCAGCTCCCCTTTGGGGAAGCGGCACTTTACGGCCTTCAGATGCTCCTGATCGGCATGCTGATCGTCTTCGCTGTGCTCTCGCTTCTTTGGCTCTTGCTCGAGCTCACAGGATCCTTCTTCAAGAAGCGCGGTGTCACTGCCAGCACTCCCGCTCCGCAGAAGATAGAGCCCGTTACCGCCTCCACCCCCGTGGCCGCGAACGACGACCTTGAGCTGATCGCTGTCCTGACCGCCGCCGTAGCGGCGATGGAATCCGCCCCTGCCGCCCGCTTCCGCGTGGTGTCCTTCAAGAGAAAATAACGCGTACCGCTTTTGCGGAGAAATGGAGAAAAATAATGAAAAAGTATAATATCACCGTCAATGGCACTACCTACGAGGTTCTGGTTGAGGAAGCTGCCGGCGATTTCGGTGCCCCCGTGGCCGCGCCTGCCCCTGCTCCCGTAGCGGCAGCCCCCGCTCCCGCCCCCGTCAAGAAGGCTGAGGCTCCCGCTGCTCCTGCCGCTGCCCCTG
>JAZNAD010000032.1:0-27014 GCA_045586345.1 Eubacteriales bacterium
CCCGTCATCGTAAAGCACGCCTTCAAGCCCTCCCTGATCGCCAAGGAAGGCAATGCGTATATCTATGACGTAAGTCAGAACATCTCAGGCGTTCTCCGTTGTATATTCAAGGGTGAGCGTGGCGCAAGGATCGTGCTCCGCCACGGCGAGCTTATAGTCGACGGCAAGCTCTATACCGAAAATCTCCGTCAGGCAGAAGCGACAGACACATATATTCTGTCCGGCGAGGGCGAGGAGGTTTTCAGACCGCTCTTTACCTTTCACGGCTTCAGATATGCCGAGCTGACAGTCACGGGCAACGCTGATATCGTTGATATCATCGCTGAGGCAATGCACACCGACCTTCGCGAAACCGGTAGCTTCAGGTGCTCCGATGATGTTGTAACAAAGGTCTACCAAAACGCTCTTTGGGGACAGAGAGACAACTTTCTGAATGTCCCCACTGACTGCCCCCAGCGCGACGAGCGCCTCGGCTGGACGGGCGATGCTCAAATATTCTGTCAGAGCGCCATGTGGAATATGGACTGCCGAGTATTTTACGACAAATATCTTTCTGACGTCCGCGACGGTCAGCTTGGCAACGGTGTCATCCCGGTAGTCGCCCCCTTGCCCCATGTTGGATATTACGATTATTGCGGATACGAAGCGGCGGCAGGTTGGGCTGAGGCTATCGGAGAGATTCCCTATGTTCACTACAGAATGTACGGCGACAAGAAGATAATCCGCGATAATCTTTTTGCCCTGAAGCGCCTTATTGACTATTACGAATACGAAAGTCCCGACGGCATACGAGCCAACACCAAGCTCTACGGTGACTGGCTCTGCCTCGGTACACCTACAGATATGGGCGTTATTTCCACTCTATATTTCGCGAGAGCCGCATACCTCGCACAAGAGCTCTGCCGCATCGTCGGCGACTTTGAGGAGGAGCGCTACCGTTCCCTTTACGAAAAAATCAAAGCTGCATTCAAAAACACTTTTATCGACGGAAACGGCGTGATAAAGTCAGACACTCAAAGCGCATACCTTATCGCATACAACTTCGGTATCATTGATATCGAAGCGGCGAGAGCAAATCTCGTCCGCAAGCTGGATGAGGACGGCGGAAGGCTTACCTCGGGATTTTTGGGCATCAAATATCTGCTTCCCACCCTGTGCGACATAGGACGTCCCGATCTGGCATACGCTCTTATAACCAATAGAGAATTCCCCGGCTGGGGATTCTCTGTAATGAACGGTGCCACCACCATCTGGGAGCACTGGGACAGCTACACTCACGAGAACGGCATACGCAAAGGAATGAATTCCTTCAACCATTATTCCTTCGGCTCTTGCACAGAGTGGATGTACGAATATTGCCTTGGTATACGTCCGTCGTGGGAGAACGTGGGGCTCAAGAAGGTTACCTTCGCTCCTGTATTCGATCCGTCGGGAAAGATCACCTCGGCAAGCGGTCACTACGATAGCAACTTCGGCAGAATCGAGGTGTCGTGGCGCGCTCTTAACGGTGGCTTTGAATATGACATCCTCTCTCCCGACGCCATCGACTGCGACTTTCGCTTCGACGGCTACAAAATTGAAAGTAAAGATAAGACCGCAAAGGGCATGAAATTTTTCTTAAAAGCCGAATAAAAGAATACGCCCCGATCTTCATCGGGGCGTATTCTTTTATATGAGGCTTCCAATCGCGAAAGAGAAAAACCTAAATCAAGCACATAGTGTTCGATTTAGGTTTTAACTGGCGGAGAAGGAGAGATTCGAACTCTCGAACCGCTTTTAACGGTTACACGATTTCCAGTCGTGCGCCCTCGACCAACTAGGCGACTTCTCCATGAATTACTGTCCACTTATTCGAGGACATTAATGAGTATACCATATCTTTTAGGAAAATGCAAGGGGTTTTTAAAAAACTCGCCGAAAAACTCGCCGAAAAGAGAGAATAAAACCAATTACAAAACGTGGAGAAATCTTGAAAAAAGCTTGCCCAAGACGAGAATTCACACAAAAGTATTGCTTTTATTCCCATAATGCTATATAATAAGGCCGTCTCGCGAACCGTCAACCATCACTCGCAAAATGAGGTAATGATTTGAACTTTCTAAAATTTCTCGAGGGACTGCGCACTCCGTTTTTTGACGCCGTCTTCTCAGTCATCACACTGCTTGGTGAGGAAACCGTGTTTATTCTTGTCGGGCTCGTCTTCTTCTGGTGCTATGATAAGAGGAAGGGGTATTATATCCTCTCGGTCGGCTTTCTCGGCACGCTCATCAATCAGTTCTTGAAGCTGCTTTTCAGAATTCCACGCCCCGAATTCCGCGCGGAGGGCTTCACAATAGTGGAAAGCGCCAGAGAAGCGGCCAACGGCTACTCTTTCCCGAGTGGCCACACACAGAGCGCCGTTGGAGTTTTTGGCGGCATTGCGCGCATTTTCCGCCCTCTTTGGGTGAGGATCGCCTGCATTGCCGTCTGCCTCCTTGTGCCCTTTTCGCGGATGTACCTCGGCGTACACACGCCGCTTGACGTGATCGTTTCCATGGGAATCGGCATTCTCCTCGTCTTCCTGCTGTATCCCTTGGTGCAAAAGGCAACCGAAAGCCGCCGTGGGATGCACGTTTTCTTCGGTATTATGCTCACCCTTTCAGTGCTATACCTTTTGTACGTTTTGCTCTTTCCTTTCCCTGCCGATATCGACGTCAAAAACTACGAGAGTGGCGTGAAGAATGCGTACAAGATCCTCGGCTGTGTGCTCGGGCTTTTCTTAGCGTACGAGATCGACGAACGCTACCTCCGCTTTAAGACCGAAGGAACGCTCCCGACGCAGATCCTGAAGCTTGCGGTTGGCCTTATCCCACTCCTTGCAATCAAGGAAGGCCTCCGTATCCCGCTTGACTGGATCTTCTGCGGCAACAAGATAGCCGACGGTGTCCGCTATTTCCTTCTGACGGCGTTCGCCGGCGCCGTCTGGCCAATGACCTTCCCTTGGTTTTCTCGCCTTGCCGAAAGGGTCACGGCACGCAAAAAGAAAAAAGAGGAGTGAAGCTCCTCTTTTTTCTTTCATTCCTCCTCGTTTCCGTCGAAGCGACCGATGCCAACGAGGGCATCGACGGGAAGCGAGAAGATCACGGCGCCCCCATCGGTCTTAAGGCCGGCAGCATCGCGGATCGACTCCATGATCTTCATCTTGTACTCAGTGGTCGTCAGGAGAAAGACCGTGTCGCTTTCAGCAGTAAAGGAGGTACCGATCAGCTGCTCGGCGGGGGCGTTGCTCACGCTGCGCGTATGAAGGATCGTAGCACCCGTGGCTCCCGCCGCACGGGCGGCCTCCACCACATCCTCGGTAAACCTCTGATTGACAACTGCAACGATCATCTCATGCATTTTCTTGCGCTCCTTTTCTGTCGTATTGGGGGTACGGGGCGAGACGGTTCCATCCTCCTTCATAGGAGTGGAGAGGATGGCACGGCTGATGATGTGTGAGATCCCTGAGATCGGCAGGGTGAAGGCAATCCCCCGTCCCATCAAATAAAGGCGTAGCCGCTTATTAATGGTACGCAACAGCTGTTTTTCACAATGATTCGGAATAAGAGCATAAAAAAATCTCTTTTCTATCTCATCAAGGCCAAGGTAGCTCATGTAATTGGACTTAACGGTGCCGAAGGCAAGGGAAGAGAAGTGCAAGGAAACGCACATCTCATTCAAGACTTCACAGAGAAGGGTCTCGTCCTCGCGGCGTATCACGCAAACAAGAAGCTTAACGCGGGCCTCGGCTTGGGGTTTCTTAGCCATAATACATGCCTCCCTCTGTATAATCGAGGAAGTATTCCTCCTCGGCAATAAAGCGACGGACAGCCTTGCTCGATTTCATTTTGTAGATAAGCCCCGTAAGCTGGATCGAAATGATAGGGGTCATCGCTGTAAAGGCAACACACCCGAAGGCCTCGGTCATAATATCCCCCCCAAGTGCCGTGCAAGCGCCGATCGCCATCGGGAGGACGAAGCCGCTCATCATCGTTCCGCTGGCCACTCCGCCGGAGTCAAAGGCGATACCGGTAAAGATCTTAGGAACAAAGAAGGAAAGAGCAAGCGAAACGATATAGCCGGGGAGAAGAATCCAAAGGATCGAGATCCCCGTGAGGATCCTGAGCATTGACAGCCCAAGAGAGGCCGCAACACCGATCGAAAGGCTGAGCTGAACGGCGTGTGCCGAGATCGCACCGGCCGTAATCTGCTCGACCTGCTTGTTGAGGACGTGAACGGCAGGCTCGGCGGTGATCATAAAGTAGCCAAGCACCATACCGATAGGAATGAGGAGAAAACCACCCGCCATACCGGCAAGCGAATCTCCAAGAGCGTATCCAACCGGCAAAAAGCCCATATTGGCCCCCGTCAAAAAAACAACGAGACCGAGGAAGGTGTAGAGAATACCGACGCCGATGCGGAGAAGCTGCTTTCCGCTGAAGACCTTCGTCATCAGTTGAAAAAGGGCAGTGAAGGCGATGATAGGCAAGAGTGCCACAGCCACCTCGACTGCGTGGTCACCAAAGCCGCCGAAGTACTGCACAATCCCATTGCGGGTATCGGTCACAGGTGCCATATCAAGAGTGTAATCGCCTCCCGAGAGGTTATAGCAAATGCCGAGAATAAGGACGGAAAGGATCGGCCCAATGCTGCAAAGCGACACAAGACCGAAGGAGTCATCATTCCCTCCGCGTGACGAGCGTGAGGCAGAAACACCGGCACCGAGCGACATGATAAAGGGCACGGTCATCGGCCCCGTGGTCACACCGCCGGAATCGAAGGCGATCGCCCAGAAATCCGAGGGGACAAAGAAGCAAAGAGAGAAAACGGCGACGTAGAACGCGATGAGAAGATAGGAGAGGGGCACGCCGAACACGATACGGAAAAGAGCGATCACAAGGAACACACCGACCCCCACCGAGATCGTGAGGATGAGAAGCATGTTGGGGACACCTGTGACAAGGTCCGCAAGGATCTGGAGATCGGGCTCAGAGACCGTGATGAGCACACCGATCACAAAGGAGACGAAGGCAATGATCCAAAGATGCCGCGAATGTGCAAGATGCGAGCCGATCTTATTACCGAGCTGCTGCATAGACATTTCGGCCCCCATCGTAAAGACAGAAAGTCCGAATATCAGAGAAGCAACGCCGAAAAGAAAGAGAAAAAATGTGCCGGGATCCATCGGCGTCAACGTGATACTAAGCAAAAAAACAATGCCGGCAATCGGCAGAATAGAGCGCAAGGATTCATTCAGCTTTTCGCGGATTACAGAATTCAATGCCAACCTCCTTGTAGCCTATATATATTCATTTTTCGGAAAGACCAGCTCCCGAAAGCATTCTATAAATAATTATAACATTTTTTTAGGGATATCGCAATAGCATTTCTAAATTAAAGACGGTAATTCTGCTGTTGTTTTTTGAATAAAAAGGGGAAAAAGAGCACCGACCTCTTGACAGCGGAAGGGAAAAAACATATAATACTAATAATATTGTTTTTAAGGAGACCCAAGACGTGAAACTGAAGGTTTTGAAGTTCGGCGGCAGCTCGCTGGCGGATGCCAAGCATTTTTCGATCGTTGCCGACATCGTAAGAGCAGAAAAGGGGCGCCGTTATGTCGTGCCCTCTGCCCCCGGTAAGCGATTTAAGGAGGACGAGAAGGTCACCGATCTCCTGTATAAGTGCCATTCCCTCGCCGCCGGCGGGAAGGATGTTTTCGACGTCTTTGCTCGCATTTGCCGGAGATATAATGACATTATCCGCGATCTTTCGTTGGATCTTTCGCTGGATCGGGAGTTCACTATCATTCGCGAGAATTTGACGAACGGCGCCTCGGTCGATTACGCCGCCAGCCGCGGGGAATACTTGAATGGTCTGATCCTTTCTGCCTATCTTGGCTTTGATTTTGTAGACGCGCGCGATGTCATTTTCTTTAAGGAAGACGGAACGCTGGACGCCGAGCGCACCTATTCGACCATGAGCGCCGTGCTCCGGGAGCATACGCACGCTGTCATTCCCGGCTTTTACGGCTCGATGCCCAACGGCGACATTCGCACCTTCTCCCGCGGTGGCTCAGACATTACGGGGGCGATCGTGGCTCGCGCTGTAATGGCCGACATCTACGAGAACTGGACTGACGTCTCTGGCTTTATGATGGCTGACCCGCGTTGCATCGATGATCCGAAGCCGATCGACATCATCACCTACAAGGAGCTGCGTGAGCTCTCCTACATGGGCGCTACCGTCCTGCACGAGGATGCCGTTTTCCCGGTGCGCTCGGCTGGGATTCCAATCAACATCCGCAACACGAATGATCCCTCTGCCAGGGGCACGCTTATCGTTCCTACGGCTCCCGAGGGGGATAACGACTCGATCATCACCGGCATCGCTGGCAAGGTTGGCTTTTCGATCATCTCGATTGAAAAGGACATGATGAACTCGGAGCTCGGCTTTGGTCGCCGCGTGCTCCAGGTGCTGGAGGACAACAAGATCAATTTTGAGCACCTCCCGTCCAGCATTGACACGATGTGCGTCATTGTGAAGACCACCGAGATTCAAGATAAGCGCGACAAGATCATGGATGAGATCTTCCGGCTAACGAATCCCGATGCTATCGTGATCCACGACGGAATCGCACTGGTCGCTGTCGTAGGACGCGGTATGGTTCGTTCCAAGGGGACGGCGGCACGCATTTTCACGGCGCTCGCCACCGCCAGCATCAACATCCGCATGATTGATCAGGGCTCGAGTGAGCTAAATATTATCATCGGCGTGGAGGAAAGCGACTATATCCCGGCTCTTCGCGCCATTTACAACGAATTTAACTAAAAAGAAAACTCCCTATCGGGAGTTTTCTTTTTGATTTATGCCTGCTTGAAGCTCTGAACAATCTCCTCAAACCAGGTGAAGATCGCCTTCTTTTCATCCTCGGTATAGCCCTTGATGAACTTGAAGGGCAGACCACCATTAATCGTGAGAATGTTCTCGCAGAAATTCGTGCCGGCGCCCTTGAGCCAATCAATAACGGGCTGGGCCTTAGCCATATCGCCGTCCACGACCAGGGCAACATTCTGGGCGAGATTCTTATTAAGGCTCGCGCAGAAGCGGCGGAAGGTATCTTTATACTTCGCGGTAGCGGTCAGGAAAATAACAACAATACGCTCATTGTCGCAGGGATAGGCGGGATCGATCTTGTCGGCAGCATAGTTGGAATATTCATCAGCCAGAGCCTTGGCAAGGCTCAGCATTTTGCCTTTGCCGGTATTGGTAAGAACGCGCAGCTTCATCTTCATGAGAAATCCTCCTTATCGGGCGTTACCCGATTATATAATATACATGAAGCATTATATCATATTTCCCGCAGCTTGAAAAGGCTTTTTTAAATTTTTTTCCTGTTTTTTACCTTTTTCTCCGAAAATCGCTTCCCCAAATTATACAAAATTTTAATTTTGTATAATTTGAAGCCAATGTAAAAGTGGGAAAAAGGGTTGCAATATGCAGAAAAATTTGATATCCTATTAGTATCAAAATGAGACATACAAGGGTTTTCCATGAAAGCAGATGTTCACATTCACCTATTACCGCGAATGGACAGTGGCCCGGCGCATCCGGGTGTCGCCGCAGAAATGCTCCGTCGGCTGTACAACAATAGATTCCGCATTTTTGTAGCAGCACCGCATTTTGATCCCGACCGCGAGGAAATCAGCGAATTCCTTTTGAAAAGACGTCTTTCGATCGCCTCACTGCGCGAGGCCTTTGGAAAGGACTTTCGCTATGTGCATCTCCTTCCCTCGGCCGAGGTTGCACTCGTATCGGGTGTCAGCTCCTTGCCCGAGCTTCCCTGCCTTGCGATCCCGGGAACCAATCTTCTCCCCGTCCTCTTCCCTATCTGCGATACGGTCGGGGTCAGCGCAATGCGCGAGATTTCAGTCATCATCCAGAAGCTGCACCTCTGCCCACTCTTCTGCCACACAGAGCGCGCCTTCCCCTTCTTCGGAGATCGCTTTGCCGAGCTCCTCGGCCGCGCCAACTGCGCGTTCGTCTTCTCTCCGTATGCGCTGACCGACAACACCCTTGCCATCAAGCTTTTGCAGGCAATCCGCCGTGGCGCTCATCTTTTCCTGGGTTCAAACGCGCATGACCTCGAAGGGCGACCTCCGTCGCTTAGGCCTGTTGACGGATATTCAAAAACCGCCGCCTATGTCCATGGGGTTCTTCGCAGGAAAAGCGACGAGTTCTTTTCGTCCCTCGTCACATCCGGAACTCGGTGATAGGCTACATCACCTTTTTTCTTGAGAGATATTTTGCTCTCGTTGCTTCTCCGCCGCGCAGGTGTCGCTCAGATTTATTGACCTCAAGCACCTGCTTTGCCAGGCGATACAGCGCGGGATTCACCTTTTTCAGCTGACCCGTAATGTCCTTATGTACCGTGCTTTTGCTGACGTTGAAATGCCTGGCTGCACTTCTTACCGTAGCGTTATTCTCTACGAGATATTCCGCAAGGATCTCACAGCGTTCTCTTTCATTTCGATACATTGTATCGTTCCCTCCTTATATGGAAAGCTCCGTTACTACATCTTATGAAAGGTTCCCCCGTTACATGCAGAAGGAAATCGAAAAATTTAAGGATGCGACGCTCTTTGAGGGGATGACCTCGATCCGTGCCCTCATTGAGGCAAGGATGGGGAAAAATCCCACGAATGACCGCAAAATCAAAAGCATTGCCTATGCCGCGGAAAGCGAAAAAAAGCTCGCGAAGGAGCTCTCCTGGCTTCGCCATCGCGCCGAGGAATGGGGCTTTCCGCTTCTTCCTATCACTACCGAGGAGATTACGCGCATCACCACGGGAACGACCCACGGCGGCATCGTGGCAGATGTTACCGAAAGATGTATCCCCCCGCTCTCATCACTCCTCGCTTCCCTGCCATCCCGCGGCTTTTTCGTTATGATCGAGGGGATCGAGGATCCCTACAACTTCGGCTATGCGCTCCGCTCTCTCTACGCCCTCGGTGTTTCGGGAATTGTCCTTGATGAGCGCAACTGGATGAGTGCAGCTGGCGTCGTGGCCCGCGCCTCTGCCGGGGCGTCGGAGCTTTTGCCTCTCTATATCGCCAAGCCCGCCGAGGCTGCGCTTGCCTTCCGCCAGGCAGGCTACCGCGTGGCCTGTGCGGATATCCGTACCAACGTGCTCTTGCAGGACGCCGACCTCTCCTATCCCATCTTCCTTATTGTCGGTGGGGAAAAGCGCGGTATATCCCGTGCCCTCTTTGATCTTTGCGACCTCGCCGTCCGTATTCCTTATGGGAGAGATTTCCCCGCCTCTCTTTCCGCTGCCTCCGCCGCTACCATTCTCGGTTACGAGATCGCGCGGCAGAACAAATAAAAAAGCGCCCGCAGGGGCGCTTTTTTATTTAGGAATCACTCCTCGGCGGTTTCCTCTGCCTTCTCGGTGCAGCCCTCGCAGGCAGCACACTTCTCGGGATCGCAGGTAGCGTCAAATTTCTCGCCGCAGGCAGGGCAAGCCAGATCCTCCGGCTCTACGTCCTCATCAAAGCAAACGCTCTCGCCGCAGGAGGGGCAGGTAACCTCGAAGAAGTCATCGTCATCCTCATCCTCGTCGTATTCGTCCTCCTCGAGAAGGGATTCCTCCACCTCGCCGAGGTCCTCGTCAAGCTCCTCGCAGAAATCGCGGAGCTCGCGGCACTCGACCTCGAGGTTATGGATCTTTTCGGACATTTCAGTGACAAGCTCGATGAGCTCGCCGATAAGCTTGCCCTCAGGCTTCGAGGCATCGACACCAAAGCCCTCAAAAAGGCCCTTGATGTATGCCGATTTTTCGTTGATATCCATTGTGTTTTCCTCCTTATTTGTTGAAAGGAGCCGCCCGGATCAAGGATCGGACGGCATTCCTCACTTACGCTCTTTCGAGATATTCGCCAACACGGGTGTCGATACGGATCATATCGCCCGTATTGATAAAGATCGGAACTCTGACGACGGCACCGGTCTCAACCGTGGCAGCCTTCGTCACGTTGGTAGCGGTATCACCACGGACGCCGGGCTCGGTATCGGTGACCTCGAGGATCACAAAGGTAGGAGGCTCGACGCTGAAAACGTTGCCCTTGTAGGACACGATACGGCAGGGCGTGTTCTCCTTGACGAACTTGAAGTTATCGCCGAGCTTATCCGAATTGAGGGGGGTCTGCTCATAGGTCTCGGGATCCATAAAGTAGTAGAGATCGCCGTCGTTGTAAAGATACTCCATCTCACGGCGCTCAATGTATGCACCCTCGAACTTATCGGTGGGGTTAAAGGTTTTTTCGATAACGGCACCGTTGATGACATCCTTCAGCTTCGTGCGAACGAAGGCGGCACCCTTACCGGGCTTAACGTGCTGGAACTCAAGGACCTGAACGACCTTGCCCTCCATCTCAAAGGTTACACCGTTTTTAAAATCGCCTGCAATTACAACTTCCATTTTACACCTATCTCTCAGCGGAATCATATTTTTCAAGTCTTCTCTCCCCCCGCTGTGGGAAAAGCACTCGGGCCGCTCCGGCGGCATCCATACACAAACTATTATACTTAAAAAAGAAAACTTTGCAATAGGAAAGCAAAAAAAAGATAAAAAAAGGAAAATATCGGCTCAAAAGAGCTCAATGAGCTCGGTTGTGGAGGCGGTAAAATTCAAAAAACCCGTCTCGGTTACAAGTCCCATGTTTTCAATACGGCATCCGTACTCGCCGCGGCGGTAGATCCCCGGCTCTGCGGTTATCACATTTCCCGCCGAAAGAGGCCGTCTCGAGCGCCCGGAAACACGAGGCGCCTCATGGACATCAAGTCCCACCCCGTGACCAAAGCTGTGGCCGAAAAGGCCGCGATAGCCTGCGCTGTCGATATGCTGACGTGCGGCGGCATCAACAAGGCAGGCGTCCATCCCTGCGGCGACCATTTCGATGCCGCGGCGCTGCGCCTCCAAAACCGTCGCGTACAGGTGCTTCATTTCAGCATCGGCCTTGCCAAGAACCACCGTGCGTGTCATATCCGAGCAGTAACCGCTGACCGCGGCACCGAAATCCATCGTCAAAAAGCCGGGCGAGAGCCTGTTTCTTGAGGGGAGGCCGTGCGGAAGCGCCGAGGATGCCCCTGAAACGGCAATGGTCGGGAAGGCAATACCGTCCGCCCCCATACGCCGCATAAAAAATTCAAGCTCAAGAACCACGTCGACCTCGGTCATCGTTGGCGTAAGAACGGTCAGAATATGCGCAAAGGCGGCATCGGTGATAGCCTGCGCGCGGCGGATCGCCTCAATCTCCTCCCCATCCTTGACCGCGCGGAGCGCTTCGATCCCATCCCCGATCGGAACGCCAGAAAAGCCCAGCTCCTCAGCAAGAGCGGTATAGTCGGCGCAGGAGAGGGTCTTATCCTCGTATCCCACACGAGAAAATCGCTCGGTACGAAAGAGGTCGGAGAGATATTCCATCTGTGAAGGGGGCGCTACCACGGTGATAACCGGATCGCAGAACTTCTCTGCCTCCTCGGCGTAGCGGAAGTCGGTCACAAGAAGTGCTTTCTCCCGTGAGATTACCACATGTCCGTCCGAAATAGGAAAGGCGGTGGCGTAGCGCTGTGAGATCTCAGAGGTAAGCAGGAGCGCATCAAGGTCGAGGGTATCCAAAAGCATCCGGAGCGCATTGATACGGTTCATACACCCTCCCGAAGGCTCTCGTAATAGCGCTTCATCGCCAAAGCGTCCTCAGCCATCGTACCATCTGACTCGCAGATGATCGTCGGGGTCACACCAAGCTCACAGATGGCCTCCATCAAGGGCTCAGGATCTGGACCGTACACGGTATCGTCAAAGGTCAGATGCTTCTTTTCACCCGCGCTCGTATACTCGATTTTGGAAAAATGCGCGTGCAGGTTCATAGCGGCACTGTCACCAAGGGCACAGGCGATCGCATCGAACACACGCATATAATCGTCCTTCCCCGCAAAGCCTCCCACGCCGCAAACACGCGCGTTCAAGTGGCCAAAGTCCACAACAGGAGAAAGGCGGCCGGGAGCTAGCGCACAAAGTGTAAGGACCTCGTCAAGCGTCCCGAGCTGATTGATCTTTCCCATGGTTTCAAGGCCGATGGCAACGCCGTTATCGGGAGCCTCGGAGAGGAGATCGTACAGCGTTTCGGCAGAAAGACGCATTCCTTCCTCACGCGGCATTTTGGCAACGCCGCCCATGTGTACGACGACCGTACGCGCTCCAAGGAGTTCCCCTGCCTCGAGAGAGGTGCGAATGTATCCTATACTCTTTTTCCGCTTTTCGGGATCTGCGCTACAAAGTGAAATGAAATAGGGGGCATGAAGCGACATAGCGATCCCGTGCTCCCGCGCAGCTTCCCCGATCCGAGCGAGCGTAGCAGCGGAGGTTGAAAGTCCGTTCCCTGCTTCAAATTCATAAGCATCGAGACCGCGTTTCAAGATCCATGCAGGCGCCTCCACGGTAGATTTATGACCTTCGTTATAAAAGGAAAGGCTGTTGCCTCCCGGGCCGAACAAAGGCGTTTTTTTCATCTTCGACTCCTCTCTGACTCCCCCGTTTTTCGGGAGATCTAGCGTTTTTCTATCATTCTGTATTCATTGTAACACGCGATGACGATTATATCAACAAAAAAACTTTAAAAAACCAAAATATTTTCGAGAATTCGCTTGACAAATCGAGGAAGATGTGTTAATATAATTAAGCGCTCGGATGTGCGGGTGTAGTTCAATGGTAGAATCCCAGCCTTCCAAGCTGGTCGCGTGGGTTCGATTCCCATCACCCGCTCCAACAATTTAATATGCGCCTGTAGCTCAGTGGATAGAGTGCCCGGCTACGAACCGGTAGGTCATAGGTTCGAATCCTATCAGGCGCGCCAAAAATCGACAAGTTAAAGCTTGTCGATTTTTATTTGTGCCGTGGGTAACAACATCATTTTGATCAAAGCAAGAATATCGTTGCCGCTTATGACTAAAAAAGAGAGAGGCATTGCCTCTCTCTTTTTATCAATTACCGAACTGGTTGCCGTACTGGGCGTAGGTGTACCACCAATTATGCAGCGCACCGGCCAGCGTCCACGGCAGGATCTCGTTCTTTCTGTTCTTCTCCTTCATGGCTCCGTAGAACACATCGTCGGTCTCATTGTAGAAGATTGCAGCGATTTCCTTATACTCATCGGGAACCGTATTGGTATTAAAGGTTGCCATCACGGCACACAGCGCATCGATCTCTTCCTTGGTGTTGCAGGCCAGTGCCTTCTCCATGAGAGTCGCAGCGGCGGCAGCTACCGTCTCAATATGAGCATCGGCGCGGTCGGCCACTCGGCGGGAAATCTCGGACACCTTGTCATTGACATACGTGCTGGCTTCTTTCCTGACTTCAGGCTCAAGGGCGTCCTCAGCCTTCTTTAAATCGGCGTCTCCAAGGGTCGGATCAACGTCAGCCTTGATCAGGTACCAGAACTTCTGAAGCTCTTTCAGGTTCAACGAGTCGGGGATTGCCTCCTTGAGGGCATCTATTTTCAGGGACCTGTCAGCCGCGACTAGGATCTTGCTCGAATCTTTAAGAGCTTCAATATCCGCCTCGACCAAATCAACAAGCTCGACATACGCAGCGTAGGTGGTGAGCTGCGCTCGCATCTCACTCCAAAGCAGCTCGGGAGTCATGCCGTACAGCGGGTTACGCTTGGCGGCATCGTTCTGCTCCTTAAAATATCCCGCAAAGCTGAGGTCGATCTGATCCTCAAGGCAAGGCAGCGCAAGGACGACGTTACCGGTGTAGTTGTGGTTCATCCTGTACTGGACGTTGTGGAGGCGGTTGACCTTTCCCTCGGCATCGAGGTTGTAGTGCACGCCTTCGACACCGTACTGAAGAATGTTACGGAGAGTAGCGGATTCGTTGCAGAGGAGATCTTCAATGATCTCCATCGAGCGGGACACCGAAGCGGAATAGCTGGAAACGGCGAACATCGCATCAAAGGCCGCATCGTCCTCAAGACGGGGCATGTCGATCTCATAGACATAGTAGTCGTCCTGATAATCGAAGCGGGCGGCATAATTGCCGTTCTCAAGGCGGATACCGTACATCACATCTGTCCCCGCCTCTACCGTCTCGGGAGCACAGTAGGAATTCAGCTTAGCCTCGGCCATCAGCGTATAGTAGTTTCTATACACCACGTGGTCAAAGACGTTGATAAGCTTAACATTGTTCGTGTAGGTCGAGGTCGGAGCATAGACAACGCCAAGGACCGAATTCTCACCGCGCTTCGGGAAGAAGGCAACGGTCGGGAACTCAAAGCTCGTGAAGCTGTGGTCAAGCGGATAGATCTTATCTACACCGAACTCAGCCGCAAGAGCCGCCTCGTCGCCGGCAAGGTACTCAGCAAACTCAAGGCACTTGGCGTAATCCACGAACTTACTACTGTCAACAACGGTCGTGAAGTTGCTCTCGTAGAGGTAGTGATACTGCGCCAGTCTCTTGTTCACGAGGAGATACTTGTAGTAGCCGATCGTCACGTTGTTGGGGATGGCATACATTTTACCGCCAACCTGGGCGCCGTTCAGCAGGTTGCTGTTGACGTGCGACTTGATCGCCACGTTCTCACCGTCGAGATAGGACGTAAGGTCAGCAAGATAGCCCTTGTCATACAGACGCTCAAACATATCCAGCCCGTTGATGAGCAGGATGTCGACCTGATTGTCGTAGATCTCGGGATACAGCTCAATGACCGTGTTCAGGTCGTCAAGCTCGGTCTCGATCTCCACAGCCTCGTACTTATCCGCAGCGGAAATCCCTCCGGCGGCCGCAGCAGCCTGGAGCTTGGCGGTCACGGTCGCTTCATACTCCTCCTCGGTGCAGAACACGAACGTGATCTCGGTCTTGTAAAGATCGCGTGAGACCGCGTTGAAGGCAGCCTGCATCTCGGCGACCGCCGTCTCGTTGAAACTATCGCCGATGATATAGAAGTTCAGCGACGCCGGCTTTACATAGAGATCCTCCTCGGGATTCTCGGTATCGTCGGGGTCATCATTCGGGCCACACGAAACCAAGGCCAGGGGAAGAAGCATCAGGATGCAGAGCAGAAAAGAGAGAACTCTTTTTTTCATGGTAACCTCCTAAGGGAATTGCAAATGCGCGGGTGTGTGCAAATTGCATACAAATACAGATACTATTATACAGTGTCTCACGTAAGAAGTCAAGGTGTTTTCACGAAGATCGGGTCGAAAAACGCGATTGCCGCAAATGCTACAAGAGTTTCCTTGGCAGATTGTGCAATCCGTCTATATCACAGCTCCAAATAATCGCGGAGCTGCTTGCTTCTTAGGGGATATCTTAGCTTTCTTAACGCCTTGGCCTCGATCTGGCGGATGCGCTCACGCGTGATATTAAAACGCTGACCGACCTCCTCGAGGGTGAGTGCCCGGCCGTTATACAGTCCGTAACGCAAGCGGATCACCTCGGCCTCGCGCGGAGAGAGGGACATAAGCACCGCTTGCAGCTGCTCACGGAGAAGCGAGTACGATGCCGTCTCCGAGGGAGTAGGGGTGTCGGTATCCTCCACGAAGTCACCAAGGTGGCTGTCCTCCTCCTCGCCCACGGGGGTCTCAAGAGAAACGGGATCCTGCGCGATCTTCAGGATCTCGCGGATGCGCTCAGGCGTCATCTCCAGACGTTCGGCGATCTCCTCGGTCGTGGGCTCACGGCCGAGCTCCTGTAAAAGGACACGGGTGGTGCGAGAGACCTTATGAATCGTCTCCACCATATGTACCGGGATGCGGATGGTACGTGCCTGATCGGCAATGGCCCGCGATATGGCCTGACGGATCCACCACGTGGCATACGTGGAGAATTTATACCCCTTCCGATAATCGAACTTCTCCACTGCCTTTATAAGGCCGAGATTCCCCTCCTGAACAAGATCCAGAAGGAGCATCCCCTTGCCGATATGCTTTTTTGCAATGCTAACGACCAAACGGAGATTGGCCTGGATCAGCTCGTTCTTCGCTTCCTTGTTCCCGAGTGAAGCAAGCTCGGCAAGCTCTGTCTCGCGCTCACCCGAAAGCAAGGGGATCTTGCCGATGTCCTTCAGATACATCCGCACAGGATCATCCACAGAAAAACAATCGGAAGCAAGCAACGTTTCAATAACCTCGGTATCCCGCTCGATCTCAACGCCGCCAAGCTCGGCGATCGCCGTATAAGCATCAGCCTCCGCCTCTTCGCTCTCCTCTGAATAAACCGAGGGAGCGTCGCCTTCGTCGATATCCTCTATCGCATTCATCAAGCGTCCTCCGGAAAGGAGCGCACTCTTGCTCTCGGCATCCAGGTACTCATTCATATCGATCTCATGATCCATTGCCGTGCCTCCTTTGGCGTCAATACTCAAGATAGTCACGCAAAAGCTTAGCGCGGGAGGGGTGACGGAGCTTACGGAAGGCCTTTGCCTCAATCTGACGGATACGCTCACGCGTGATGTCAAACTCCTTGCCAACCTCCTCCAGTGTATGTGAGCGCCCGTCCACAAGGCCGAAGCGTAGCTTCAGCACCTGCTCCTCGCGGGGAGTGAGGGTACGCAATACGTTGCAAAGCTCCTCGCGTAAAAGTGAATACGAAGCCGTCTCGGCCGGAGATGGCGTATCGGTATCCTCCACAAAATCGCCGAGATGGCTGTCCTCCTCCTCGCCGATCGGGGTTTCGAGAGAAACCGGGTCCTGCGCGATCTTCAAGATCTCGCGGACGCGTTCTCCCGTCATCTCAAGGCGCTCGGCGATCTCGTCGGTGGTAGGCTCACGGCCAAGCTCCTGCAGGAGCTGACGGGTGGCACGGGAAACCTTATGGATGGTCTCGACCATATGCACGGGGATGCGGATAGTACGCGCCTGATCGGCGATTGCACGGGTGATCGCCTGGCGGATCCACCACGTAGCGTAAGTGGAAAACTTGTAGCCCATCCGGTAATCGAATTTCTCCACCGCCTTCATAAGACCGAGGTTGCCCTCCTGTATAAGATCAAGGAAGAACATCCCCTTGCCAATATGCCTTTTGGCAATGTTGACCACAAGACGGAGGTTCGCCTCAATAAGCTCGTTGCGCGCCGCCTTGCTACCAAGAGCAATGCGCTCGGCAAGCTCTGTCTCACGTTCCTGAGAAAGCAGCGGGATCTTACCGATCTCCTTGAGATACATATGCACCGGATCGTCGACCGAAACGCCGTCTACCGTCAGGATGGCATCCATCCTCTCATTTTTCGCTAGGAGCTCCTGGTCTCTCTCAATAGCGCGGAGCTGCATCTCATCAGGATACTCGTCTCCGATGTCATTCGCATCGGCAACATCGAGCGCACTGTCGATATCGTAGCTCATGTCCTCCAGCAAGCCATCAAATTCGGCAATTGCGGGCTCCTCGTCGCTATGCTCAATCAGCTCATTCACGTTGACCTTTTCCTTTTCCATTGTTTGTACCTCCTTGTACCGAGTGTTGTCAGTCGTCATTTCGCATAGACTTGATTAGAGAATCCAAGTCGCTCAGCGAGCTTGTCTGTGAGGAGAGGGTGTATTGTCTCATTGCGGCACGGAGAGCGGCAACACTCTCGCGGAAGGCCGCATCTCCGTTTTCCGTCAATCCCATCCGCGAGATCTTGATCTCGGTGATGCGGCCAATCTCCTCCTCTGTGAAACGAAGATCCATCTCTGCGGCATCCAACGTTGGACCTTGGCAGCAATCCGCGAGGTAAGTGAATATCCTCTTTCCAAGCGCAGTAAAGAAATCGTCCTCTGAGAGCGCGATCTCTGCCGAGCGAGCAGCCGCTCGGTGGTTGGGATACAGAAGCATCAGCGAAAGTACCGCGTTCTCACAATTCGCAAGGCGTGGGCTTCGCACACGGTCTGGATTCACGCGGTCGCCGTAGCCGGCCGCTGCCTGCCGCACGCCCTCCATACGCTCGCGCGTTTCTGCGCGGCTCCGGCGGGAAATCTGGCGGTTGACATCGTTGCGGATGCCCTCGGCGGTCACGCCAAGCCTCTTCGCAACCTCTGCAATATAAATATCTCTTTCTGCCGATGAATAAACCCCCGAAATTACTTTGCAAAGCTCGGAAACCGCATTGATTTTTTCCTGCGGCTGCGAAACATCATGCTTGGAAAGCACTTTGTCGAGGTTGAATTCAAACTTGGAACGGCTTCCGTCTACAAGGCGCCGGAAGGAATCTACCCCGAACTTACGAATGTACTCGTCGGGGTCCTTGGCCCCCTCGAGACGCAACACCTGAACCGATAGCCCTACCTGCTCAAGAAGCGAAAGCGCGCGGGTGGTAGCGCGCTGCCCTGCCTCGTCGCTATCATAGGAAAGGACCACCTTTTTCGTATAGTGACTAATAAGGCGCGCCTGCTCAGGAGTGATGGCCGTACCAAGAGTCGCCACTGCATTGGAGACGCCGGCGGCGTGCATCGCAATGACGTCCATATACCCTTCACACAGGATCAGTCGCTCGGCGCATGACTGCCTTGCAAAGTTCAAGGCGTAAAGGTTCTTGCTTTTCTTGAAGACGGGGGTATCCGAGGAGTTTTTATACTTCGGCTGTGAACCGTCGAGCACCCGACCGCCGAAGGCGATCACGTTTCCGGTAACGTCGATGACAGGAAACATCACGCGATCGCGGAAGGATTGATATAAAAGCCCGTTTTTTTCGCTCTTTCCGCACAAAAAGGCGGCGATCAGCTCGTCGGGCTTGTACCCCATTTCTGTAAAATACCGCACAAATCCACGCGGGTCGTACGGGGCGTATCCCAAGCCAAAATGCTTGATGACGCTCATCGAAAGACCGCGGCGCTCGGTGAGGTATTCCCGTGCCACCTCGGCCCCGGGAGTTTTATCAAAAAGGCGCGCGTGGAAATACCGTGCCGCCTCGCGATTTAAGGTAAGGATGCGCTCGCGGTCATACTTCGGTGCGCCGGGCACGTCCTTTTCCGTACGGACGACGGGGATTCCCACACGCTTGGCGAGAGTTTCAACAGCGTCCTCAAAGTCCATATTTTCAATTCGTTTTAAGAAGGTGATGGCGTCTCCGCCGGCACCGCAGCCGAAGCAATAAAAGCTGTTGTCCTTGGTATAGACGCAGAAGGACGGCGTTTTTTCGCTATGGAACGGGCAAAGTCCCTTCAGGAGCCCGCCGGCGCGCTTCAGCCTAACATAGGGCGAGATCACGCCCTCAATATCAGCACGTGCCAGTACCTCCTCCACTACACTTTTTTCGATCATACCGTGGGCGTCCTCCATACCTTAGGGATAAAGAGCTCGCGGTAGACCTCAATAGCATAGCGGTCGGTCATCCCCGAAATGTAATCGCACACACAGCGCGGCACGCCATCGCGCTGGATGTTCTTTACGTAAAGCGACGGCATCTGCTCGGGATTTTTTATGTAATATTCGTAGAGCCGCACAAGAAGGTCAATGGCTTTCTGCTCCTCGGCCTTCGCCACAGGGTTTTTGTACACCCTCACATACATAAAGTCACGGAGGCCGTCAAAGGCGAACTCGACCTCGGGCGTCATCGCGATCTCGGGCCGCCCCTCGCTCGCCGTTACGATCGAGGAAACGAGCGTATTGATGCGCTCGGAATGAGTATGACCGAGAACCGCCATGTATTCGGAGGGAATGTCATCGGGCGCCAGGATGCCCGCGCGGCAGGCATCGTCAATGTCGTGGTTAACGTACGCGACCCTGTCGGCATACTTCACGATCGCGCCCTCAAGCGTCGCCGCCACATGGTTTCCCGAGTGATTCAGAATGCCGTCGCGCACCTCGTGGGTAAGGTTGAGCCCCTCCCCGTCGTGCTCCAGATGATCCACAACGCGCAGGCTCTGCTCATAGTGTGCAAAGTCGGGGGAGAAGCAATGGCGCATCGCCGTCTCGCCGGCATGTCCGAAGGGCGTGTGTCCAAGATCGTGTCCGAGGGCGATCGCCTCGGTAAGATCCTCGTTAAGGTTGAGCGCACGTGCGATGATACGCGCGATCTGCGTTACCTCGAGAGTATGCGTCATCCGCGTACGGTAATGCTCCTCCTCAGGAGAAAAAAAGACCTGCGTCTTGTGTATCAACCGGCGGAAGGACTTTGAATGAAGGATCCGGTCTCGGTCGCGCTGAAACTCGGTGCGGCAATCGCTTGGCGGACAGGGAACAAGCCTGCCCTTGGTATTTTCAGTCAAAAACGCATACGGAGAAAAATAGTCCCGTTCTCTTTGAATGGTAAGATCGGCAACGCTACTCATAAGTTTTCCTCCTTTTTCGTTTTCGTATGTTTAAATACGCGATAAATTTCAAATTTACTCTTTTTTCTTAAGGTTTCTTTAGAAATTTTAAAGTGGCACCTTTTCCCAGCCCTCACCGCACCGCCGAGGAACGATCCTCCCCCCACTCAGATCGCGGATCTCAAGGAGAAGTCGTTCTGCCTCGGGAGCCGGAATCGAATACCGTATCTCCACCTCGGCACCAAAGGTGGGCTCCTCCACAGTGGCTCCGTAACGCTCGAGAAGCTGACGGAGGCGAGGATACTCGGCGTATCCGCACGAGAAGTTGTAAATGAGCGCCTCGCGCCGCAAAACAACCTCGGCCGCCCGGAGAGCAGCGACCGCGGCTTCGGTATAAGCGCGGGCCAGGCCGCCGGCACCGAGAAGAATGCCGCCGAAATACCGTGTGACAACAATCACACAGTCAAGGCATTCATTCTTGCGGAGCACCTCGAGGACGGGGATGCCTGCGGTCCCCTGCGGCTCCTTATCATCGCTGTAGCGCGTCTTGGAGCCCTCGCGCAAAAGGTAAGCATATACGTTGTGCCTCGCATCGGGAAACTCGCCGCGGATCCTCTCGATAAATGCCCACGCCTCCTCCTCCGAGGTCACAAAAGCGGCGCTTCCGATGAAGACCGAGCGTTTTTCCTCAATCTCGGCACGCCCTTCGCCTCGCACAGTGCGATATCCACTCATTTTTCTTCCTGCCTCAAAATAAATCTTGAAAATCTTCCAAAATTCTTCTCATCGAGGAGGGCTTTGACGCAAAAACCGTCGTCGCGATACTCCACCTCACCAAGGATCGGGCACTCACCGCGGAGAAGATTCAGGGCACCTCCCTCGTGGTAGGGGATCAGGAGGACCACTTCCCTTTCCCGACGCCGAAGGACGCTTGATATCGCCTCGAGCAGGGCCGAAACACCGCGCCCGTCCTTCGCCGAAAGGAAGACACGTTCGGCATTTCCTTCATTGTAGGTGACCTCGTCAAAGGACTCGGCGAGATCACACTTGTTGTAGACGATCACCTCGGGGATATCCCCTGCCCCAAGCTCAGCAAGAAGCCCTCGCGTAACCTCCAGCTGCTCGGAACACTCGGGATCCGAAACATCACAGACGATGAGAAGGAGATCCGCCCGCGTTGCTTCCTCAAGAGTCGAGTGGAAGGCACGGATCAGATGGTGGGGCAAGCGGCGGATGAAGCCAACAGTGTCGGTCAGAAGAATCTCTCGCCCATCGGGGAGCGAAAGTCTCCGCGTCGTGGGATCAAGCGTCGCAAATAGCTTGTCCTCGGAGAGCACGCCGGCGTCGGTCAACGTATTCAGAAGTGTCGACTTCCCCGCGTTCGTATATCCTACGATTGCGGCTCGCGGAATGCCGCTCCGCTCTCGGGAGGCACGCATAGTAGCACGGTTAGCAGCCAGCTCGCGCAGCTGCTCCTCAAGTGCCACCGTGCGCCGTTTCAGATACCGACGGTCTGTCTCCAGCTTTGATTCACCCGGGCCGCGCGTACCGATACGTCCCTCCTGACGCGAAAGCGCCCCCCCTTTACCGATAAGACGGGGGGCAGTATACTTCAGCTGTGCCAACTCAACCTGCAGCTTTCCTTCACCCGTTGTCGCGTGAAGGGCGAAAATATCGAGTATCAGCATCGTACGGTCGATGACATTGACCTCCCCGACGGCGTCCTCAATGTTGCGGATCTGTGAGGGGGTAAGCTCGTTATTAAACACAACAAGCTCCGCGCCTTCACTCTTGCAAAGATCGCGGAGTTCCTCTAATTTACCGCTACCGATGCAGGTAGCGGGATCGGGGCTTGGGCGCACCTGAACCATACGCGACGCACATTCCCCACCGGCAGTATGCAAAAGCCGCACAAGCTCGGACATTTCAAGCTCAGCGATGGGAATCTCCGCCGCTGACGGCGTCACCGCGACAAGAATCGCACGGCGCCGCGCCTCTTGACATAACGACATAATTCGTCTCCCAAAGAGAGAAAAAAGGCGTGAGAGCCGAGCTCGCCACGCCAAATCTCTGTTTTTGATTATCTACCGCTTGCAGCCAGACGCTTCTTGAACTTGTCAACGCGACCGCCGGCATCCACGAACTTCTGCTTCCCGGTAAAGAAGGGATGGCAGTTCGAGCAGATGTCCACCGTCATATCGCCCTTGACAGAGCCGGAAAGAACCGTATTGCCGCAGGCACACCGAATGGTGGCCGGCTTATAATCGGGATGGATTCCAGGTTTCATTTTCACACCTCTTTGAACTATTCATTATACTGATACAGTATATCACATCACTTGTTGTAATGCAAGTGTTTTTTTGAAATTTTTTAAATTTTTTCTGCAAGCTCAATGCGGAGGCGCTCCATGATCTTTTTTTCAAGGCGCGATATGTACGACTGCGAGATACCAAGCATATCCGCGACCTCCTTCTGTGTGCGCTCGCGACCGCCGTTAAGACCGAAACGAAGCTCAATGATCTCGCGCTCGCGCGGCTCGAGAGCCGCCACCGAACGGCGCACCATGCTTCGCTCCTCCACCTCCTCGATCCTGCGACAAACCACATCGGGATCGCTCCCGAGAACATCGGAAAGCAGAAGCTCGTTCCCGTCCCAATCAACATTCAAGGGCTCATCGATCGATATCTCGCGCTTTTGCACGCCGTTTTTCCGGAGATACATCAAAATCTCGTTTTCAATGCACCGGGACGCGTAGGTCGCCAGCTTAATGTTCTTTTCTGGGTCAAAGGTGTTGGCCGCCTTCATGAGCCCCACTGTACCAATCGAGATCAGATCCTCGATATTCACCCCTGTTCCTTCATATTTTTTTGCTATATAAACGACAAGACGGAGATTGTGCTCTACCAATACCTTTTTCAAGGATCTGTCTTCCCTCATACGGCAAAGGATATCGGCCTCCTCCTCGTGCGAAAGAGGCGCCGGAAGCACCGCCGTTCCGTTAATGTAATAGATGCGCCCCCATTCCTTGGGGAGGAACAGCCGGAAAAAGAAACTGCGGATTTTACGAAAGAGCCGAGAGAACCAACGAAAAAGCTTCAAATCAATCACCTCCAAATTAGTCATACGAAACGAAAATGATGCCCATTTCAAGGGGGCAGATTTCATGATACACTTTACAAATTATCTGATAAGCACTGGCGGCAAGAGTGCGGAATGTCCGTTAAAGCCGCCCCCGCGCTCGTCGATTACGAGGATCGCCTCCACGGCACGTCTGCCCTTCCCGTCCGACGCGGTGACTTCGATCCGATCGGGAAGGTATCCGACAAGCAATTGGCCGCCCCCCACCGATTCCGTGGGGATCAGGCGTATCCGTTTTCCGCTTTCGGGTGAAAGGAGCGCCGTATCGAGACTCCCACCGTCCGAAAAGGCGAGGACATCCCGTGGGATCACCTCATTAACCGCCTGAGGGTCGATCACGATACAGGCGCGCCCCGACAGCGGATCGCAAAGCGTATTTCCTGTGTCCACAAGCGCGGAGAGCATTATGCGCCGCTCCCCCACCTTGACATCCACCTTCGCCGTGCGCTCGACCGTACGCGGAAGAAAAAAGCGCTTAAAGGCGCCGGCAACAAGAGCCACGATCATCATGAGGCTAAAAAAGATCGCAACCTTTCCCTCTCCGCCCACAAGCGCCTCATAAAACTCCCGCCGATCGCTGAAAAAACGCTCAAGCAGACTGTAAAAGGCCGTGATCATCCCGCCAAAGAGGCAGGAGATCACGTAAAAGATCACCGAGAGCGTCAAAAAGAGCCGGCGGCGACATTCCCGCCCGTAGGCTACAAAGCAGAGGAGGAAGGCGACCGCCACCCCAATAAGCGTAGAAGGAAGGGGATGCCCTGCAAAAAGGAGGGTGCCTATGGCGTACACCGCCCCCAGCACCGAGGAAAGTAGGAGAGGGAGCCGCTTTCGAGGCAGGCGTAAAAATCCGCCGGAAAACCAGAGAGCCAAGAAGTCCATACAGAAGTTTACAAGGAAGAGTACATCAATATATACGACCTGCATTTTTTATTTCCTTTCTTGAATCCATTATATTCTCTCCCCCACAAGAATTATGTCAAAGAAAGAGTGAAAAAAAGAAAAAGAGAGTGTGTACGACTCCTGTTTTGTCGTACACACTCTCCGCAAAGGGATCGTCTCTTATTTATTCCCCGACAAGCACACGGCAGGCGGTCTCCATCGGTACCGTGTCGATCGACTCGACCTCGCCGCTGTCGCTGAGCGCCGCTACAGAACGGTCAAAGGGGAGCTTGGCTAGCACCCGAGTTCCGTTCTTTTTGGCGATCTCCTCAATATGGCTTTCACCGAAGATGTGGTGCTCCTTGCCGCAATCGGGGCAAACGAAATAGCTGAAGTTCTCAACAAGCCCAAGCACAGGAATGTGCATCAGGTCGGCCATCGTGAGCGCCTTCTGCACGATCATTGAAACCAGCTCCTGCGGGCTTGTAACGATCACAATACCGTCGACGGGCAGGCTCTGGAAGACAGTAAGAGGCACGTCACCGGTTCCCGGAGGCATATCAATAAAGAGATAGTCGACGTCCCCCCAGGCAACGTCGGTATAAAACTGCGTGATAACGCCGGCGATCACAGGGCCGCGCCACACCACGGGCTTCTCCTCCTCGTCAACAAGGAGGTTGACCGACATCACGCGGATACCCGAGGCGGTCTCAGCAGGAACCATCCCGTTCTCATCCCCCACGATCGTCCCCGTATGCAGACCAAACGCCTTGGGGATTGAGGGACCGGTGGCATCGGCATCAAGGATGCCCACGCGATAGCCGCGGCGGCGCATCGCCACCGCCAGCATCGTGGTCACCGAGGACTTACCAACGCCCCCCTTACCGCTGACAACACCGATGATCCGACGGATCCGGCTCCCGGGGTTAGCCTTTGCGAGAAGCGACGCCTTATCGGCCTCACTGCATTTTTGACTGCAGGTGCTGCAATCATGAGTACATTCTGCCATATTGTTTTCTCCTTGGTTACATACATTCAATGCGCAATTCGCCTTCAGGCGTCGCCGTGATTGAGGCGGCTGTGACGGCGCTGTCGCGGTGGGCGATAATCTCGCCCGCAAGCACGTCCTCGACGTGCGTTTCAAGATACCGGCGCATATTCCGTGCGCCAAACCTTTCGGAATAGGAACTCTTCGCAATGGCGGCGTACGCCTCCTCCGAGCACGTGAGCGAGATACGGCGCGATGCGAGAACATCGGCAAGCTCGGCGATCAGAAGGCGGGCGATCGCCGCAAAATCCTCCTCAGTAAGCGAACGGAAGGTAATGACCTCGTCAATACGGTTCAAAAATTCGGGACGAAGGAAAGAGGAAAGAGCGCGTTCAGTCTTTTCCTTCCCAAGAGCCAGCTGCGACTCGTGGAAGCCGGAGATGCCTGCACCGCGCTCACTCCCCGCATTCGTTGTCATCACGATGAGCGTATTTTCAAAGTTGACGACCCGCCCCGAGGCATCGGTCAGCTTACCGTCGTCCAGCACCTGAAGGAGAATGTTCAGGATGTCGGGATGCGCCTTTTCAATCTCATCAAAGAGGATGACAGAATACGGGCGGCGTCGGATCTTCTCGGTCAACTGCCCCGCCTCGTCAAAGCCAACGTACCCGGGAGGTGCTCCGATCAGCTTTGAGACCGAGTGCTTCTCCATATACTCAGACATATCAAGGCGAATAAGGGTATCCGGCTGGCGGAAGAGGTCGGCGGCAAGCACCTTGACAAGCTCGGTCTTACCGACGCCGGTCGGCCCCGCGAAGATAAAGGAGGTAGGCGCCTTGCGCACCGAGACACCGGCACGGCGGCGCTTGATCGCGCGGACGACCGCGCTGACGGCCTCACTCTGCCCAATGATACGCTGGGAGATGCGCGCCTCCAGCTCGTCAAGACGGGCGAACTCATTCATACTGATCGAGGTCGCGGGGATTCCGGTCCAGATCTCGATCACGGCGGCAAGATCGTCCACCGTCAAAAAAAGGTTTTCAGTCACATCAACGAGCTGCTGGAGCTCCTCGCGGAGCTTCAGGTCACGCACGGTAAGGTCGGCGATTGCCTTGTATTTTTCTTCATTCTTCGCACCGTCGGCATCCTCGGGCTGCGCCTCAAGCGCCGATTTCTTCTCGGCTATCTCGGCAAGCTCACGCTCGACCACGTGACGGCGCGAAAGCTCGGGGCAATCGAGTGCGCGGCGAGCCGCTGCCTCGTCAAGGAGGTCGATCGCCTTATCGGGCAGAAAGCGATCGGTGATATAGCGCTCGGCAAGCTCGGCGGCCGACCGCAGGGTGGCATCCGGCACCCTTACGCTGTGATAGCTTTCGTAATAACCCTTGATCCCATGTAGCATCTCCACCGTCTCATCGATCGAGGGCTCGAGGACACTCACGGGCTGGAAACGGCGCTCGAGCGCGCTGTCCTTCTCAATGAACTTGCGGTACTCCTTCAGTGTGGTAGCACCGATCACGCGGATCTCGCCGCGCGAGAGGGCAGGCTTCAGGATATTGGCGGCATTCATGCTCCCCTCGCTTTCGCCAGCACCCACAATGTTGTGGACCTCGTCGATCACAAGGATGATGTTCCCCGCCGCCCTGACCTCGGAAAGAAGACCGAGGATCCGCGACTCAAACTGACCGCGGAACTGCGTCCCGGCGAC
>JAZNAD010000033.1:0-10956 GCA_045586345.1 Eubacteriales bacterium
AATCCTCCCGTCTTGCTATGCAAGCCACCTCCCTTTGCACAAGAGGCTTCCATACCCCGTTCACGGGTAGCTAATAACAGATGCATGGCCGGCAGGCCAATCGAAAGCGCACGTGACGCACTGCCGGTAGTATTAGGGCTATGCCCGAAAATGAAAAACCACCCGCTATGCGGGTGGTTTTTTCCTGCCGCCGGGATTTCAAGCGGTGCTGCATGCCGCTCGCTCTCCGCCTCTGCCGCCCGTGGCTCCCTGCATGGAGCGCTCTTCATTTTTCAGCATCCCATAAGGCAGATCTGCCCTTTCTCAAATCAATTCCCACACATTCTTTTGTCACCCTTGCCAATCGTCGGCTGAAACTTTTGTCGCAAACGTAAAAAACGCAGGGAAGGGGCGCTTTCCTCTTGCAATTTCAACATATATATGATACAATTATTACGGTGTACCGTCACCGCCCAACAACGTTTTTAAATTTTGAATCCATACTATGAGGAGAATGCCCATGAAAAAGCGCGTACTTTCCCTACTTTTGACGCTCCTGATGCTGGTCTCGGCCACGCCGGTCCTGCTTCTGTCGGCGTCTGCCGCGGATACGGAGGCGAGCTACGATTATTCGTCGCTTTACGTAGCCGACGGTGCCATCTTAATGATGGACTTTTTCCATACGAACTCGATCTGGAGTCCCGATGGGATCGCGGAGGAGGACGCTCTTCCGATCGCCCCGATTTTCGGTGAGGACTATGCGGATATTGATGACCGTATGAACTTCTGGATCGCGGATAAGGACGGCAATGTCGTCAGTGCGGCAGACATGCTCTTAGCCGATGCCCGCGCCGAGCTGATCCGCCTCCGCATCTCGGATCCCCAGAACCAGAAGGGCTATGCCATCAAGCGTGCTTACGATCCTGACTATGAGGATGAGGTCGTTATCAACGTCACCGACCGCATCCAGTTCTGGGCTACCTCGTCTGTCGGTGATCTGAAGGACGAGGACGGCAACGTGATCTACTTCGATTCGATTGAGGAGGCCGTTGCCGCTGCCGCCAAGAAGACCGCCCAGACCGGCGTCGTATACGAGGTTAAAGCAGATAAGACGGCGGTTTGGACGCCGGGCTACAAGCCCATTCTTTCGGGGTACGAGTCTGCGGTCAAGGCCTGGCTGAAGAAGGCTACCTTCCTTGGGAATGCTCCCTCCTGGGGGGCACCGAAGCCTGCCTATGCCGTCGGTCAGGGACATCGCGATGCGACGGGTGAGTATGGCTACGCCTCCTTTGATCTGGTGCCCGGAGCCCTTCAGCTGAATGCTTACTCCCATAACGATGCCTACATCGGTCTCGGCGCAGACGGGTATTCCAACGAGACGACGGTGACGGCGCAGTATGTTATGCTCCCCGGCTACACCTTTGGTCCCAAGATGCTGATGCTCCGCGGCGTGCAGCTGTCTACCGATGCGATCTATTCGGAAGAGGGCAATCTGCTCCTCTTTAAGGGGATCACAAAATACAATGAGGTGAGCGCCAAGGACTTCCCGGCCTACGGTGCCGATGGGGCCGTTACCGTTCCTCTTGACAATGAGACCCCGATGGATATCACCTTTGCGGTCACGCATGCTCCTACGGCAAAGGATAAGGACGGCAAAGCGCTCACCGGCAGCGCCGAGCTTTGGTACAACGGCGAGCCTCTCCTTGATACCGACATCGCGTACACCTCGGATATGACGTCGGGCCACCGTCTCTCGCTTCTTAACTTCGGCGGCAACTACTCCTCCTCGTTTTTTGCTATCCGCCTTTATAACCGCGCTCTGACCGCGGATGAGATGACCCTCAACCACTTCGCCGATATCGCCAAATGGTATAAGCTCGACATCGGCGCCCTCGTCTCGCTGACGAACGATAAGAAGCTGGCGATCGCCAAGGAGTTTGCCGACGATGTGATCGGCGGTGGTCTCTCTGAGCGCGAGGCCCTCGCGGCAAAGCTGCAGGAGATCGTCGCGGAGATCGTATACGGCTCGCTCTCCGAGGGGATCGCCCAGCCGACGGCCGCCTGCCTTGCCTTCACTCAGCTGGCAAAGGAGCTTTCTCTGAACATCGCCGGCATTCTTTCGCTTGATGCTATCGACCGCGAGACCGTGTATGCCGTTGTGAACGCGATGCCTGCCGCGCAGAAGACCAATCGCTCGATGGTGCAGGGGACTGTGGATCAGGCGATCGACGCGATCCTTGAGGAGAAATACGGTGCGTATCTCCCCGAGGAGGCTCCCGACTATAAGGAGCTGTATGCCCGCCAGGATCAGCTTGTGACATGGGTCGACTTCTATGACTCCACTTCTGCTGACGGCCCGCTTTACATGGATTACTCCTATCCTGAGGAGACATGGCATTTGGCTCATCAGGTCAAAAAGGGTAAAGAGTATATCTGGAACCCCGATAAGAAGCGCACTCCGCAGATCTCCGGCGAGCAGGCCGCTCGCGATAAGTACTTCTACCGTGGCGGTGACGCGCTTCGCTTCGGTGACATTCCCGATGCGAACTGGGGTCACTCCAACATCCGTACCTGGGGTGACGGTCGCCTTGAGTGCGGCCATAACAACGTGTTGAGGCTCAGCTCGCCGAACCGCCAGGGCTCGCTCACCTACCAGATCGTCATGGACTATACGGGCCAGCCCAATTTCCAGCTCGATACCTTCCGTGTCAACTTCCCGAAGCTGAGCACCGGTGTGAACAGAACGGGTCAGATCTCGAGCTATAGCTATTACACCTATTCCGGTGAGCTTGGCCCTACGGAAGACAAGGTGTATCAGGTCACTAACCCCGGCCCCAAGATCAAATTTTCTACGTCGCTTGATGTCACACTCACGGTGGATAGGACCATGGGCGTTGACGCCCCCCGTTATTATCTCCTTGAGTATGCCACCAACGATGCCGGTGACATCAAATACCAGAACAGCCGTGTCACCGGCATGAGCTCGGTCCGCGCAGACAACTATGTCTACCGCACCGAGATCGGCGGTAAGGTGTACTACATTGCAAAGACCGTCTCTGCCGCTGCCGCGACCTACGGCTCGTATATCGTCGCTTTGACCGAGGATGAGGAGGGCAAGGCCCACTACATCACGGCTGAAGAGAACGGCACGACCTATTACGCCTTCTACGCGATCGTGGACGGCGCGGTCGTTGAGACTCCCATCGCCTATCCGAATGCGGTCTTCACCGCGACCGCGACCGCGGCCGGTACCGCTCTGAAGGGCCCCTGCTATGTGAATCCTCCGCGCCAGGTGTCCAAGGATACCGAGGGGGATGTCGTTGAGGTTTATGACGATGGTACGATGAACCTCGCAGGTTACCTCAACGGTACCAAGGTTCTGGATGCCTCCGGTCTTGCGGTCAACGGCGGTGATACCGGCTGGGTCGGTAACGGCAGTGATCCTACCTTCTACGCCATCCGTACCTACGCCTGCATCCTGACCGAGGCAGAGATCCTCCAGAACCACTTCGCTGACCTTGCCGGATACTACGGCTTGGATCTGACCAAGTACAACTACCTCACCGATGCTCAGAAGGCAGTCCTCTTTGAGGCCATGAAGGCCTGCGAGCTGGGGGGTGACCGCGCGGCGGCGATCGCCCTTTACACCTCGGCGATCGACGATATTCTTTACGACTTCGGAAGCGAGACTGAGGCGGCTGTCAACTTCGGCGTCCTCTGCCGCACCTACGCGCTGGACATCCGCGCCCTTATCCCCCTGTCGGACTTCAGCCGCGCCCGCGTCCTTGAGGCCTTTGCTTCCTATTCCACTACCGATACTCACTCTCAGCCCGTCCTGCAGAAGGCGCTGGCTGACGCTATCGCTCTCCAGTACCGCGATCATTATGCCAAGGCCGTTGGCCATGGCGCGATTGGCTTTGCCGGCTGGCAGCTCCACCTCGAGGGGGATCTCGGTCTCCGTGCCCTCTTCGCTACCGACCTTGACATTATCCGTGACCTTTCGGTGCGCGGCACTACCGTTAAGACCGGACTTCTGATGGCCGAGGACGGCGATGCCTACACGAACGATGACCTGAAGGCCTTGGTTGATACCGCCACCGGCGAGATCGACCTAGATGCGATCGAAGCCGATCCGGCGATCACACTTGTTAAGGGCTACTGGGAGGATGCCGCCGCAGACGGCACCTTCGTAAAGAACGGCGATCTTTACTTCACAAAGGACGTCATCGTCGAGGACGATAGCGCCGCCTATGAGGTTTCCTATGTCTATGTTGGCTTTGCCATCACCGAGGATGAGAACGGCGAGATTACCGTCTTCTTCGTGGATACCACGAGAGGTACTACCAATCCCGGTACCGCCCAGTCGCTTCTCGATCTGACCGAGGCTGCGCGTATCGACTATGGCATGGCCTACCCGAACATTCAGAGAGTTCTGAACGAGGTAGAGGGCGGCGATCCCTACATCTCGATCTTTGCCGGATCGGCGGCGATCTCCGAGCTTCGCTTTGTGATGGCAGCCGATGGTGCTACCATGACCACCGTTCAGGATCTCCTTAACGACCGCATTGCCGTCACCCTTTCGACTGTGCCTGCCGCAAACGCCGAACTTTCCAAGGGCGGCTACCTCCTCGTCAGCAGCAAGAACACGCCCGGCTGCTATGTCAACAACTATGGGGAAGGCTTCTACGGCATCACGGCCCAGAACGGTAATCTGTACCTGTGGTATAACAGCGGCACCTCGGTCGCCGATGTTCTCGCCTTCTTCTGTGAGATCGTTAACTCCTATGCCGATCAGCAGGAGGATGTCGTCTTTGAGAGCGGAAAGGACTATGTCCGCCGTATTCAAAAGTAAAATCAAAAAAGCAGAGAGCCTCGGCTCTCTGCTTTTTTTGAGTCAAAATGGCACTTTGCCGGGGAGCCGAGCGCAACCGCCCTCCCCATCTTGACAACGCAAACCCTCCCATGGTATACTAAAGGAGAAAACGTTTTCCCAAAGGAGGAATCCATATGGCCGAAATCACGATCCGTGACCTTGCCGAGGCCTGCGGTGTCAGCATCGGTACTGTCTCGAAGGCGCTCCGCCACAGCGAGCGCATCTCGGAGTCCACCGTCCGGAGGATCGAAGAAAAGGCAAAGCAGCTGGGCTATGTTGGCAATCGGGCTGCCAGCGCCCTCTCTGCCAAGCGCCGCACGGTCGGTATCTTTCTTCCCGCCGCCCGCGAGGAGACCGTGGCACGCTACCGCGCAGGTCTCTGTGCGGCCGCCCCGGTGCTTTCGGCTTACGGTATCGACCTTGCGGAGCGCACTCCCGAGGAAGGGACGGAGGGCCTGGCCGCCGTCCTTGCCACTGCCTCCCTCATCCCCGGACTTTCGCTTCCTGAGGGGCTCCCTGTGGCCACCGTGGGCCGCGCCCGCGATATCCGTCCCGTCGCCGAGGCTGTCCCCGACTATCGGATCGGCGGTCGCCTTGCGGCGCAGTTCCTTGCCTTCGCGACCGGCGGCGGTTCCACTGCCATCCTCGCCGCGCGTCGCACCGCGTATGCCGAGGAGGAGGCCATTCGTGGCTTCCGCGAGCTCTCGCACCGTCTTGGCACGCCCCCCGTCGCGATCGTCGAATGCGGCGAGGGCACGCGCGGTATCCGTACCGAGGTACGCCGTCTTCTCACCGTCGCCCCGCGTCTTCGCGGCCTGTTTGTTACCGCCCCCCTTGTTTCTTCCGTAGCGGCGGCGATGGCCGACATCCGCAAAAAGCCCCTGCTTGTCGGCCTCGATTTCACCCGCCCGGCGCTTGACGCCCTGCGCGCGGGGGATGCGGCCGCTCTGCTTTACACTGCGCCCGAGCGCCTTGTCGAGCGTGCCCTCCTCGGTCTTGCCGGGCACCTCATCGGGCAAAGCAACGGCGGCGCCTGCACCGTGCGTACTGAGCTCGTCCTCAAAAGCAATCTCGAGAGCTACCTATGAATTGGTGATGGCAATGGAACGTTTCTTGGATCTTGATATCGGCGAGATCGTCATTATCGCTCGCAAGACCGAGCGTGAGCGGGGCGATGTCTTCTGCCGGAACTGTGTGCACGACGGCTTTCTTTATATTGACAAGGGCAAAGGAAGCTTTACAGAAGAAGGCGGCAACACCTACCCCGTGCATGACGGGTCACTCATCCTTTTGCGGCGCGGCGACTCCTATCGCTTTTTGACGGAGGCCGGATGCAGCTATATCACCTCGGTGTATACGGTTCTTCGCGATGAGGGGGAGTCTCTCTCTCTCCTTCCGCGCGTCGTCCGTGTCGACGGGCATATTACCGCCATACTCGCCCACCTTCAGCGCGAGTGGGAGGCACACCGCCCCGAGAGCTATATGCGGTCAAAGCTCCTTCTCCTTTCCCTGTATACCGAGCTTCTCACTGCCGACAGCCATCTCCGTGATCCCGCCGTCCTTCGTATCCTCGAATTTATTAACGAAAACTTCCGGCGCCCCTTTACCGGTGAGGAGCTGGCCGCCGTCTCCTCTCTCAGCCTGTCCTATCTTCGCCAACGCTTCCGCAAGGAGATGGGAATGAGCATCACCGAGTATCGCGACACTCTCCGCATAAGGGCCGCCTGCGAGATGCTCCGCAGCCACCTCTTCAGCCCGAAGGAAGCTGCCCACGAACTTGGCTACACCGATGTGCACCACTTCACCAAGGCCTTTGCCGCGAAGGTCGGTATCCCCCCGGCACGTTACGCCGCCGGCACTGCCGAGAAAGCACCGGTCTCTTACTAAAACAAAAAGGAGTCTTTGGTAGTAACCAAAGACTCCTTTTTGTAAAGGAAGGCCACGCGCAAGGAGCGTGGCCTTCATGCTCAGTCAAAAAACCTGTGGAAGACGGGCCAGGCGAGAGCCGCGTAGAAGCGGTGTCCCTCGGGACCCTCGATCCATGCGTAGTTATCGGGAGCACCGGCCGCACGGTAGTAGGTACCGGCTACGTCAATGCACTCGGCTACACCGTGATGCGGGAAGATGCCGTCGCTCGCACCGCTGACGGCCACGAGCTTGCGGGGGGCGATCAGGCCGCAAAGGTCACCCATATCAAAGTCAAGGGCAATGTTGGGGATGAAGTTGCAGGAGCAATGTGACACGGCACCGATCGAGTCCTTATAGGTACAAAGTGAGCAGGAGGGCATCGAGACCTTGATGCGCTCGTCCATGGCCGAGGCATAGATGGTGGTAGTACCGCCTCCCGAGTTGCCCATGCAGGCGATCTTGTCGGCATCGACAATGTCAAAGTTCTTGGTGACGAGGTCGATCGCGCGGCTGACGTCGAATACACGCTCACCAATCGTCGTACGTCCGTAAAGAAGCGCCGAGAGCGTCGGAACGCTGCACTGGGGGCCCTTCTCGGTGCCGCCGCATTCGCCAAAGCAGCGCTGCTCAATGGCCAGCGCGCAGTAGCCCTCGCGGATGATCTGTACGGCAAAATCGCGGTCACCGCCGTTGATGGACGCCTCGTCGGTGGGGTAGATGGGTCTGCCAAGCGAGATGTGGAAGCCCTTCGAGTGTCCCTGCAGGCAGATGACCATCGGGATCTTCCCCTCCTTTCCCTTCGGGACCCAGAGGTGGCAGGGGACGAAGTAGCCCTCCTCACTCTGGAAGAGGATGCGATAGTCGGTGAAGGTCTCGCAGTCGTTCTGGGATTCAATGGTGAAGCAGTCGTCGTCGGCCGGGACGATCTTATCAAGACCCATCAGCGCGGCAAGGCGAGCACGGGAACGCTTCTGCCACTCGGCAAGGTCCTCCTTACCGTCATAGCGCATAGCGGGGGTGATGGCCTTAAGCGCTTCGTGGTGAATGCGGTGCGGATTTTTGTTGATTTCCATAAGGATGTCCTCCGAAAATATTTGATCGGTCACTAAGAACACTATACTCTATTTTCAGGAAAAAGTCAAGAGAAATGCTCCCTTTTTCTCAATAAAACAAGGAGGAAGGTCGGAGCCCTCCTCCTTAAAAAAGCGGTGCCTTCTGAACTTCAATTACTGAACGGCATCCGCCACCGTGCCGAGGCTCCGGCGGATCGAGTCCCATCGGTCAGAGGTCGCGGTACAGCCTCCGCTCCACGGGGAGGAGAAGGTGTTCGTGTCATTTGTCAGAATACAGCGAGTCCCTGCACGGGAGAAAGACCGGGCTCTCTCCCACGCAGGGACAGGAGTATTTAGGAAGGCATGTTACTGGAGTGTGCCTGCGGCCGCCGTGCCGAAGTTCGCCGCCAGGTAGCTCCAACGGTTCTGCTTGGCGCTGAGCTCCGAGCTCCACGAGGAGGTGAAGGTGTTCGAGCCGTTCGTCAGGATGTCACGCATGATAGAGCCGTAGGAGTCGAGGGACAGCGACTTTGCGCAGTAGTTGTCATAGAGGAAGGACATCGGCGAGCAGATGCCGGCGTGGATGAGGTCGAGCATGTCAATGTGCCCGATGCCGGCCTCGTTATCGCGGTGCTTAAGGCCGTTCTCGTAATACTGCGTGAAGAACTCCTCCGACTGCTCGGTCATCAGCTGCAGGAAGGCCGTGGCGGCGGTGAACTGCTCGGGATCCGCAGAAATGAGGATACCGCCCGAGCCGGCGTGGTCGGTGGTCAGGGCGCGGTAGTCCGTGCTTCCGTCGTTGGTGCCGCCGACAGGAATGTACTTCGGCGTAGGAACGATCGAGGCGGGTGAATCCATATCCAGAATGTTCGAGCCCTCGAAGGAGAGGATCATCTGATGCATGGCAAAGACGGCACCGCCGTTGATAAAGGTCTTTGCAGCGGTATCTCTGTTCGAGTTCAGCTGGATGTTCAGATCCCAGGCATGCTCGAAGTAGGACTCGCGCTGCATGGCCAGCATCTGATCGAGCCAGGCCGAGATGGCAGTCGAGTCGGAGATGTAGGAGGGAGTGCCGTTCGCATCTCTTTGGAAGATGTCAAGGCCCGAGGAAGCGAAGAAGGTACGCGCGACCCACGAGGATTGACCGACAGCGCCCATCACAAGGCTCTCGCCGGTCGAGCCGGGCGTGTAGCCGAGCGAGGCAATGCGCTTGAATTCGTCGTAGGTCCAGTTGCCCGAGTTAACGATCTCGTAAAGACCGTCCATGCCATCCTCAAAGCGGAGAATCTGGTCGATCATCGAGGTATTGACAAGCACGCCGCAGGCAAAGCGGAACTGATCGATGAAGTAGTCACCCATCAGCATGTAGATCTTATCCTTCGAGAGTGAGTTCTCCTCCATCATGTCGAGGTACCAGCCCTCGTGCGTCAGATCGAAGTAGTTGGTGTACTCATCCTCGTAGGCGTTGTAGAACTCACCGAGGATACCGCCGCGCACCATACCGTAGTTCTGGTGGATGATGATGTTCGGGGTGTTGTCCATGTCGGCGGCGTTGTAGTCCTGAATGATCTTCAGGGTATCGTCGGTGCCGCCCCAGCCGGTCTCGGTGTAGGTGAGGTTGCCGTTCTTGCCCCGCGAAAGACCGAGGACCGAGCAAACGAGCGCGTGACGCTCGTAGGCGGCCTTGTAGTCGCCACGCGAATGGTCGCCGTTCTCATCCGGCCCGATCAGATAGATCGCGGAGTTGCCGGCACCGGTATCGGAGACATTCCCTGAGACCACCTCGTTATAGCCGATGTACAGATGAACGTCGGAGAGGTCGACGCTGTCCCACTTTGGGTCCACCGTAACGCCCTCGGGGCGTTTGATCGTGGTGGTCTCGTCGTCGTCACCGCCGCAGGCCAGAAGCCCGACGGGGAGCAGACAAAAGAGAAGCAGGAGCGCCAAAAGACGAAGCCCTTTTTTCATGATGTGATCCTTTCACCTAAGGTAATTATGTTGGAGGAGCACGTATCTTCCCCCATAGCGTATATATTATAACAGAAGGAAGGGGCGTTGTCAAGACCTTTTGCGCGGAATTCACAGAAACTGCGCCGTTCCACCGTGAGCCTCTTGCATATTTTGGAAGCATATGCTATACTAATGGAAAACCCTCGCAAAACGACGACCGTAAAGGTAGAAAGCGTGGACACATGAACAAAAAAACGACTCTTGTTATCATGGCTGCAGGCATGGGAAGCCGCTTCGGCGGTCTGAAGCAGATGACTCCTCTCGGACCCCATGGCGAGGTCATCATCGACTATTCGGTGTATGATGCCGTGCGCGCCGGCTTCGATAAGGTGGTCCTCGTCATAAAAAAGGAGATAGAGGCCGACTTCCGTGCTGTTGCCGGGCGCCGCATCGAGGCACTGACCGATGTTGAGTACGTCTTCCAGGATCCTACCGACCTTCCGCACGGCTTCACCCTCCCCGAGGGACGCGTCAAGCCCTGGGGGACCGGCCACGCCGTCCTCGCGGCGCGCCACGCCGTCACGACCCCCTTTGCCGTCATCAATGCCGACGATTACTACGGCGCCGAGTCCTATCGCCTCATCCATGATTGCCTTGTCAGTGACTCTCCCGAATGCATGGTGGGCTTTGAGCTCGGCAAGACCCTGACCGAAAGCGGCACCGTCAGCCGCGGCATCTGCCGGGTGAGGGACGGCTACCTTGAGAGCGTCACCGAGCACACCGCCCTCGATAAGAACAGCGGCATCCCCCTCGACACGATCGTTTCCATGAATCTCTGGGGCTTCTCCCCCTCGATCCTTGCGTCGCTTGAGGAGGGCTTTTCCGACTTCCTTGCCGCGATGCCCGATCCCCTGAAAAGCGAATATTATCTCCCTGCCCATGTCGATCGACTTATCCGCGAGAAGGGCGCACGCTACCGTGTCCTCCCGACGCCCGAGCGCTGGTACGGCGTGACCTACCGCGAGGATGCCGAAACCGTACGCGCGGCCATCGCCGCGATGACCGCCGCCGGCAAATACCCCTCGCAGGCATAACTCGCCAAGCACCCCCTCCGCCTTCCCCCTCTCCTCATTTGCGCCCGGCGCAACCTCAGTGGGCGCAGCCCACATCATTTGACCGCAGGTCAACATCATT
>JAZNAD010000034.1:0-5925 GCA_045586345.1 Eubacteriales bacterium
CGCGTCGGCTACGGTCTTGGGAAGGCTGCCGAAGTTCCCGAAGCGATCCGCAAGGGAATTGAAGATGCAAAGAAAAACATGATCAAGGTGTCGCTCGCCGATACCACCATCCCCCACGAGATCACCGGCGAGTTCGGCTCGGGCCGCGTGCTTCTGAAGCCCGCCCCGACCGGTACCGGTATCATCGCCGGCGGCTCTGTCCGTAAGGTCCTTGAGGCCGCGGGTATCAAGAATATCCGTGCCAAGTGCCTCCGCTCCTCCAACCCCATCAACGTTGTCAAGGCGACCTTCGCCGGTCTTGCCCAGCTCCGTACGGTGGAGGAAGTGGCTGCTCTGCGTGGCCTCAGCGCCGATGAGATCAAGGGTTAAGGAGGACAATGTCATGGAAAAAGTGAAGGTTGTTCTCGCTAAGAGCCTGATCTCGGCTAAGCCGAATCAGAAGGCTACCGCTGCCTCGCTTGGTCTCAAGAGAGTCGGCGACAGCATCGTGCACGACAATGACGCTGTGCTGGCAGGCAAGATCGCCGTCCTGCATCATCTCGTCAAGATCGAGACCGTTTGATCGGAATAAATAAGGAGGAATAAAAATGAAGCTCCATGAACTTTCGCCCGCGGCCGGTTCCGCTCAGGAATCCTACCGTAAGGGAAGAGGTCCCGGTTCCGGCAACGGTAAGACCGCAGGTAAGGGCCACAAGGGCCAGAATGCCCGCTCGGGCGGCGGTGTCCGTCCCGGCTTTGAGGGCGGCCAGCTCCCCCTGTACCGGAAGCTCCCGAAGAGAGGCTTCCACAACAAATTTGGCAAGACGTTTGCCATTGTCAACATTGAAGCACTCAACAGATTTGAAGACGGTGCTGTGATCGACACTGCCGCGCTTTGCGAGGCGGGTCTCGTCAGCCGCGTCAATGACGGCGTTAAGATCCTTGGTAACGGCGAGCTCACTAAAAAACTTACCGTGAAAGCGGCTGTCTTTTCAAATTCGGCAAAGGAGAAGATAGAGGCAGTAGGTGGAAAGACTGAGGTGATCTAAATGCTTCAGACCATCAGAAAAGCATGGGGGGTTCCCGAGCTCCGTCGCAAGATCCTCGTCGTGCTCTTCATTCTGCTTCTGTACCGTATCGGTGCGGTTATTCCCGTCCCTTACGTGGATGCGTCGAATTTCAACGCCAACTTCGGTAACACCATCTTCTCGTATCTCTCTACGCTCTCGGGCGGTGCCCTTGAGCAGGCTACCCTGTTTGCACTCGGTATTTCGCCCTACATTACGGCGTCTATCGTTTTGCAGCTTCTGACGGTTGCCTTCCCGAAGCTTGGCGAGCGCGCCAAGCAGGGGGAGGAGGGGAAGCAGTTCATCAACAAGTGGACTCGCATCGTCACCGTCATCCTCGCTGTTGTGACCGCAATCGGCTACTATATCCTGCTTGCGAAGAACAACATGCTGGTTGACGAGGCCGTCTGGGGTGAAGGCCAGAAGTGGACCTGGTTCCTGTATGCGTCCGTCATCGTTGTGTGCTTCTGCGCCGGCGCATCGCTCGTGATGTGGCTGGCCGAGAAGATCAACGAGAACGGTCTTGGGAACGGTATCTCTCTGATCCTCTTCTTCAACATCATCCACTCGCTCCCCTCGACGCTGATCACGCTTGGCAGCCTTATCGGCGCCTCGTTCAGCACCTCGGTCGGGAAGGGCTTCGGTGCGATCGGCCTTACGCTCTTTGTGGTGCTGGGTCTTCTCGCCCTGACCTTCTTCATCGTCTTCATCACAGGGAGTGAGCGTCGGATTCCCGTGCAGTACGCCAAGCGCGTTGTCGGCCGTAAGATGTACGGCGGGCAGAGCACGAACCTCCCCCTGCAGCTGAATATGGCGGGTGTTATGCCTGTCATCTTCGCTTCCTCGATCGTTTCGCTCCCCACCACGATCCTTGTGCTGTGCGGCGTGAACGCTTCGACAAAGGGCTTCTGGGGCGGCTTCTACCGCGTGTTTGACGCTAACGGCTGGATCTATCCGATCCTTCTCTTTGTCCTCATCATCGCCTTTGCCTACTTCTATATCACGATCTCGTTCAATCCCGTGGAGGTTGCTAACAACCTGAAGAAGAACGGCGGTATGATCCCCGGCATTCGTCAGGGCAGACCTACGGCAGAGTATATCAAGAAGATCCTCAGCAAGATCACCCTGATGGGCGCGCTCTTCCTGTCGGTCATCGCGATCCTGCCGATCATCGTCCGTCCCCTCGTGATCGAGCCTATCCTCACGGCGATCTCGAGCGCCGATACGGCGGCAGCTCTGGCTCAGAGCTTCACCTTCGGCGGTACCTCGATCCTGATCGTTGTCGGTATCGCGCTGGAAACGGCGCGCGAGCTTGAGGCTCAGCTGACGATGCGCAATTATAAGGGCTTCCTGTCGTAAGGAGAGATCTATGAAGATCATTTTTCTCGGTGCCCCCGGGGCCGGGAAGGGCACCCAAGCGGAGATCGTGTCGGAGCATTTCGGCATCCCCACGATCTCCACAGGTGCCATTATCCGGCAGGCAATCAAGGACGGCACTCCCGTTGGGATTGCCGCCAAGACGTACATCGAAAACGGTGCGCTGGTGCCCGATGAGGTGGTCATTGAGATTATCCGTGAGCGCCTTGCTGCCCCCGATTGCGTCAAAGGCTTTATCCTCGACGGATTCCCCCGCACGGTGCCTCAGGCTGAGGCACTTGACCGGATGGGGATTCGCCCCGACCGTGTGATCTCGCTTGAGGTCGACGACGGGGTAATCATCGACCGCATGAGCGGTCGTCGCGTCTGCGGTGATTGCGGTGCCACCTATCATACGGTGTCGCTGCCTTCCAAGACAGAGGGGGTTTGCGATAAGTGCGGTGCGGCACTGACCGTCCGCCGTGACGACAAGCCGGAGGTCGTGCGCGACCGCCTGCGTGTGTATCACGAAACCACCGAGCCTCTCAAGGATTTCTATGCTTCCCTCGGGCTTCTTGTAAGCGTGGAGGGGGCGGACGATATCCGCGAGACAACGGCACGCACGCTCCGTGCTCTGGGAGTCAAGGACGCATGATTCCGATCAAAAATACAGAACAGCTCAAGCTGATGAGGCAAGCTTGCCGAATTACAGGCGAGGCACTCCTCGTAGCCGAGGAGGCGATCCGCCCGGGTATTTCCACCAAGGCGCTCGATAGTATCATTCGCGCATACATTGAAAAATGCAATGCGCGTCCGACCTTCCTCGGGTACGGCGGGTTTCCCGCCGCCGCCTGCATCAGCATCAATGACGAAGTCATCCACGGCATCCCCTCGGATACGCGCATCCTTAAGGAAGGCGATATCGTGAAGGTGGACGTCGGCGCACGGTATTGCGGGTTTACGGGCGACGCCGCCCGGACCTTTGCCGTCGGGGCGATCAGTCCCGAAGCGGCAGCCCTCATTCGGGAGACCGAGGAGAGCTTCCGACGGGGGGCGGCAGCAGCGCTTTCCGGCAACCGCATCGGCGATATCGGCAGCGCAGTCGAGGAGCACGTCCGTAAGTTCGGCTACTCGGTGGTCCGCAAGTTTGTGGGGCACGGGGTGGGTGCCGAGCTTCACGAGGAGCCCGAGGTTCCGAACTTCGGAACTCCCGGCCGCGGCGTTCGCCTCTTTCCCGGAATGACACTCGCCATCGAACCGATGGTCAACGCGGGCAGTGCGGATGTACGCATCCTGCCCAATCGCTGGACGGTCGTAACGGTGGACGGCTCGCTCTCCGCACATTATGAAAATACTGTGGCGGTTACGGCGGACGGCCCCGAGCTTATGACTGATATCAAATGAGCTATTATGCAGAAGGGGAGGGATTTTTCTGCCGAAGGATGACCTTATTGAGTTTGAGGATGGTGTAGTGCTCGAAGCACTGCCGAACGCCACCTTCAAGGTCAAGCTTCCCAACGGGCACATTGTGACCGCCCATATTTCGGGTAAGCTTCGTATGAACTATATCAAGATCCTGCCGGGAGACACGGTGACAGTGGAGGTTTCGGTCTACGACCTCACCAAGGGCCGCATCACCTGGCGGAAAAAGTAAATTCAGTGCTGAAAGGAACGGTATACAAGAATGAAAGTAAAGCCTTCCGTCAAGAAGATTTGCGAAAAGTGCAAAATCATCAAGAGAAAAGGTCGCGTCATGGTTATCTGCGAGAACCCCAAGCACAAGCAGAAGCAGGGCTAAGCCTTTCACGGTCAAATTAAAACAAAAGGAGAGTAATATCCATGGCTCGTATTGCTGGTGTTGATATTCCCAACAACAAGCGCATCGAGATCGCCCTTACCTACATTTACGGTATCGGCCTCAAGAGCGCACAGGACATCCTGGCCAAGACCGGGATCGATCCGAATACCCGCGCCAAAGACCTCACCGAGAGTGAAGTCGCTAAGCTTCGTGATGTTATCGAGGCCGATTACCACGTCGAGGGTGACCTCCGCCGTGAAGTCGCTATGAACATCAAGAGCATGGTCGAGATCAACTGCTACCGCGGCATCCGCCACAGAAAGGGCCTGCCTGTTCGCGGTCAGCGTACCAAGACCAATGCAAGAACCAGAAAAGGTCCGGCGAAGACGATCGCCAACAAGAAGAAATAAGGAGTGACGAAAGATGGCTAAAGCTACTGCTGGCAAGAAAATTGTCAAGAAACGCCGCGAGCGCAAGAACATTGAGTCGGGTGCCGCTCATATCCGCTCCACCTTTAACAACACCATTGTGACCATCACCGACACCAAGGGGAACGCGGTTTCGTGGGCCTCCGCCGGTGAGATGGGCTTCAAGGGCTCGAGAAAGTCCACCCCTTACGCCGCGCAGACTGCCGCTGAGACTGCCGCCAAGGCTGCCGTCGAGCACGGCATGAAGACGGTTGAGGTCTATGTCAGAGGTCCCGGGTCGGGCCGTGAGTCCGCGATCCGTGCACTCCAGACCGCAGGGCTTGAGATCACGCTCATCCGTGACGTGACCCCGATCCCCCACAACGGCTGCCGCCCGCCTAAGCGTCGCCGTGTTTAATTCAAGGGAGGTATAAAGAAAATGGCAAGATATACTGGTGCTAACTGCAAGCTCTGCCGCAGAGAAGGCAAGAAGCTGTATCTCAAGGGCGACAAGTGTCTCTCCTCCAAGTGCCCCGTTGAAAAGCGCGGTACTGCCCCCGGCCAGCACGGCGCTGCCCGCAAGAAGGTTGAGGATTACGGCAGACATCTCCGTGAGAAGCAGGCGACGAGACGCTACTACGGTGTTCTCGAGAGACAGTTCAGAAACTACTACGAGATCGCCGAGGCCAAAGAGGGCATGACGGGCGCAAACCTCCTCGTCCTCCTTGAGCGTCGTCTTGACAACGTGGTGTACCGCATGGGTATGGCCGAGAGCCGTAAGGAAGCCCGTCAGCTCGTTCTGCACGGTCACTTCACCATCAACGGCAACAAGGCTACCATTCCTTCGATGCTTGTGAAGGCCGGTGACGTGGTTGCCGTGAAGGAAAGCCGCCGTGACGGTGCCAAGATCAAGGCCCTTGCTGAGAACGCTCCCTCCAAGGTGAAGCCGAAGTGGCTCGAGTTCAACGAGCAGGATCTTTGCGCGAAGGTCGTCAGCCTTCCCGCCCGTGAGGACATCGACTTCGACTTCGAAGAGCAGCTCATCGTCGAACTTTATTCCAAGTAAGCCTCCGCGTGTCGCATCCCTTGCAACCGGTACCGGAGCTTTGGATGAGGCATTCAATAGCCAGCCTGACCTCCTCCCGGAGGTCAGCCAACAGAATTATTGTATAGGAGGAGCATCACGATGTTTGAGAAATTTAATATTACCGCTACCGAAATGAACGAGGACGGGAGCGAAGGCGAGTTTGTTGCTGAGCCCCTTGAACGGGGCTACGGCATTACGCTCGGCAACTCGCTCCGTCGTATCCTGCTCAGT
>JAZNAD010000035.1:0-2101 GCA_045586345.1 Eubacteriales bacterium
TAAAACAACTTTGTGGAGGAAAAAGCAATGGTTAAAATCAGACTGAGAAGAATGGGCGCGAAGAAGTCCCCCTTCTACCGTGTTGTCGTGGCTGACGAGCGTTATTCCCGTGACGGCCGCTTCATCGAGGAGATCGGCTACTACAACCCCATGACCTCGCCCGCCGAGATCAAGATCGACGCGGAGCGTGCTGCCGCTTGGATCGCCAAGGGTGCTCAGCCCACCGACACCGTCAAGGCTCTGCTCAAGAAGAGCGCCTCGGCCGAGTAATCGGTAAGAGGTAGGATCGGCATGGATCTGAAGCAAATCCTGACCGATATCGCACGCGCCATCGTCGACACTCCCGATAGCGTGACTGTCGAGGAGACCGTGGACGGTGACGACATCACCTTTGTCCTCTCGGTTGCCGAGGAGGACACCGGCATGGTGATCGGCCATCACGGCAAGATCGCCAAGGCCATCCGCTGCGTGATGAAGGCCGCCGCCAACACCTGCGGCAAGCGCGTGACGGTCGAGATCAAGTGAAAAAACAAAAAAGCCTCACTGAGGCTTTTTTGTTTTTTCGTAAAGTTCATCGGCAAGGCGAACGAAGTCGCCCGTCGAGAGGCGTTCACCGCGCACGGTTGGCGAGTGCCCCTCGGCGGTGATCACCTCAGTCAGGGTCTCCTTGTCGATCGCCAAGGGACCTGCCAAGGCGTTCACCAGCGTCTTGCGGCGTTGGGCGAAGGCCGCGTGGATTACGCGGAAGAAGTAAGCCTCGGACAGAGGCGTGTAGCGCGGCTTTCGATAGAGATCAAGCCGCACAACCGCCGACGAGACCTTCGGCGGCGGCATAAAGCTCCCTGCCGAAACGGTAAAAAGACGGCGCACCTCACCGTAATAGCCGAGCACCGCTGTGATGGCGCCGTAGTCGGGCGAGCCGGCGAGAGCCGCCAAGCGGTCGGCAACCTCACTCTGGATCATAACGGTGATCGAGGTGAGGGGGAGATGCGTCTCAAGGAGGCGCAAAAGGATCGGCGTGGTGATGTAATAGGGGAGGTTGGCGCAGACGGCAACGGGGCGCCCCTCGGCCTCGCGTTCGATAAGAGCGGCAAGGTCGACCTTCATCACGTCGCCCTCAATGATCTTGACGTTATCGTAGTCGGCGAGGGTCTTGCCAAGCACGGGGATCAGCCCACGGTCGATCTCGATCGCTACGACCTTCGCGTAGCGCTCGCAGAGCTTTTGCGTAAGCGAGCCGATGCCGGGGCCGATCTCAAGGATCATCGTGTCACAGCTCTCGGCGGCAGAGTCGGCAATACGCTCCAGAACGTCGCGGTTCGTCAGGAAATTCTGGCCGAATTCCTTGCGGAAGGTGATGCCCGCCTCGCTCATCAGCGAGCGGATGACGGAGGGGGAGGTCAGCTCCATATCAGAGAAGCATCACGCCGGCCTCGGCGCAGATGCGGACGGTCTCCTCGTCCCAGACGCTGACCTGCACCTCACCGACGTGGGCACAGCCCATCAGGAGCATACAAAGGCGCGACTGACCGATGCCGCCGCCGATCGTCAGGGGCAATTCGTCAGCGAGGAGCATTTTGTGGAAGGGGTACTCACGGCGCTCGTCGCAGCCGGCAATCGAGAGCTGACATGCGAGAGCCTCGGCATCCACGCGAATGCCCATCGAGGAGATCTCGATGGCGCGGTCGAGGGTATCGCACCAGAAAAAGAGGTCGCCGTTGAGCGTCCAATCGTCATAGTCGGGGGCGCGGCCGTCGTGCGGCTTGCCCGAACGGAGCGCACCGCCGATGCCGATGATAAAGGCGGTCTTATGCTCGCGCAGGAAGGCCGACTCGCGCTCTGAGCCGGAAAGAGTAGGGTACATATCCTCAAGCTCCTGCGAGGTCACGAAGACCACGTCACGGGAGAGGGTCGGAAGCAGCTGAGGAAAGGCCGCGTGCAGACGGTCAGCAGTGTCGCAGATCGCGTTCACGATGGCCGTGACCGTCGCCTTCAGATAGTCGACCGTGCGGGTTTCGCGCGTGATCACCTTTTCCCAGTCCCACTGATCGACGTAGATCGAATGGACGTTATCGAGCGTCTCGTCACGGCGGATGGCGTT
>JAZNAD010000036.1:0-8981 GCA_045586345.1 Eubacteriales bacterium
GGGCGGGAGCCGCCTCGGGAGCGGGGGTAGGCTCAGCCTTCGGGGCGGGAGCCGCCTCGGGAGCAGGGGTGGGCTCAGCCTTCGGGGCGGGAGCCGCCTCGGGAGCAGGGGCAGGCTCCTCCTTCGCAGCTTCCTCGGGAACAGCGGTCTCTACCGCCGGTGCCGCAACCTCTTCGATCTCATCCTTTTTCTTTTTGCGACCGAACCAACTGAAAAGTCCCATATCTACCTCTTTCCGCACGGAGCGCCGCTCCGTACCAAAATTTATTAAATACTATCTTCATTATACGGGTTTTATTCGTCCATTGCAAGACCTTTTCGACATTTTTTAAACTTTTTTCGTAAGGTGATATTTACAAATCCGACAACATGACCGCGCTTATCCTCCGTCACTCTGCCGAAAAAGCAAGCAAAAACACCCCGAAGACCGGCAAGGCCTTGGGGTGTTTCGGTATCCTTATGTCGTACCGAGGACGACTCAAAGAATGATAGAACGGATGAGGTTCAGGTCGTTATCGACGAGGATGAACTCGGCATCGTAGCCAACGCGCAGCTCGCCCTTCTTCATTCCGAGCGATCTGGCAGGCGTCGCCGAGGCCATACGGAGAGCATCAGCCTTCGGGATGCCGAACTCGACCGCCTTGCGGACACAGCCGAGCAGGGGCGTGGTGGAGCCGGCAAGGTTGCCGGCCTCGATACGGGCCACACCGTCACGCACGAAGATCTTCTGACCGCCGAAGGAGAATTCGCCGTCGCCGAGGCCGGTCGCACGGAGCGAATCGCTGATGAGGATCATGCGGTCGGGGCCGAGGGCGCGGTAGAGGGTGAGGATGGCGGCGCGCGAGACGTGCAGTCCGTCACAGATCACCTCGGCATAGATCCCCTTCTCCACCGCGGCACCGATCGGGCCGGGATCGCGGTGATGCAGGGGAGACATCGCGTTGAAGGTGTGAGTCAGCGAGGTGGCGCCATTGTCAATCGCAGCAATGGCGGTCTCGTAATCGGTCGCCGTGTGGCCGAGCGAGATGACGGTATCGGTCGTGGCGGTGCACTCACGGATGAAGTCGATGGCACCGTCGAGCTCGGGGGCGAGAGTGATCTTTTTGATGTTCTTAAGGGTCGAGAACTCGGCCATCGTGGGGGACTTGATAAAGTCACCGTTCTGGGCGCCCTTATACTTGTCCGCAATGTAAGGACCCTCCATATGAAAGCCCTCGATCTTGGCACAGCCATCGGCCCTCGGGAGGTCACGGTTGACGACGGCACGGATGGTGTCAATGTCCATCGTCATCGTGGTAGGGAGCCAGCTCGTCGTGCCGTTCTCAAACTCAAACTTAGCCATTTCAAGGAGGCCACCGTCCATGATCTCCATCGTGTCAAAGCCGACGGCGCCGTGGGCGTGGATATCAAAGAGGCCGGGATACAGATCGTAGCCGCCGCAATCCTCGCCGGGCTTATCGGTCTTGCCGATCGCCTTGATCTTACCGTCCTCGGCCACAAGATCGGTGATCTTGCCGTCAATTTTTACGTTCTTTAAGATTTTCTCAGCCACGGTAAGCCTCCTTATCGCAAAGGGCGGCAACGATCCTCGCCATCTCGTCCCACTTCTTTTCCATGCTGGCGACGAGGGCAAGCTGGTTGCGCGCACGGTCGAGGTTATGCTTTTCGCGGTGGATGCGGAAGTAGGTATCTCCCTCAAGATAGTCGGTGAGGAAGCGCATACCGCACTCAAAGGTCATCATCTTGGCACCGACGGGCAAAAGCGCGATCTCGGTGGGGGTCAGACGCCCGTCACAGCCCTCGATGAAGCCGCGGGCAAAGGTCTCGAAAAGGGCAAGATCGAGCTCGACACGCGAAAGGTCGGTCTCATCCTCGGCCGCGGTGGTAGCACCGAAGCGAATCGAATCGCCGAAATCGTTGACCGAGAAGCCGGGCATGATGGTATCGAGGTCGATGACGCAAAGCGGCTCCTTGGTGGCGGCGTCAAAGAGGATGTTGTTGAGCTTGGTATCGTTGTGGGTCACGCGGAGAGGGAGCTTGCCCTCGGCGTGGGCGCGATACAGGGTCTCGGTAAACTCGCGGCGAGCACGGCAGAAGGCGATCTCATCGGCGACCTCAGCGACGCGACCAACGGCATCCTTCTCGATGGCGCGCTCAAGATTTTCAAAGCGGACGGGGGTATTGTGAAAGTTCACAATGGCCTCGTGCAGGGTCTCGGCCGGGAAGTCGGCAAGCTGACTCTGGAAGCGGCCGAAGGCAACACCGCTGGCATAAAACTGCTCGGGCGTTTCGACCTTATCGAGGCTGAGGTTATCCTCGATAAAGAGATAGATGCGCCAATAGCTGCCGATCGAATCGCGATAGTAGGCTGCGCCCTCCTTGGTGGGGACCACGGTCAGAGTCTCACGGTCGGGATCGCCGCCCGCAGCTGCGATGCTTTTGCGGAGATGCCTCGTAACGCTCTCAATATTCTCCATCACCTCATCGGGATGGGGGAAGACGATATGATTGATGCGCTGAAGGATGTAGCGGCGCTCCTTACCGTCCGCAAGACGGGTGACGAGCAGGTGGGTATCGTTGATATGACCGCTCCCATACAGCTCGCAGGAGACCTTCTCTCCCTCGATCGCGAAGGCGGAGATCGCCTCCTCCATTTTTTCACAAAGCTCCTCGCGAGTCACAGTTGCCATAATTTTTTCCTCCGTTTTCATAATGTGTTAACAGATTGCACTTAGATTATACAAGAAACTGCTTGACTTTTCAATGGAAAATCGTATAATAATAAGTAAAATCGGATAAATGAGTTGTTTTTCCCTTAAATAAGGGCTTTATTTGCCTGAAAGCTCCCCTGAAAGTTTCCCTTGAAAGAAGGTGTTCGCTTTGATCCACAAGGAGGAAATCACCGCGCTCTTACGCGCGCTCTACGAGGCCTCGGGCTTCCGCCTGTCGCTCCACGATGCGATGGCGCATGAGATCGCAGCCTACCCCGAGGGCCCCTCCCCCTTTTGCCTTTGCACGCACAAGACCTGCGGACTTCTCCACCGATGTCTTGAAAGCGATGCCACCGCGCTCGGACGGGCGAGGAGTGAGGGGAGGATCCAGGTCTACCGTTGCCATATGGGGCTTTATGAAGCGGTGAGCCCGATCTATCAGGACAACGTCCTCCTCGGCTTTTTGATGATGGGCCAGGTACTCGAGGACGTGCTCGGGGAGCGTGAGCGTGTGGCGGCCGGGCTGTGCGCCCGCGGTGCCACCCCCGAGGAGGCCGAGCGCGCGGTGGCCGAGATCCCGATCTGCTCGCGGACGACGATGGAGGCCTTTGGCAGGATCATGACGGCGTGCGCCGGGTACATTGCGCTTTCAAACCTTTTGCGCGCCAACGGGGAGACACCTGCCGAGGCGGCGCGTGCGTACATTGAGAACCATTACGGCGAGCACGTGACGATCGACAAGCTCTGCCGCCGCTTCCATTGCTGTCGCGCCACGATGACGGCCACATACAAGCGCAAATACGGCGAGACGGTGACCGAATCGCTCTCGCGCATTCGGTTGGAGAACGCCCAGAAAATGATCGCTGGGGGCGCCTCGGTGACCGAGGCGGCCACCGCCTGCGGCTTTGCCGATCCTTCCTATTTCTCGAAGTGCTTCCGACGCTTCTTTGGCCGTTCGCCGAGCAGCGACCGGGGCATCAGCAAGGAGAAGGTTGAGGCTTGATTTTGTAAGGTTTTGTTGGCAAATATGTAAAAAAGACGACCTATGGTCGTCTTTTTTCATATGGGGTCTTGGTTGAGTTGTAGGGGAAAAGGTTTGCGGACGAGGGCTACGAAGGCGGAGCATCTTTGCAAGGGCGACTGCCGGGGGCTCCTCCCCTCCCCCTCCCGCGGCGCTTCGCTCTGCGCAACTCAACTAACCAAAAAATCCGCCCTGTCGGTTGATTTTTGAAGTTTCGTTTGCCCGGAGGAGGGCTGAATTAGCCCTCTCCGTCGCCTATGGCGCCACCTGTCTCGCTGCGGCTCGGTCACGCTCGGGGTCTGACAGTCCCCCGGACTGTCATTCAAGACCCTCGCGCCGCTTCGCTACCCGAAGGGCGAGGCTTAGTTAGAACGAACGAAGGCCTCTTTTGGATGAGCAAGAAAAAAACGCCACACTGTGGCGTTTTTTCACAGCGATACCCCAAGGATAGGGCGAAATGAAGCGAGTGATAACGAGCGCGCATTTCGTAAGGAGCGCAGCGACGGAATAGCGAGCCTGCGAGCGTCCCATATCCGCGGGGAGGGGGTGGTCAGCCCTCTCAGTCGCGTGCCGCGACAGCTCCCCCGAGGGGGGAGCCTTAACACCTCATCCGTCGGCTCCGCCGCCACCTCGCGACGCTTCGCTTTGCGCAACTCAACTAACCAAAAATCCGTCCTTTCGGTTGATTTTTGGAGTTTCGTTTGCCCCCACTGGGGAAGGCTAAGGTTAGACGCGAGAGGTCTCGGCGAGGAATTTTTGATGCTATGTGCCACTTCGGGGGACTGCGAAGCTGTACAAAGGCGTACAGTGAGCATGGTTGTGTTCGTTTCTGCGGAAGAGAGCGATTTATGCCTGCGAGGGGGTTCGCGGAGCAGAAATTGATGCTATTCGTCGTCGGGGGACACTGCGAAGGCGACCAAGACGGTCGTCGAGCACGGTTGTGTTCGACTCCGCGAAAGAGCGCAAAATTTACCGTCAAAGTTCCTCGCGGAGGAGAAACGGATGAGAAGGTTTGCGGATGGGGACTGCGAAGGCGACCAAGACGGTCGTCGAGCACGGTTGTCCTCGGCCGCAGAGCTTATCACCGTTTATACCCGCGAGGTTACGGGGTGAGGCGGTTCGGGCCCCTGAACAGGAACATCGCTTCCTTGATCGCGGTGCCGGTCAGGAGCATGGTGAGACGGTCAACGCCGAGGCCGAAGCCGCCGTGGGGCGGGCAGCCGTAGCGGAAGAACTCGGTGTAAAATTTAACATCCTCGGCAAGGCCCTTTTCGGCGGCCTGGCGGCAGAGGACATCGTAGCGGTGCTCACGCTGGGCACCCGTGGTGATCTCAACGCCGCGCCAGATGAGGTCATAGCCCATCGGCACACCGCGCTCGTCACGCATATGATAGAAGGCACGCTTCTCGGCGGCGTAATCGGTGATGAAGAGGAACTCATGACCGAACATCTCCTCGGCGAGCTTCGCCGTCAGGTGCTCGGCCTCGGTGGTGAGATCGCCCTCCTCGCCCTTCGGGCATTCGTAGCCGTAGCGGGACTTCAGCTCGGCATAGACATCGGCGAGCTTCATGCGCGGGAAGGGGAGAGTCGGGACGACGACGGGAAGACCGAAGACCCTCTCGACATCCTCACCGTGCTTCTCCTTGACCTCGGCAAGGGCGGCGGTGAGCATCTCCTCCTCAAGCGCCATGACGTCCTCGTAGGAGTCGATATAGCTGAACTCGAGGTCAAAGCCCGTGAACTCGGTGGTATGCTTATTGGTGAAGGACTTCTCGGCGCGGAAGACGGGTCCGGTCTCGAAGATGCGCTCAAAGCCCGAGGCCATGGCCATCTGCTTATAGAACTGGGGGCTCTGGGCGAGGTAGGCCTTGCGGTCGAAGTAGGTGAGCTCGAAGACGTCGGCTCCGCTCTCAGAGGCGGCACCGATCAGCTTCGGGGTATGGATCTCGGTGAAGTCGCGCTCGCAGAGGAAGCGGCGCATCGCGTTGACAAAGGTGGACTGGACGCGGAACATCAGAAGGTTCTTCTCGCTTCTCAAGTCGATCCAGCGATAGTCGAGGCGGGTGTCGATATTGGCGTCGGGACCGATCGGAATGGCGGCGGCGAGCGAATCGACCTCCATCGTCTCGGGGAGCATTTCGCGCCCGCCGAGCTTGACAAATTCGGTCTCAACGACAGTACCCGTGACGGTCACGACCGACTCGAGCATCAGAGTGTCAACGATCGCGGCGATCTCGGGGAGCTTCTCCTTCTCGATCGTGATCTGGAGCTTACCCGTTACGTCACGAATGACGAGAAACGCCATCGTGCGCTTGTTGCGGATGTTTTCGATAAAGCCGCGCACCCGGCAGGGGGTACCCGGAACGATGTCTTTGATGTATGTCCTGTTCATAGCCTGTCCTCCAAATGGTTTTACTTCTTTATTGTAATATGCTTTTTTTGGAAAATCAAGGGGTCGCGGCGATTTTGCCGCAGCTTTGGTTATTTCTTTAAGAGAAATAGCGGGCGCACTCGCGAACGACGAGGGCGGCCCCCTCGGCGGCGGTCGTGACAGGGAGAGTGGCACCGGCGGCCAGCTTATGGCCTCCACCGCCGAAGCTGAGGCAGAGCGCGGCCACGTCCGCCCCGACCGAGCGGAGCGAGAGGCGCACGGTACCGTCGGCGCGTTCGCGGATGAGGGCGGCGATCTCAACCCCTTGCCTTGAACGGACGGTTTCGATCACGCCGTCAAAGTCGTGCTCCGAAAGATCTCGCTCCCCGAGGTCGGCAAGCGAGACGGCAAGCACCGAAAGACGGCCGCCGTAGTGCTGCTTTGCCATCGCCACGGCCGCGGCCGTGGCCGCGAGCTCGCCATCGGTACGGATGTCAAAGAGGCGGCGCGAGATCTCGGCACCGTCGATGCCGGTTTCGAGAAGGGCCGCCGCCGCGCGGTGGGCGGCGGGGGTGGAATTACGGAAGCGGAAGCCGCCGGTATCCGAGGCAATGGCGGCATAGAGGGGGGCGGCCACCGCGGGCTCGAGGAGCAGACGCCCGCCGTCCGAAAGGAGATCGTACAGCACCTCACCGACCGACGAGGCCTCGCCGCAGGTGTAGGTAGGGGCGAAGGGCGTGCCGATCTCGTGGTGGTCGATCGAGAGGACGGTGGCGGCACCCATGACGAGGGGGGCGGCCTGCCCGGTCTGAGCCAGCGAGGCGATATCGACACAGACGATCTCCCGTGGCTCGGTATCGCATACGGGGACGCCCTCGGCGAGGAAAGCGAGGCGATCGGGAATCGGCTCGGGCAAAAGGAGCGAGGCGGGGATGCCGCGCGCGCGGAGGGCTCGAACCACCGCGACGGCGCTCCCGACGGCATCTCCGTCGGGGTTGCGGTGCGCAAGAACGGCAGGGGCGCGAAGGGAGAGAAGGAGCCCCATCACCTCACAGCGTGCGAGGGGGCGTGCTTCACTCATCGCCGTCCGCCCCTTCCTCGCTCTCCCTTTTCGGAGCGATCTCCTCAAGGATGCGCGAAATCTTGGCGCCGTGGGCGATCGAGCCGTCGGCATAGAACAGAAGCTCGGGCGTTTGACGGAGGTTCAGGGTCATGGCAAGATGGCGGCGCAGCATACCGTGGGCGGCACGCAGGCCTTCCCCTGCGGAGGTGGTGTCACCGAGCGCCGAATAGTAGACGCGGGCGACCTTCAGGTCGGGGGCCACCTCGCAGCGTGTGATCGAAACAAAATTGTCAAGGATGCGGGGATCGCGGGCATCGCGCAGGCAAATGGCAAGCTCCTGTGCGACGGCATCGTTGATCCGTCCTCTTCTGTAACCGGACATTGATACGTCTCCTTTTTTAGGAATTTTATTGATTTTATAGGGAGAGGCGAGGTTAGTGCAAGGAGAAGGCTATATTAGTCGGTAAGGGTGACGGTGGAAAAAGAGCTTACCGAAATATCCCCCATCATTCGGTGGGCGACGCGGCGGAAGGCCTCGGCCCCGTCGGTGACGAGGAAGCGGAGGTCGCCCTTGCCGTGGGGCTTCAGCACGGGGAGAAGGGTGGTGACCGCGGCCTTACCGCAGTCGATAAGGCGCGCGCCGGGGAAGGCACGTGCGACGTGGGGGGAGAGCCAAGGGAAATGCGTGCAGCAAAGGAGAACCGCCTCGGGGCGGAAGTCATGAAGGGGAGCAAGGGTGCGCTCGGCCACAAGGCGCGGAATGGGATCATCGGGAGCGACGAGCCCTGCCTCGGCCAGGGCGACAAAAAGGGGGCAGGCGAGCGAGCGCACCTCGGCATGAGGAGCAAGGGCAGCGAGGCGGGAGGCGAAGGTGCCACTCCTGACGGTGGCCTCGGTGCCGAGAACGGCGATGCGCGAGGGGGGACCCTCGGCAAGAGCATTGGCGACCCCCGCCTCCACGATGCCGAGAACGGGCATCGGATAGCGCCCGCAGAGTGCCGGAAGGGCGACGGTCGAGACGGTGCCGCAGGCGACGAGGATGGCCTCCGGTGAAAGAGATGCGAGATAGTCGAGTGACTCGCGGGCGTAGCGCCGGACGGTGGCGGCATCGCGCGTGCCGTAGGGAACGCGGGCGGTATCGCCGAGGTAAACGATGTCGGTCATCGGGGCGGCCCTGCGCAGGGCGACAAGGGCGCCAAGGCCGCCAACGCCACTGTCATAGATGCAAACCATACTTTACGATACGGCATTTTCGAGGAGGATGTTGATGATATCCCCCATCGAAAGGCCAGTGGTATGCAGGAGCATAGGGAACATACTGATGTCGGTAAAGCCCGGCATTGTATTGATCTCATTCAGGAGCACCTCGCCATCCGGCTTTACGAAGAAGTCGGCGCGGGAGAGGCCGCGGCAGCCGAGCGCGCGGAAGAGGCGGACGGCATACTCACGGACACGGTCGCGCGCGTGGCGCGGAAGGCGTGCCGGGATAAAGACGCGCGAGGTGCGGTCGCGGTATTTGGCGTTATAGTCGTAGAAGGTGGCGCCCGATTCGATCTCACCCACGGTCGAGGCAAACGGCGCACCGTCGCGCTCGAGGAGGGCGACCTCGACCTCAGCGCCCTCGATATACTCCTCACAGAGGGCACGCGGGCCGTGGGCGAGGGCTGTGCGGAGGGCAGGGAGAAGGGCCTTTCGTTCGGTCACGAGGGTGGCACCGACCGAGCTCCCTCCCGACGAGGGCTTGACGAAGATCCGCTCGCCAAGGGTGGCGTAAAGGCGGTCGGGGAGGGTGGGGTCAGCAAGGTCGTCAGCCGT
>JAZNAD010000037.1:0-4785 GCA_045586345.1 Eubacteriales bacterium
GCACAGCAACGGTCGTCGTGACCGTAGCCCACGATAAAGGCGCGGTCAAAGCCCACGTCTCTCGCGCGCTCGGCAGGAACGGCCGAAAGCTCAGCACTTATAAAGTCCTCCTCTGTGATCCCGTACTTCTCGTTAAGGAGACGCAAGACGTTCCATTTGATCGCTTCGCCGTCCTTGCCGTCAGGTACGGGAATGCCACCGATGAGAAGGTTGAGATCCTCGCCCTTGATGGCCTGGCTGAGGGGTTGCTTAGCCTGCTCCTGCCCGAGATGCGGCAGAAGGTCGTTGATATAGAAGACGGGATCGGAGGGATCCTCGCCGACCGTCACCTTGATGTGCTCACCGTCGGCACGCACGATCACGCCGTGCAGGGCGAGCGGAAGGGCGGTCCACTGATACTTCTTGATCCCGCCGTAATAATGCGTCTTGAAGAAGGACATTCCGCTGTCTTCGTACAGCGGATTCTGCTTCAGATCAATGCGCGGCGAATCGACGTGCGCAGCCAGAATGCGGAAGCCGCTCTCAGCGAGGGGCTCTGTGCCAATACGGAAGAGGTAAATCCCCTTCCCCCTGTTGACAAAATACCGCCTATCCCCGGGCTTCAGCTCATCGCCGAAGCAATACGGGGTAAAGCCCGCCTCCTCGGCCATGCGAAGCGCGTTCTCGGTAGCCTCGCGCTCGGTCTTCGACGCGTCGAGGAACTTCTTGTACTCCTCGGCGTACGAGAAGATGGTCTTCAGCCGCTCGTCGCTCGCGTCCTTGTAAATACTTTTCTTGTCGGCGGTCAGTGCCGCGTACTTAGTCTCATTTTCCATGCGTCTTTTCCTCCGCGATCGTTTGTATATGTTCTGTGAGGCTTCTGACCCTTCGATGCAGCTCCTCCTCGGTTCCGTTGTTTTCAAGAATGATATCGGCGCGACGCGTCAGCACACCTTCGCCGAGCTGTGCATCAATGCGATCGGCAGCCTCGGCCTCACTGAGTCCATCCCTTGCACAAAGCCTTTTAATGCGAAGCGAACGTTCGGCAAAGATTGCCAGCACAAGATCGCACTCTTTGTCAAAGCCCGACTCAAGAAGAAGCGGTGCGTTGACAACGGCACACGCCGCGCCGTCTGCCTCGAATTCGCGAAGCCTTGCGCGGCACACCTTGAGCACCTCGCCGTGCGTCAGACGGTTAAGGTCAGCACGGGCCACCTTGACTGCTTCCCCATCGCCAAAGACCAAGCGGCGCAGGGCGCTTCGGTCAAGCACACCGCCCTCGGTAAGGATCTCCTTCCCGAAGCGCTCGGCAAGCGCCGCTGTCAAGGGCGAAGGGGAATCCACCATTTCGTGATATACGGCATCGGCGTCAATCACGGGAATTCCGACCGCCCGGAATGCATCGGCGGCGGTATTTTTTCCCGTTCCGCTTCCGCCGCAAAGACCTACTGTAAGCATAAGCGGCGCTCCTGTAAACAATTATTATTGTAATTATACTACATTTTTCCGGTATTGTCAAGGAAAGCGGCCTCCGAACTGGGAATTTTCGAGCAACTCCCTCGGGAAAAGATTTCCGCCGACTTCCTTGACTTCGCCCCGCGAATGTGGTATACTTATTTAGTGGATATAAAAACCGTTATCGGAGGGAGACGCATGAAGAACGTAGCGATCATCAGCGAGTTCAACCCCTTTCATAACGGCCACCGCTATCTTGTTGACAAGGTGCGGCGCCACTATGGCGAGGATACCTGTATCATTGCCCTCATGAGCGGTAATTATACCCAACGCGGCGATGTTGCTGTAGCCGACAAGTTTACCCGTGCCGCTGCCGCTGTCTCAGGCGGAGTCGACCTCGTGCTCGAGATCCCCTTCCCTTACTCTGTATCGAGTGCCGAGTTTTATGCGAACGCGGGCGTTTCGATGGCGTCTTCTCTTGGCATCGTTGACGCCCTCGCCTTCGGGAGCGAGTCGGGCGACCTTACGGCGCTCTCGGCCGTTGCCGAGAGACTTGAGAGTCGTACCTTCGATGAAGCTCTCGGCCAAGCATTGACCGCCTCGCCCGAGTGCGGACACGCTGCGCTCGTTGAGAGGACCTACGCCTTGCTCTACGGTGATGCCGGGGCAGCGCTTCTCTCGGCTCCGAACAACATCCTGGCCATTCGGTATCTTATGGCCAACCGCCGGCTTTCCTCGCCGCTTGAGGTCTACACCGCCAAGCGTCTCGGCGGATATCACGATACGGCACTCGGTGAGTATGCCTCCGCTTCTGCCATCCGCCGCTCTCTTGGTCAAAGCGATGCGGCATATCTGTCAATGCCCCCCTCCTCGGCCAAGATCCTGCAGGAGGCCGCGGCTCGGGGCACCTCTCCCGCACGTCTCAGCCGTCTCGGGAATATCTTACTTTCGTTTTTCAGACTCGCGCCGTGCCGCGAGGGGGACGACGTCGGGCACCGCCTGCACGCCGCCGCCCTCCGCGCCGCCGACTTTGAAGAGTTTTTAACGCTTGTCGCTACTAAACGCTACACCAATGCACACCTGCGTCGCGCCATGTGGCACCGCTTGTTCGGCATCACCTCAGCCGATCTTCGGTCGTCTCCCGCCTACACGCAGGTCCTCGGTATGAACCCCAAGGGACGCGCTGCACTCCGCCTGGCCTCGCGCTCATCGTTGATCGCACTTCTCACTAAGCCGGCCGACGCACGAGCCCTACCGGAGCCCGCCGCGCACCAGGCCGCAGTCTCGCAGCGCGCCGATCTCCTCTATCCTCTGTCAATGCCCGCCCCCGTGGCGGGGGACAGCGGGATGAAGGCAGCTCCCTATTGCGAGAAATAGCGAATTTTCACGACCGAATCCCCGCGTCTCCTTTTGTCGAAAGAATTGACAAAAATTGGTAGTCGTGATAGGATGGTCAGTGAAAAGGACAGGCAGTCATTTTCAATATTTGAAAGGAGTACACATGGAAGCAATCGGCATTCAGGGCAAGTACCTGGAATACAAGGGCAAGCCCCTTGTTCGCCAGGGTAACGAGCTGTATTACGGCGATATGTCCGAGCCCCACTATCTGTTTTTGATGATTATGAACGAGGTTGAGGATCCGACCCTCAACACGAAGCTCCCCGGCAAGGTGATGATCCAGATCCTCCCGACAGCCGGCGGCTCTCCCGTCAAGCAGAAGGTTGTGGACGGCCTCTTTGAAGCCTTCGATTTGGGAACTGCCTGGCTCGAAAGAGCAAACAAATAAGTCAAGTTTTCCTTTTCAATTGCCGGTCAAACGACCGAGGAGGTAGCAATTGTGAAGAAGAACCAAGCAAGATCCCCACTTCCCTACAAAACGGTATTCGTATGTCTTTTTGCCCTTGTGGTAACGGCGCTGCTCGCCTCGTGCGAAATGCAGTCTATCGTGGACCATTGGCGCGATGATGATGCGGATACCGTTTATCATTCTCTCGAGGTAACGACCACCTCGCCCTTGATTACTACTACCCTGCCCCCGGCGACCGATCCGCCGACCACTACCGAGCCTCCGCCCGTCACCACGACGGCACCGCCCACAACAACACAGCCTCCCGTAACGGCCTATGCCCCCTTAACTGGGCTCCCCACATCCCCCGCGGTGGCCGCGTCGCGGCCACTGGCCTTTTGCGTAAAGAACGCCGTGGGCAGCACGATCGCGGCCGCCGATCTTGTGATCGAAGCCCCCACCGAGGCGAGCTCCACACGCCTACTTCTTTTAAAAAGCGGCGGCGAATCCTTGTTCTCGGAGCTCGGGATCGCCTCGATACGCCCGTATATGGCGGCGCTTTCCCACGATTTTTTTGGCCTTTCGGTGTATCTTGGGACCTCGGATATCGGCCGTGAAAGCGCAAGCTTTCTTTACGAGACCGTTGATCTCTCTCTTACGTCGGTAACCGAAGGTGATCCCGCCTCCCTCGAGACTGCCATCGCGGCCGCAGGCCATGAGACGGTGGTATCCGGCTCGATCGCTCTGCCGTATACCCTTGCCGACGTCGGAACGACCGTCGCTCCCAAGGAAGCGACCTCAAGCTACGTCTCAATTTCATACAACGCCACCGCCGCCACCGCCTTTACCTACGATGCACTCACCGGGACATACACCATGCGCTCAGGAACGGCACTTGCTGCAGGCGACGCGGCACTTCCCTCCTTCAAGAATCTGCTCGTCCTCTTTTTTGACTCGACACGGCGCGTCGGGCGAGACGGCGTTGAGCTTACCCTCGACACCGAGCTCGGTGGCACTGGCTACTATGTTACAGAAGGGGGTGTTATGAGCATCTTCTGGCGGCGTGATCCTATGACCTCACGGCTTTACATCACTGATAAGGACGGCATCCCCATCACCGTTAATCGCGGCAAGACCTATCTCGGTATGACCACCTACGAGCACCGCGATAATCTGATCTTAAACTAAAAAAGGACGGAGAACAGTGTTCTCCGTCCTTTTTAACATAAGAGTCAGTCGTTCGGATACCCGTCGGGGTTCTGGTTCTGCCAGCGCGCGGCATCCAAGCACATTCTCTTGATGTCGTACTTTGCCTTCCAGCCAAGAACCGTCTCCGCCTTGTCGGGATTGGCATAGCAGGCGCCGATATCACCGGGGCGGCGGGGGGCAATCTCATACTTGACAGGGCGCCCCGAGGCCTCCTCAAAGGCCTTGATGGCCTCAAGAACCGAGTAGCCGTTCCCCGTACCGATATTGAAGTAATCAATACCGCGGAAGCTCTCGGTAAAGTCAAGAGCCGACAGATGCGCACGCGCAAGGTCGACCACATGGATGTAGTCACGCAC
>JAZNAD010000038.1:0-23420 GCA_045586345.1 Eubacteriales bacterium
TTGAAGGCAGAGGTCGGACCGTGCCAAAGCTCGAGCGAATAGATACCGCCGTCGATCGGGCGGACGGGGGCGGCGCCACCCGGGAAGCGAGACTCGCTGTAGGCCTCGCGACAGTCGGTAAGCAGCTCCTCCTCGGTGTAATCGGTGAGATAGAGAGAAAGGATGCGTGCGGCACGCTCGGGATAGCTCATGGCGCTGAGCGCGGTAAGGTCTTCGCGGGTTAGGGCGGGGATGCTTTCGGGCATATAGAGCCCACCGTCGGGAGCGAGACCGTTTTTGATGGCGACGGCGGCACTGACCGCCTCGCCGTTTTTGCTTCTTGTGCTTTGGTACTTCATAGTTCTTCCTGTCTTATCAAATATTTACCGAAGAAGGCTTCGGCATTTTTATAAAAAAACTTACGGATGAGGGTGTCCTTGTAATTGAGCCTTGCCATTTCATTGGCTAAGGTAAGGAGATCGCGTGTATTCGTAAGATCCGCAGGGGTAGCGTCAATGCCGTCAAGGTCTGTGCCGATGGCAACGGCGTTCTCGCCGCCCAGCGAAAAATAATGCTCAAGATGACGCAAAAGATCGGCCGAGGTAGCGGTGCTTTTTGGCGTCAGGTGCCGTGGGCAGAGTGAGAGTCCACAAAGGCCTCCCGAGTGAAGAAGCGCGAGGAATTGATCGTCGCTGAGATTGCGGGTGTGCGGGCATACGGCACGGGAATTTGAATGCGTGGCTAAGAGGGGATGGCCTCGGTCGATTGAGGCCTCAGCAACCTCACAGAAGGTGGCATCCGAGGCATGGGAGACATCGGGCAGGATCCCGTGGGAGAAGCAATCTGAAAGAATCTCTCTTCCGAAGGGGGTGAGGCCGTCGGCTGTATCGTAGGCGCCGCCGATGCAGGTGGTTCCGCTCCAGGTCAGGGTCAGGATACGGACGCCGTGTCGATGCAGGATCGGAAGACGGGAGCGGTCGTTTGCGAGGAGGCGTGCGTCCTCCACTGACAGGAGGACGGAAAAATCGGGGGATCGGTAGGAGGAGAGTTGGGAAAGAAGATGCTTGCGCAGGGGGAAAAAGGTAAGGTATGCCTCGTCGTCACTCAGCCACGGCCGGGAGAAGAGAGCATAGACGCGCGTGATCCTTTCAAAGACCTTGCTGTCGGCGGCAGAGACGCCGAGAGTGGGCGAGGTGAAGGGGAGACCCTCAAAATAGAGACGGATCGCGGTATCAACGTGCAGATCGAAAAGCTTCATGGCGACTTCCTTTCGCCATCAGTGTATGCCGATCATGCGTAAAAGGCGTTCGGGATATGCACGATCCTTTCAATGCCGCTCCTGCCGCGACCGTCGGGCGGGAGAAGATAGACCTCGATGACATCCATACGGACGTTGCCGCGCCAATCAAGCTTCCTTACATAGGCGCGTGCGGCGACCGAAAGGTTGTGCTGCTTCGCGGCGTCAACTGCCGTAGAGGGAGAGCCGTATGGCGAGGACTCGCCAAAGGTGCGGGTGCGCGTTTTGACCTCGCAGATGACAAGCGAACGACCTCTCCTGGCTATGATGTCGATCTCCTTGCGGTAAAAGAACCAGTTGCGTTCAAGGATGCGGTAGAAGCGGCGTCGGAGATACCGTGTGGCGGCGCGTTCGCCGAGGTCCCCACGCTGCCTTTCGACTGTTTTTGTCTTCATTTATCGAGAAATTTCAAGAAGGTGCGTCGGTGGATTGGGGTAGGACCGAAGCGGCGGACGGCGTCCATATGGGCGGCTGTGGGATAACCCTTGTGCCCGGCGATGCCGTACTCCGGATAGAGCTTGTCGTGCTCGAGGCACAGGCGGTCTCTTGTGACTTTGGCGAGGATGGATGCGGCAGAGATCGAAGAGGAGAGCGCGTCCCCCTTGACGACGCCGACGGCGGGGATCGGGATATTCCTCACGGTATTCCCGTCAATGAGTGCGAAATCGGCAGCCGGGGAGAGGTCGAGAATAGCGCGCCGCATTGCCAGCATCGTGGCGCCGAGAATGTTGTATTCGTCGATCTCCTCGGGACTTGCAGAGGCGATCGAATAGGCGAGTGCATGCTCGCGGATCACGTCAAAGAGCGCTTCACGCTTTTTCTCGGTGAGCTTTTTGGAGTCGTTGAGCCCCTCAATGGGATCCTCGGGGCGGAGAATAACGGCAGCGGCCACCACGGGACCGCACAGCGGGCCGCGACCGGCCTCGTCGACACCGCAGACTAAGGGGAAGCCCTGCTCTATGTAGTGCCTTTCAAAGGAAAGATCAGGCATCGTCGTTTTCTCCCTTCGGCCATTCGAGCGAGATCCGGCCGAGGACGCCTCGGCGGAACTCGTCAAGCAGGGTCTTGGCGGTGCGCTCGGTATCAATGACACCGCCGGAAAGGAGAAAGCCACGGTGGCGGCCGATCGCCTCAAGAAGGTCATAGGGAGGGAGGGTAAGCTCGTCCTCACTGACACGGTAGCGCTCGGTGAGCTTATTGAAATAGCGGTCGCCAAGCGTCGAAAGCAGGCGGCACGCGAGCTCTTCAAGGTCGAGGATGTTGTCCTTGATAGCGCCTGTGACGGCAAGGGCGAGGCCTGTGGCGTGGCTTTCAAACTTCGGCCAAAGGACGCCGGGCATATCGAGAAGATCGAGGCCGTCACCGGCGGAGACCCATTGCTTATTGACGGTGACGCCCGGGCGGTTTTCGACCTTTGCCTTCTTGCCGCCGGCCAAGCGGTTGATGAGCGAGGATTTGCCAACGTTGGGAATGCCGACGATCATGGCGCGCAGTCGACGGCCGGCCATACCGCGCTCGGCATAGCGCTCGAGCTTTTCGGAAAGAACGCTCCGAACGGTGGCCGGTACCCCCTTCAGCCCTTCGCCCGTAATGCAATCCAAGGGGAGACAGGGAATGCCGTGTGTGGCATAATACTCACGCCACGCAGCAGTGGCGGTGGGGTCGGCAAGCGACGCCTTGTTGAGAATCTTGAGAAGCGGCTTGCCGTTAGTCAGCTTGCGGATCTCGGGGTTTGAGGAGCTGTGGGGGATACGGGCATCAAGAAGTTCAAGAACGATGTCGACGGCGGGAAGACATTCCACCATCAGGCGCCGTGTTTTTGCCATGTGCCCCGGAAACCACTGGATGCTGTCGGCTTGCATTACGAAATGCCTCCAAAGCGCGAGAACGGGAAAATGCGGAGGAGGGCCTTGCCGATCACCGTGCGCTCGTCCACCTCGCCAAAGTAACGGCTGTCAAGAGAGGAGTTGCGATGGTCACCGAGGACAAAGAGATGCCCCTCGGATACCGTGACGGTGGGCATATTGGCGTGAGTGTCGATGCCGTCACGCATGACGTATTCCGATTCGGCGAGAGCGACACCGTCAACATAGACGGTGCCGTTCACGATCCCGACGGTCTGTCCCTCGGTAGCGATCACGCGCTTGATGATCGCCTCATTTTCCGAAAGCTGAGGGTATTTGCCGGCGATCTCGTCGGTGACCTGGAGGACGACGATATCCCCGGTCTTCGGCGTATATAAAAGATCCGAGATGATAAGATGCTCACCGTCAAGAAGGGTGTTATTCATTGAGCCGCCGCTGACAATGGTCTGGCGGAAGAGGAAAAGGGTAGCCAAAACGATGACGGAAAGCGTGATAACAATGAGCTCAACGAAATCAAAGATCTCGTGCGGACGTCGGCGGCGCCGGTCGGCGGCGCGTTCCTCAATCTCGCGGTCGATCTCCTCGTAGCTGATCTGGTTTTCGTCCATAGGTATCTCCTTGGTTTTTACTTTGCCTGCGGCGTCTTACCGAGGAAGATCTCCATAAGGTCGGTGCCGTCCGCAAGGTAGCGGCGACAGGCGGCGGCAGTGGCCTCAGTGAAGGGGGCGGTGCCCATATGGGCCTTGTCGCTTTCGTAGATCATGTACGGTACAGGGTCGCTCGTATGGGTGCGGAGCGCGATCGGCGTCGGATGGTCGGGAAGGACAAGGACGCGATAGGGCTCACCGCTTGCTTTAAGATATTCACAAACGGGGGTGAGGATCTCACTGTCGATGCGCTCGATGGAAAGCACCTTATTCTCGATCTCGGCACGGTGACCGCATTCGTCGGGGGCCTCAACGTGGATGTAAACGTAATCGCGGCCACGGCGGAAGGCGTCGATCGCCGCCTCGGCCTTTCCGCGGTAATTTGTATGCACGTTGCCCGTGGCGCCCTCAACATTAAGGACCTCCATGCCCGCGCAGATGCCGATGCCCTTAATGAGATCGACGGCCGAGACGACCGAACCTTGAAGACCCCACTTCTCATAGAACGAGGGGAGGGCGGGCTTTTTGCCGGGGCTCCAGAGCCAGGCGGAGTTTGCAGCCTTGAGGCCGCGGCGGCGGCGCTCGATGTTCACGGGGTGATCCTTGAGCACGTCATAGCTTTGCCGCATAAAGCGGTAGAAGGGGGCGCCCTCCTCGCCCTTCGGAAGATAGTCTGCGATGGTTTTACCGATGATATCGTGAGGGCGGGCGAAGTTATAGTTGTCGATTGCGTTCTTCCAAAGGAGGCAATGGCGGTAGCTGATGCCGGTGTAAAGATGGCGCTCCTCGGTGCCGAGTGCATCCTCGAGAGCGCGGATCAGCTGATCGGCCTCGGGGGTCGTGATTTCGTCGGCACTGTGGTCAAGCATGCGCTTTTCCTCGTACGGCTCCTCCTCGCTGAGGGCGACGAGGTTGCAACGGAGAGCGGTGTCCTCGGGGTGCATTGTGAGCCCCATGCTCATTGCCTCAAGGGGTGAGCGGCCGCGCGAATAGGTGCGCGGATCGTAAGAGAGAATCGAAAGATTGGCGGTATCGCTCTCGGGCACCATCCCCTCGGGAACGTTTGAGACCGTACCGATGAGTGCCGCTCGACTAAGCGAATCGAGGTAGGGCTTTTTGGCGGCCTCCATCGGGGTGCGATCCGAAAGAGCCGGGATCTTGTAGTCTGCCATGCCATCATAAACAACGACGAGAAATTTCATAGTAAACGCTCCAGAATGTACTTAATATTGATATTATAGCATATTTTTTTAAGAAATACAATGGCTAAATAAAACTTTTAAAAAATAGGTGAGAACAGGAGAGAAAGAATTTGCTTCCACTTTTTCTTCAAAAAATTTTGGAAACCACTTGATTTTTAGGACACGCTGTGTTATACTGTCTCAGTGACTGTGGTTTTTGCGGTCAATGATCATCATAAGAACAGTCCGCTGCGATGCTCCGCAAGAATGTTCTGTATTTTAAGGAGGGCCATTATGGATAAGATCCAGGCTTTTGTAAGCGAGCAGTTGAAGAAGGAGGTTCCCGAGTTCTCGGTCGGTGATGTTGTGCGCGTTCACAACAAGATCAAAGAGGGCTCGAGAGAGCGCATCCAGCTCTTTGAGGGTACCGTTATCGCCAAGCACGGCGGCGGAATCTCGGAGACCTTCACCGTGCGCCGTATTTCTTACGGTGTCGGGCTGGAGAAGACTTTCCCGCTTCATTCCCCCAATGTCGAGAAGGTTCAGCTCGTGCGTGCCGGTAAGGTTCGCCGCGCGAAGCTCTACTACCTGCGCGACAAGGTGGGTAAGGATGCCAAGGTCAAGGAAAAGATCTGATCGGGCAAGTACAATTTATGAAATGAAAAAGGCGGTTTCGAGATCTCGGTCTCAAAACTGCCTTTTTCGGAATTATAGGAAAATTAGCCCATCGTTTCGGGCAGCTTCTTGCCGCCGAGAAGGTGGAAATGAAGGTGCCTGACCGACTGGCAACCGTCCTCGCCGCAGTTGGTGATGACGCGATAGCCGTTCGAGAGCCCGAGGGAGGCGGCAATGCGTGGGATAGCGCGGAAGACCGCACTGACGGCGGGGGCATTGGCCTCAGAGATCTCGTCGGCTGAGGCGATGTGCTCGCGCGGGATGATGAGAACGTGGACGGGGGCCTGCGGCTGAATGTCGTAAAAGGCGTAGACAGCCTCGTCCTCGTAGACCTTCTTCGAGGGGATCTCTCTCTCGATGATCTTACAGAAAAGACAATCCATAGGTACGTCTCCTTGTTTTTTTGATTTCTACACGGATTATAGCACAGAAAAGCGAAAAAATCAAGGGATGCGGGGAGGAAAGAAAGGAAATGCATATGCCGGAGCTTTTGGCACCCGCCGGGAATCTTGAGAAGCTGAAGGCTGCCGTGCGGTACGGCGCAGACGCCGTGTATCTCGCGGGGAAGCGCTTTGGGATGCGTGCGGCGGCGGATAACTTCACCGACGACGAGATGCGCGAGGGGATCGCGTATGCCCACGGGCACGGCGTCAAGGTCTACGTGACCGTTAATACTTCGCCGAGAACTGACGAATACCGGGCTCTGCACGAGTATCTTTGCTTTCTCGGTGAGGTCTTGCCAGATGCTTTGATCGTTGGTGATCTCGGTGTTCTTGCACTCGTGCGTGAGGTGTTGCCCACGATGCCCATCCACATTTCCACACAGGCGAATGTCGTCTCTACGGCAACCGCCCGGGCGTTTGCGGAGCTCGGTGCCTCACGCATCGTTCTTTCACGTGAGCTTTCCCTTAATGAGATCGGAAAAATCCGCATGTCACTCCCGCCGGCGGTCGAGCTTGAGGTGTTCGTTCACGGTGCGATGTGCGTCTCGTACAGTGGGCGGTGCTTGCTCTCCAATTACCTTTCGGGGAGGGATGCAGGTCACGGTGCTTGCACTCAGCCCTGCCGCTGGCATTACCGCACGCTGCGCGTGTACGCCGAGCTCCTGGAGGAGAAGCGTGAGGATGAGCCGATTCCGGTCTTCGAGGAGGGAGGAGAGACCTTCTTTATGAGTAGTCGCGACCTCTGTATGGTGACGCACATTCGGGATCTCTGCCGGGCGGGGATCGCATCCTTCAAGATCGAAGGAAGGATGAAGAGCGCGTACTATACGGCGGTGATCACCAATGCGTACCGCATGGCCATTGACGCCGTCGGACGCGGCGAGACGATTCCCGACGAGTTCCTTCTCGCGGAGGTTGGGAGCGTCAGTCACCGCGAATACGATACGGGATTCTTCTATGACTCTCCGCACGAGCATGCTAAGATCACCGAGCGCGACGGATATCTGCGGGAGAAGGCATATCTTGCGATGGCGCTTGCATATGATAAGGTGAGCGGAAAAGCCCTCTTTCTACAGAGAAATAAGCTTTCCCGCGGTGATCGCGTTGAAATCCTTGTTCCCGGAAGGTCCGGGATCCCCTTTTTTGTCAAGGTGCTTTTTGATGAAGATATGAACGAGATCGAGGCGGCGCCGCATCCCCAAATGCGGTTTTGGATGCCGGTGCCGATCCCGGTCTCTGAAGGGGATCTTCTGCGTAGCGCGATCGGCGATCTGCCGAAGGAGGGGTAGCAACGGCGACGGTTATCGAGGCGTTGAAGGGGATCTTTATCGGTATCGTTCAAGGGATCACCGAGTGGCTCCCCATCTCAAGCACGGGGCACATGATCCTTTTCGACGAGCTCGTGGAGCTTGAGGTTACTCCCCCGTTTCTCGAATTTTTTTTGGTGGCAGTCCAGCTTGGCTCCGTCCTTGCCGTTCTCGTCCTCTTTTTCGGCAAGCTGAATCCTTGCGGAGGGAGGAAGACAACGGAGGAGAAGCGGCGCGTGCGGCGTCTTCTGATGCACGTGCTCATTGGGTGTATACCGGCCGGTATCGTGGGACTTTTGCTTGATGATTGGCTGGACGAACACTTCTACAATTTCTTTGTCGTCTCCCTTGCACTTGTTTTTTACGGAGTCGTTTTTGTCCTGCTAGAGAGGCGCCGCCGCGATCGCGCCTTTCGCGTGGCTTCGGTTCAGGAGATCACCGCCCGCGACGCCTTCCTTATCGGGTGCTTTCAGGTGCTTTCCCTCATCCCCGGAACCTCGCGCTCCGGCTCGACGATCCTTGGGGCCTCACTCCTCGGTATCGGCCGCACGGCAGCCGCTGAATTTTCATTTTTTATGGCAATCCCGGTGATGGCAGGGGCCTGTCTTCTCAAGGGGGCGAAATTCCTGCTTTCGGGGAATGGCATAAGCGCCACTGAGGCGGCGGTGCTGGTGGCTGGCACGCTCACGGCTTTCCTTGTTTCTTTGACCGTAATCCGCTTTCTTCTGGATTTTGTTCGCCGCCATAGCTTCTTAGCCTTCGGCTGGTACCGTATTGCCCTGGGGGCAGTAGTGCTTTTGTATTGGTTGATCTTAGCATAAACACAAAAAAGAGCAGACGGTTTGTCTGCTCTTTTTTGTAGCTGCGGTTATTTCCCTCCAAGAAAGTCGTCCATGCTTCCTTCGTAATCGGAATTTGCCGCGGTTGTCGTCACCGTTGTGGTGACGGTCGTTACGGTGGTGGTGACGATTGTTGTCGTGGCAGTGCAAGCCGCTGTCGTGGTTGCGGTCGTGGTCGTGGCCAAGCCTTCTCCCTTTTGGGCGAAGAGGCCGCAGGAGCTCATACAGGCAACGGTCAGGGTGAGAATGCAAAGGATAAGGAAAAAGAGGAAAGAGCGTTTCATACACTGACTCCCTTATTTTTTCTTTAGTATACCTTCTTTTTTAAGGTTTGTCAAGATGCGGTACACTTGATTTTTCAATACGGGCGTGGTATAATTCTGACAAAAGGAGGACGGCGCTATGCAGCTGGGGAATGACTGGGATCGCGTGATCGGTGGGGAATTTTCTAAGGAATATTACCATACATTGCGTGATTTCTTGAAAAAGGAATATAGAGGGGCACACGTTTGCCCGGGAATGTATGATATTTACACGGCACTCAAAAAAACCCCGTTTTCGGCCGTCAAGGCGGTGATCCTCGGGCAGGATCCCTACCACGGGGAAGGGCAGGCACACGGACTTTGCTTTTCTGTGCGCGACGGGATCGAAAAGCCACCGTCCCTCGTTAATATCTTCAAGGAGCTTGAAAGTGACCTTGGCATCCCTGTGCCTGCCTCCGGTGATCTCTCCGGATGGGCCGAGGAGGGGGTGCTTCTCCTCAATACTACCTTAACGGTTCGCTTGCATTCTCCGCTGAGCCATAAGGGAATGGGATGGGAGACCTTTACCGATGCCGTCATTGCGTCATTGAACCAAAAGGACACGCCGGTGGTTTTTCTCCTTTGGGGATCGCACGCGGCCTCCAAGGCAGCGCTTGTCACGAACCCCCTCCACACGGTGCTCCGAGCACCGCACCCCAGTCCCCTTTCGGCCTATCGCGGCTTTTTTGGATGCCGCCATTTTTCAAGGACGAACGAGATTCTCAAAAAAGGTGGCGTGGCCCCCGTCAACTGGGGAAGGCTATGAGCAAAAAAGCTCCCGGATCTCGGGAGCTTTTTTCTTATGAAAACCGACTGCTGTATTCTTCCTTATCGGCGTTTTTTGCAGAGCGGGCGACGCGGCAGTGACGGGACGCAAGATAGCGAACGAGGATGGAGATCGCTACCATAAGGACATAGGCAAGCACATAGAGGACGATACCGACGAGATAGGCACCCGCCGAGGTAAAAGCGAACTGGCGGCTGCGGAGAATGACGAAGAAGTAAGCGATGCCTACGATCACGAAATTGACCGTATAGCGAACGGGAGCTGGGAGCGAGGTGATCTTAAAAAGCTCACGGGCGTAGGCCACTGTAAGGGAGAAGCCGACGATCGTTAGGAGGGAGCCAAGGTTCATGCCGGGAGTGGTTTTGCTGTTGATCGCGGCGTCGATAGACATAATGGTGAAAAAGATGAGGAGCGCCAGAACGGCAATCGTGCAGCCGAGCATCGTGGCGCGCCAAAGAGTACGGAAAAAGCAGTTCTTGTTGAAGGCCATATGCAATTCTCCTTTCGCTATCACGGTGTAGTATATCAAAAAAAAAACTTTTTTTCAAGAGGCTGGCAATTTTTTATCTGAAAAAGGTGAAAAAATCTGAAAAAAGAGGAGCGGGGGAAGTTGACTTTAGGACTTGAATAGGCTATAATTCATAATAATGGTATATTTATACGCATTGATTACTTAAAAATGGAGAAGCGGCTGTGCCGCACAGAAAGCATGAACAGACATCAAGCAAGAGAGCTGGCCTTTTGCCTGCTTTTTGAACACGAATTTGATAAGGAGCGTGAGCTTGCCGAGCTTTACAATACCGCCAAGGCATCCCGGGATGCCGAGGAAAGCAAGTACGTCCGCACGGTGCTTGCCGGCGTCGCCGAGCGTGAGGCAGAGATCGAGGCCCTTGTGGCCGAGGCCTCGCGCGGATGGAGACTCTCTCGTATCAGTAAGGTGGCCCTCTCGATCCTCAAGCTCTCGATCTACGAGATGCTGTATATGTCTGATATCCCGGTCCGTGTTTCACTGAACGAGGCGATCGAGCTGACGAAGGAGTACGCAGAGGAGGAGGCACGCCCCTTTGTGAACGGCATCCTCAACACGGTTGCCGAGCGCGCCAAGGCATTAAGGACCGATGAGGCCTGAGCTGTATCTCGGGATCGATACGAGCAATTACACGACCTCGGCGGCTGTCCTGAATGCGGATGGACAGGTGCTTGTAAACGCTAAGCGTCCCCTTCCCGTCGGTGAAGGCGAGCGCGGTCTCCGCCAATCCGAGGCGGTCTTTGCTCATATCAAAAATATGCCGTCCCTAATGAAGGAGGTCTCTGACTATCTTATCGGCGGTCGCCTTGTGGCCATGGGAGTTTCCGAGACACCGCGCCGTGCCGAGGGCTCCTATATGCCATGCTTCCTCTCCGGAGTTGCGGCGGCCACGGCGGCTTCGGCAGCGGCGGGGGTCCCCCTCTACCGCTTCTCACATCAATGCGGTCATCTTGCGGCGGCCATTCTTTCGTCCGGCCGTCATGAGTTCTTTTCGCGCCCCTTCGGCGCCTTCCACGTGTCGGGCGGGACCACTGAGGTTCTGTACATTTCAGGCTACTCCGAGCGCGGCTTTACGGTCGAGCTGTGCGGAGGTGCCTCCGATCTTAATGCCGGTCAGCTGGTTGACCGTGTGGGGGTCATGCTGGGGCTTTCCTTCCCCTGTGGTCCGGCTCTTGAAAAATTAGCCGCGGAAAACACCAAAAGAGTTCCCTCGCCCAAGATATCGGTGCGCGGTCTTTCGGCCAATCTTTCGGGGGCTGAAAACCGGGCGGCAAGCCTTTTTCGCGAAACCGGGGATGCCCCCTTTGTTGCGGCCTATGTCCTTGATTTCATTGCAAAAACGCTGGCAGAGCTTTCGCGCGCTCTCCTTGAGGAAAAGGGAGAGATCCCAATCCTTTATGCGGGGGGCGTGATGTCGAACCGCCGCATCCGAAAGACCCTTGTCGCCTGCGGCGATACCGCCTTTGCTGAGCCCGCCTTCAGTGCGGACAACGCGGCGGGGATCGCCCTCTTATGCCAAAAATGTCACGGAGGCCGAAGTTGAGCTACGAGCCCGATGCCCCTATCGTGGGCAGAGAAGAGCCGATCTCGGTATCGGCATTAAACGAAAGCATCAAGGCGCTCCTTGAGGAGACGCCGACCCTTCGCCGTGTGTATCTGCGCGGCGAAATATCCAATTTCACCAATCATCGCTCGGGACATTTCTATTTTTCGTTGAAGGATGAGGGGAGCCTTATCCGCGCGGTCATGTTTCGTGGCAGTGCCTCGCGCCTTGCCTTCCTTCCCGAAAACGGGATGAAGGTATTAGTGCGTGGCAGTGTCTCGCTCTTTGTGCGCGACGGCTCCTATCAGATCTACGTGAACGAGATGGAGCCCGACGGCGTCGGCGCGCTGTATCTTGCTTTTGAGAGGCTGAAGAAGAAGCTGGCGGCCGAGGGGCTTTTTGACGACGGTCGCAAGCGTCCTCTGCCGAAGATTCCCTTGAAGATCGGCGTGATCACCTCGCCGACAGGGGCTGCCGTGCGCGATATTATGAACATTCTCGGGAGGCGCTTCCCGTACGCTGAGGTGCTCCTGTACCCCGCACTTGTCCAAGGAAGCGATGCCCCGCCCTCGCTCATTGCCGGCCTTAAGACGCTGGGGGCGCGCGGCGATATTGACGTGATCATCCTCGGGCGCGGCGGCGGATCAATGGAGGATCTCTGGGCCTTCAACGATGAAGCACTGGCGCGCGCGATCGCGGCCTCGCCCGTCCCTGTGATCTCGGCCGTCGGACACGAGACTGACTTCACGATCTCGGACTTTGTGGCCGACCGGCGCGCGCCGACTCCCTCGGCGGCCGCCGAGATCGCCGTCCCCGATACGAACGAGCTGATGCGCAAGTTTACGAACATCACGACCCATACCGAGCTTTTGCTCGGGCGGCGCATTGAACGGGCGAGGGCGACCCTCTCCGAGCTTTCAAAGCGCCGTGTTTTGGCTGATCCTGAGGGACTGTTTGCCGAACGCCGCATGACAGCCTCGTACCTCGGGGAACGGATGGCGTCGGCGATTGAGACCCGTCTTTTGACCCTCCGCTCACGCTTCGGTGAAAATGCCGGGCGTCTTGAGGCGATGAGCCCTCTGTCCATCCTCCGCCGCGGATATACCGTAGCCATGGGAGAGGACGGCTCTGCCAAGCGCTCGGTCAGCGAGCTTTCCATCGACGAGGTTCTGCGCCTGCGCCTATCGGACGGCGAGGCGACGGCGAGAGTTGAATCTTGCCGGCATCTTTCCGAAGAAGGAGTATGAATATGAACGAAAACATTACCTTTGAAGAAGCGGTCGTCCGTCTTGAGCAGATCGTGCGTGCGATGGAAGAGGGGAAGCTCTCGCTTGACGAAACGCTGACAGCCTTTGAGGAGGGGATCTCGCTTGTTCGCTTCTGCAACGGGAAGCTGGATTCCGCCGAGCAGCGGGTGCGCATCCTTCTCGGCGGTGCCGACGGCACTGTGACCGAGGCTCCCTTTGCTCCCTCGGGAAGCTGAGCCGTGCGCCTTGATCTTTTCTTATCCGAGAGTGGGCTTGTAAAGAGCCGGAGTGACGCCACGCGCAGGATACGCGAGGGGGCTGTCCGTTTTAACGGCAAGCTCTGCACCAAGCCCTCCTTTGATATTCCCGCCGATACCCCGGCAGAGGCCTTCAGCATCGATACCGAGAGCCATCCTTATGTCAGTCGCGGCGGTGAAAAGCTGCAGGCGGCGCTGGATACCTTTGCGCTTTCCCCGGTGGGGCTTTGTGCCATTGATATCGGCGCCTCGAGCGGAGGCTTTACCGATTGCCTTCTGCGCCATGGTGCGCGGCGCGTGCTGGCGGTCGATGCCGGCTGCGGCCAGCTGAATCCTTCGCTTCTCGCCGATGTGAGGGTCATGTCGTACGAGCATTATAATGCCCGTCACCTTAAGCGCGAGGATCTTCCCGAAACACCGCAATTTGCCGTGATGGATGTGTCGTTTATTTCACAGACCCTGATCCTTCCCGCCCTTGCTGCGGTATTGCCCGACGGGGCGCCGTATATTGGCCTTATTAAGCCTCAGTTTGAGGTGGGGCGCGAAGGCATCGGCAAGGGTGGCATCGTCAAGGACGGCCGCTTGCGCAGGATAGCGGTGGAGCGGGTCATCGCATTTGCCGAGGGGGTCGGCTTTTCCCCTGTCGGCTGTATTGATTCACCAATCCTAGGCGGTGACGGAAACCGCGAATTTCTGGCAGCATTTATAAGGAGATGCAAATGAAGAACATCATAATTATGCCGAACGCTTACAAGGACCCCGAGTTCAAGATCACGCGTAAGATCGCTTCTTATCTTGTGTCGCTCGGCGGTCGGGTCTTCCTCTCGGAGGACTTCGGTATCACGATACGAAAGCCCGGCATACATTACTATAAGGGCGACTTCCCGAAGGAGGCCGAGGTGATCCTTGTCATCGGTGGTGACGGCTCGGTGCTGGATGCCGCCGTGTACGCCATTGGGGCAAATCTGCCTCTCCTTGGACTCAATCTCGGGCGCCTTGGCTACCTTGCCGAGCTTGATGCTGCCGAATATGAGGTGCTCGCCTGCCTGTTTACGGGGGAGTATACGGTAAAGGAGCGTATGACCTTTGATGTCTCACTCGTGCGCGGCGGAGAAGAGATGCATCTTGTGCGTGGGGCCGTCAATGACGTGGTGGTCTCTCAGGTACCGGGGAGGGGAATGTCCGAGATCCGACTTGAAGACGGTGTCGGCAACCATCTTACCTATCTTGCCGACGGGCTTATCGTTGCAACCCCCCTCGGCTCTACGGCATATTCCATGGCGGCCGGGGGGCCTGTTGTCGACTCCTCGCTCAGTGCCTTCTGCGTGACGCCCATCTGTGCTCATTCGATCTTCTCTCGCTCGGTGCTTTTTCCGCCTGAGTATACGCTGACCGTCAGGAATGGCTCTCGGCGCGAGGGGTATATGAAGGTGTCGGTCGACGGAAGCGAGGACTACGAGCTGGCACCGGGAGATTCGGTGAGTGTTTGCCGATCGCATAAGGTGCTCCGCATGATCTCCCCAAAAAATCAAAGCGCGCTTGGTGTGCTTTGCCGTAAAATGCAACTTTTGAATCAAAGAGACTGAGAGGAAAAAGCATGAAGAACAAAAGACAGGAAGCCATCCTTGAGCTGATTGAGCGCTATGAGATCCAGAAGCAGGAGGAGCTGATCAAGCATCTTGAGGAGCGCGGCTTTCCGGCCACGCAGGCCACGGTGTCGCGTGATATCCGTGAGCTGAAGCTGATGAAGGGGACAGGAGCCAACGGGGTACATAAATACGTTCTCCCGAGCCGTCGGCAGAACGTTACGCCGAAATTCAACAGCTCGCTCAGCGAATCGATCCTGAAGGTGGACGTTGCCGAAAACCTGATCGTGGTCAAGACCTATCCCGGTATGGCCCCTGCGGTGGCCTCCTGCATTGATACCTTCAATATCCATGAGATCGTCGGGTGTGTGGCCGGTGACGATGCGATTCTCGTGGTCGTGCGAGACAGGGAGAGCGCCGTTGAGATGCGCGACAAGCTCCGCAGAATGATCGAAATGATGTAAGCCGACAGGAGAAAAACAATGCTTCAGTCACTCCACATTGAGAATGTTGCCGTTATCCGAAGGATCGATATTGATTTTTCGGAAGGCTTTTCCGTTCTCAGCGGTGAGACGGGCGCCGGGAAGTCAATCCTCATCGATTCGATCGGTTTTTTGCTTGGCCGCCGTACTATCCGTGAGCTGTTGCGCTCGGGGACCGATCGTGCCGTGGTCAGTGCACTTTTCTCGGTTGCGCCGTCGCTTTCTTCCGCGCTGGCTCTCCTCGGGGTCGAGGCTGATGACGGCGGCGAGCTGCTTATTGAGCGCACACTGAATGCCGAAGGGCGTACCACTGCGCGTATCAACGGGCGTCCGGTCAATCTTGCGCTTTTGCGTGGGGTCGGTGAGCTTCTCGTTAATATCCACGGGCAGAGCGATACGCACACCCTCACCGAAAAGGGAAATCAGCTGGCGATCCTTGATGCGTATGCGCTGAACGATGAGGTGCTCTCCGAGTATCGGCGTGCTTTTGCCGAGTATTCCCGTCTGCGGAACGAGATCCGTGAGCTCACAACAGCCGAGGCTGAGCGCCTCCGCGAGGCCGAGATGCTCCGCTATCAGATCGCGGACATCGACGGTTATTCGCTGCGCCCCGGTGAAGAAGAGAAGCTTGCGGAGAAGAGGAAGCGACTGAAGAGTATTGAACGTATTTCCAAGCAATCCTCGTTTGCTTACCGTGCCCTGCGCGCCGGTGAAAAGGCAAACGTCTTGTATATTCTTGAGCGCACGATCGCGGCGGTTGGGTCGCTTTCCGACGTGATCCCCGAGGCCAACGAGCTGGTTGGTGAGCTCGAGGATTGCCGTTCGAGGATCGAGGACGTGGCCGAGCGTGTTCGCGCCTTTACCGAGGAGGATGAGGCGGATGCCGCCAAGCTCCTGAATGCGGTGGAGAACCGTCTTGCCGCTATTGAGAAGCTCGGGCGCAAATACGGGGGCTCGGTAGAGAACATCCTGGCCTTTAGCGAGACCGCTAAGGAAAGGCTCTCACTCCTCGAAAATTCCGACGCTCGCCTCGCCGAGCTTTCGGCGCTGGCCGAGACGGCGCTCGCCGAGGTGAAGGCGTGTGCTGCCGTTCTTACCGAGGCGCGTAAGCGTGAGGGGGCACAGCTCTCCGAGCGTGTGCTTTCGGTGCTTGCCTTCCTGGATATGCCCAAGGTCCGCTTCGAGGTGGCGGTAGAGCCGCGCACCGAGGGGGACGAGATCTACACGCGAGACGGCGGCGACGACGTCACCTTCCGCATTGCGACCAATCCGGGGGAGCCCCTGCAGCCCTTGTCCTCGATTGCCTCGGGCGGTGAGCTTGCCCGCATCATGCTGGCAATCAAGTCGGTCATTACCGACCGCGACGGGATCGGCACTGTGATCTACGATGAGATCGATTCCGGCGTTTCCGGAAAAACGGCACGCAAGCTGGGGATCGAGCTCTTGCGCTCGGCCGGAGGAGCACAGGTCTTTTGCGTGACACATTCGGCGCAGATCGCCTCCTTGGCTGATGACCATTTCCTGATCCGGAAGACCGAAAAAGACGGACGGGCAGAGACCGACGTGGTCCTGCTGGATGAAGACGGACGTATCACCGAGCTATCCCGCATCCTTGGCGGTATCGAGGTGACCGACGCCCAGCGTCGCGCGGCGTTCGAGCTGTATACCGAGAGGAGTGCGTACAAAGAGGGTTGAGATGCACAAGGCACTCTCTCGCGTACTGTTCGCCTTTTCCCCTGATGAATGTGAATTCCGTTTGGGAGTTCCGCTCTCGCGCTTGACGACATTCCGCATTGGCGGCGCCTGTCTTGCGTTGGCTCTGCCAAGGACCGAGACAGCGCTTGGCCGATTACTTTCTCTTTTGTATTCCGAGGGGATCCCCCGTACTGTGATCGGGAACGGGAGCAACCTTTTAGCCCCCGACGGGGGGTATTCCGGCATAGTCATATCCACGCGCCTATTAAATAAATTTTCTCTGTGTGAGCACACTATTGAAGCCGGTGCAGGCGCGAGCCTTTCGTCAGTCTGCCGTGCGGCGAGCCGCGCAGGGCTTGCCGACTTCGCCTCTTTGACGGGCATTCCCGCTACAGTAGGCGGTGCGCTCTATATGAATGCCGGCGCCTTTGATGTTGCCATCGGCGACCTTGTACGCTCGGTGCGCGTGCTTCCTTTTTGCGGCGGTGAGCCTTTTGAGCTTCTCCGCGATGAATGCCATTTTGGCTATCGGGAAAGCATTTTTGACCGCCGGGGGCTGATCGTCCTCGGCGCCACCCTTTCCGGGGCGTTTACTTCGGTGGAGGAGGCTATCGAAAAAGAGCGCGCGACCTTGGAGCACCGATGCATTACACAGCCGCTGTCGCTCCCGAGTGCGGGCAGCGTGTTTCGTCGCCCTCCCGGTGATTATGCCGGTCGGCTTATTGAGGCTGCAGGGATGAAGGGGCTGACGGTAGGTGGCGCGCAGATCTCTCCTCGCCACGCAGGATTTATTGTCAATACGGGTGATGCTACCGCCTCCGATGTTCTTTCACTGATCGCGATAGCGAGGGAGACCGTCAGGGAACGGTTTGGTGTTACCCTTGAGCTTGAAATCGAGTATTTGGGAGAATGACCATGTCCTATTCCTCTGACCTGAAGCGGCAGCTTGCCGAGAAAGAGGTCAAGAAGAGCTGCTGCCGCCGTGCCACGGTTTACGGCATCCTGGCGATGCGCGGCATAGCGGCGGAGGACGACGTTACCTTGACCCTTGAGGGAGAGAGCGTCGCCCCCTTTGCTGCCGCCGAGATCGGACGCATTTTCGGTGTCCATGTGCAAGTGATGCGCGCGTCTGCACGCTCTCCGCGTGCGACGCTTGCCTTTGTTTCTCATGAGGCGGCCGACTATCTTCGGGCGGCGGAATTGACCTATCCACAGAAGGCACAGCCCTGTCTGCATTGCCAATCGCACTTTTTGCGCGGTATTTTCTTAGCCTCGGGGCGGATGTCCGACTACCAAAAGCTGTACCGGCTTGAGTTTTCCGCCAAGGATCGCGCCGACGCCCTGTCCTCCCTGTTAACGGCGCTTGATCTTCCGCCAAAGCGCACGGAGCGCCGCGGTGAGACCCTCTTATACTATAAGACCAACGCCACGATCTGCGACGTTTTGGCCGTGATTGGGGCGGAAGCCGCCGCCTTCAACCTGATCAATGACAATATTGAGGCAGGATACCGCAATGCCGCCAACCGACGCGCCAACTGTGAGGCGAGAAACATAGAGCGCTCGGTCGAGGCCTCGATGCGCTTTGTGCATCTCTACCGACGCCTTGAGGAGGCGGACAAGCTCTCGCGCCTCCCTGAGGATCTGCGAGCGACGGCGCGCCTGCGTGCCGAAAATCCGATGATGTCCTTGGCTGCGCTCGGCGCAAGGCATACGCCTCCGATCACAAAGTCGGGGATGAACCACCGCCTCGAGAAGATCGAAGGAATGATCGAGGAAATACTGAAACACTAAGGAGGGATATGCGTGCAAGACTTCGTCCATCTGCATCTGCACAGTGAATACAGCCTGCTTGACGGTGCCTGCCGAGTGCGTGATATCCCGAGGGCGGCCGCGGCGGCGGGGCACCGTGCGGTTGCGATCACCGATCACGGTGTGATGTACGGCGCCGTCGCCTTTTACAAGGCCTGCCTTGATGAGGGGATCAAGCCCATTATCGGCTGCGAAGTGTACGTCGCTCCTCGCTCACGCTTTTCCAAGGCGGGGAAGAGCGATTCCTCGGGCAACCACCTGATCCTCCTTTGCAAAAACGAGATCGGCTATAAGAACCTGATTGCCATGGTCTCTGCCTCCTTTACCGAGGGCTTTTATTCCAAGCCGAGGATTGATATGGAACTGCTCCGGAAGCATCATGAGGGGCTGATCGCGCTCTCGGCCTGCCTTGCCGGGTACATTCCGCGGATGATAACGCTCGGCGACGTAAAGGCTGCTGAGAACTATGCCCTCGAGATGAAGGGGCTGTTCGGTGAGGATTTCTATCTTGAGATCCAGGATCACGGCATTGCCGACGAGGCGGTCGTGACACGGGCGCTTTGCGAGCTTTCCGAAAAGACGGGGATCCCGCTGGTGGCGACCAATGACGTCCATTATCTAAAAAAAGAGGATGCCGACGTTCAGGCTACGATGATCTGCATTCAAACAAACACCGTGATCTCGGACGGGCGCCCCCTTGGCTTTGAGGCCGACGAATTCTACTATAAATCGACTGAGGACATGGCGGCGTTGTTCGGCAAGATCGAGGGCGCACTCGAGAATACGGTGAAAATTGCCGATAAATGCGATTTTTCCTTTGACTTCGGAAAGGTCCACATGCCCGTGTTTCCGACGCCCGACGGCACTTCGCACGGCGAGTATCTTGCCGACCTTGCGGCGCGCGGCTTTGAGGCGCATGTGGAGAGCGGGCGTATTGATTTCCGCTACGGTACGGTCACCGAGTATCAGGAGCGCATCGCCTATGAGCTTTCGGTCATCGGGGGCATGGGCTTTGACGGCTATTATCTCATCGTGCGCGACTTTATCGCCTATGCCAGGGAGCAAGGGATTCCCGTGGGTCCCGGGCGGGGCTCGGGGGCTGGGAGCATAGTGGCCTTTTGCCTTGGCATCACCGATATCGACCCCATCCGCTACGGCCTGCTTTTTGAACGCTTCCTGAATCCGGAGCGCATCTCACTCCCGGATTTTGATACCGATATCTGCTACGAGCGGCGTGACGAGGTGATCGCCTATGTAAGAGAACGCTACGGCGAGGATCATGTGGCACAGATTGTGACCTTTGGTACAATGGCGGCACGTGCCGCTGTGCGCGATGTTGGACGGGCCATGGGCTTGCCTTACAGCGAGGTGGATGCGGTCGCCAAGCTGATCCCGCGGACGCTCGGCGTCAAGATCGCCGATGCCCTCCGTCGCCGCGAGCTGCGCGATATGTATGAATCGAACGAAACGGTGCGCAGGATGATCGACACGGCCATCGCCCTCGAGGGGATGCCGCGCCACGCCTCGACCCATGCGGCGGGCGTCGTGATCACCGATGCGCCGCTTACCGAGCATCTGCCCCTCGCAACAAACGGGGATGTGGTGGTCACACAGTACGATATGGATACGGTAGCCGCCCTCGGTCTTGTAAAATTCGACCTCCTGGGACTTCGTTATCTCACGATCATTTCGGACGCCGAGCGCTCGGTGCGCGAAAAGGATCCCAATTTTGATATTTCCAAAGCTTCGCTCGACGATGAGGCGGCCTATCGCCTGATCGCCGAGGGAAGGACGAGCGGCGTTTTTCAGCTCGAATCGGGCGGTATGCGCCAGCTCCTCATGGAGATGCGGCCACGCACCATTGAAGATGTGACCGCGGCGATCGCACTGTACCGTCCGGGGCCGATGGACTCGATCCCGCATTACCTTGCTTGCCGTGACGGCCGTGAGGAGGAGACCTACGAGGTACCGGCTCTTCGGAGCATCCTCGGGGATACCCACGGGTGCATCGTCTATCAGGAGCAGGTGATGCAGATTTTCCGCAGCTTAGCGGGCTATTCCTACGCAAGGGCCGACCTTGTCCGCCGTGCGATGTCCAAGAAAAAGGCGGCGATCCTGGATGCCGAGCGCGAGAGCTTTATTGGCGGCGCGACTGAGCGTGGCGTGCCGTACGGGGCGGCAGCGGCACTCTTTGACCGTATGCTAAGCTTTGCTCAGTACGCCTTTAACAAGAGCCATGCGGCGGCATATGCCACGCTCTCCTTCCGTACTGCATATCTAAAAGCGCACCATCCGCGCGAGTATATGGCAGCGCTCCTCACCTCGGTGCTCGGTGACCTGACCAAAACGGCCGAGTATATTGCTGAGGCCACAAAGGATGGCATCGCGGTGCTCCCCCCCGATATCAACGAGAGCCGTATGACCTTCTCGGTCAGCGGCGAGAACATCCGATTTGGCCTTTTAGCCATCCGCAATGTCGGACGCCCCTTTGTTGAGGCCATCCTTTCTGAGCGCGCCAAGCGTCCCTTCCGGAGCTTTGAGGAGTTCCTCGAGCGGATGAAGGGGAGGGAGCTGAACCGCCGTCAGGTCGAGGCGCTCATCAAGTGCGGAGCCTTTGACCGCCTCGGTGTCTATCGCTCGCGTCTTTTAGCTGTTTACGAGAAGATGATCGACGAGATCCAGGACCGTGACCGCGCTAACGTTACGGGGCAAATGGACATTTTTTCGATGAGCGGCGCGCCCGAGGTTCCTACCGAATATCGGTATCCCGATATCCCGGAGTTCGGCATTCGTGAGCTTCTGACCCTCGAAAAGGAAAGCTCCGGTATGTATTTTTCAGGGCATATCATCGAAGACTACCGTGCGCATATGCATGCCCTTTCCTGCGTGCCGATCGCCGAGATCCTTGAGGGATTCGGGGAAGAGGGGGAAAACGCAAAATACACCGAGGGGACCTATGTTACGGTTGGCGGCGTGATCTCGCGCCGTACCAATAAGATGCTTAAAAACGGAACCGCGATGTGCTTTATCACGCTTGAAGACCGTTACGGCGAGATCGTCGGTATCGTATTCCCAAAGCAGCTTTCGTCGCTCGACCGGGTGCTTGTGGCAGACACAGCAGTGGCGGTGAAGGGTAAGCTCTCCGCGAAGGAGGGGGAGGCCCCCGAGCTGATTGTTTCCTCGGTGACACCGCTCCGCTCGGATGCCCAAGGAGAGACCCCGTCGGCTTCCAACAAGCCGAAGCGTCTCTTTTTGCGTGTTCCCTCACTTGATGCCGACGAATGTCGGCAGGCCCTCCGCGTGGCTGAGCAGTATCCCGGGGAGACCGAGGTCGTGGTCTACGATGCATCCTCCGAGAGATATGTGACGGTCCCCGGGCGCCGTGTGGCGGTCGAAAGGGAGCTCCTTGAAAAGCTTTACCACGGTCTCGGTAAAAGAAACGTGGTACTTCGATGACCTCTCTTGACTTATGCCGAGCGGCGGTGTATAATCAGTTACGGCTACTTTCATTCTTAGTAAAACGTCTTATGACGAAAAACATTGGGAGGAATTCTTATGATCCCCGGCAATCTTATTTTTGATCTCGCGCTTGTCCTCATACTGGTCTTTGGCCTGTCCTCGGGCTGGAAGCGCGGCCTTGTGGGCATGGTGCTGAAGGGCGGTGCGACTGTTCTCAGCGCCCTTATCACGTTTGGCTTCTACCGTACGCTCGGCGCCTTTGTTAAGGACAGATTTCTGTATTCCTCGGTTCATACGGCGATCGATGGGGCGATCCGTGATCTTGTCGGCCCTTTCCCGACGGCGGATGAGCTTGTGGCCTCGGTGCCCGAGAATCTGCGGCGGGCGGCCGGTCTCTTTGACGTAGACCTCTATGGGATGGCCTCGTCTGCTGTGGAGGACGGCGGCAACGCCATTGAGAGCTTTACTGCGGGGGCAGCAGGTGCGATCTCCGGCTTTCTTGGCTCGGCCATCGCCTTCATTACGCTTTTTATTGCTTCGTACATCCTGCTTCGCTTCTTCTCGAAGCCGCTGTCCAAGATCGTGATGAAGCTCCCGCTGATCGGCACGCTCAACCGTGTTCTCGGCCTTGTGCTTGCCCTGGTGATAGCGCTCTTCATCTCGTGGGTCCTCGTTCAGCTTGTGGCGCTTCTCGATTCTGCCGCGGGCTTTGACTTCATTGAGATTGAAGCGTCCTGGATCGCGCGTATCTACCACCACGTTCTCCCGCTGTCTGATCTTATCGGGGGACATTGATCTTTTGTAAAGGTTTAGTGTGAAAATGCAAATGTGTGCCAGATGCCATCGGCGGGTCGCCGTGGTGTTCATTACCCGTATGGATAAAGAGGGGACGGTCAACGAGGGCCTTTGCCTTAACTGTGCCAAGGAGCTCGGGATCAAGCCCGTCAACGATATGCTCGAAAAGATCGGCGTCTCGGAGGAGGACCTCGAGAGGATGTCGGAGGATCTTCGTAATGCGCTCGTATCTGCCGATGGAGACGAGGCTACCGAGGAGGACGGCGGCGAGGACGGCGGTGCGCCCGCTATTGATTTGCCGAAGATCTTTCAGCATCTCGGTTTTCCCGTGAGCCCTAAAAAGGGATCCGAAGGGAAGGGGGAGCGCCGATCTCCCTCCGGGGAAGCGAAGCGCGATGAAAAGCGCAAGCTCCTCAACACCTACTGTAAAAATCTGACGAAAGAGGCGGCCGAGGGACGCCTTGATAAGATCGTGGGGCGCGAACGCGAGCTTGCCCGCGTCATTCAGATCCTTTGTCGCCGCCAGAAGAACAACCCCTGCCTAATCGGTGAGCCCGGCGTCGGTAAGACGGCGATCGCCGAGGCGCTTGCTTTGCGTATCGCCGCGGGTGATGTTCCGTACCGCCTGCGGGATGCCGAGCTGTATCTTGTGGATTTGACGGCGCTTGTCGCCGGGACGCAGTTCCGCGGTCAGTT
>JAZNAD010000039.1:0-14312 GCA_045586345.1 Eubacteriales bacterium
TCGCCCATTGCCCAATATTCCCCACTGCTGCCTCCCGTAGGAGTCTGGACCGTATCTCAGTTCCAATGTGGCCGTTCAACCTCTCAGTCCGGCTACTGATCGCAGCTTTGGTAGGCCGTTACCCCACCAACAGTCTAATCAGACGCGAGCCCATCTTTGACCGATAAATCTTTGACGACAGAAACATGCGATCCCATCGTGTTATGCGGTATTAGCACAAGTTTCCCTGTGTTATTCCCCAGTCAAAGGCAGGTTGCTCACGCGTTACTCACCCGTCCGCCACTAAGTTAAATCGAAATCACCCGAAGGATCAATCAAAGTAACTCCGTTCGACTTGAATGTGTTAGGCACGCCGCCAGCGTTCATCCTGAGCCAGGATCAAACTCTCTGAAAAATTATAACTCAACATCCCATGGGATGCTAAATCCTTTTCATTGAGCCAAATTCTTGGCAATTTACTTTTGTTTGAGTAGTAATAAACTCTTATTCTTAACGGATTCCTTCGCACCTTTCAGTGCTCGAAATTCTGTTGTCCAATTTTCAAAGACCGATGCCCGCCCGACCCATCTCCTGTGCCGGACAGCTTTTCTATTATACCCCCATCCTCCCCTTTTGTCAAGTACTTTTTTAAACTTTTTTAAGTTTTTTCGAAATTCTTGCAAGGAGGCGGAGATGCGCCCCTCCGATGAGAGGCTTTTGTAGTATAGCATCACTTTTTCCCTTTGTCAAGGGGGTTTTTCGAATTTTTCGAGAAATTTCCCTAAAATCTGCCGAGGGCCTCGCGCGCGCGTGCGTAGATAATAAATAGGTACGCTTTTCGCCTTTGTTTACAATTTGTTCATAGACGGCGAGGGAAAGTCTGCTATGATAGTAGGGTGTGAAAAAATGAATGTGAGGTCAACACCATGGAATCCTTCAAGTTTCTGTATGAAACCATCGTCGGTGTCTTCGAATCCCCCGGCCAGCTCGTGATGTGGCTGATCGGCGGTATTCTGATCTTCCTGGCGATCAAAAAAGAGATGGAGCCGACGCTCCTCCTGCCGATGGGCTTCGGCGCGATCCTGATGAACTTCCCGGGATCGGGCATTGCGGAGCCGCTCGAGACTCTCTACAATGCCGGCATTGCCAATGAGCTCTTCCCGCTCATCCTCTTTATCGGCATTGGCGCGATGATCGACTTCGGTCCTCTGCTCTCCAATCCGAAGCTGATGATCTTCGGTGCGGCGGCGCAGTTCGGCATCTTCTTTACGCTCTGCATGGCGGCGATGTTCTTCCCGGACATCGTGGCGGCCTCGATCTCGATCATCGGTGCGGCCGACGGCCCGACCTCGATCGTTGTGGCAAACACCCTGCTCGGCGGTACGCAGTACGAGGGCTACATCGGCGCGATCGCCGTGGCGGCCTACTCCTATATGGCGCTCGTGCCGATCATCCAGCCGCCGGTCATCAAGCTCCTGACCACCAAAGAAGAGCGCAGGATCCGCATGGCCTACAAGCCGGCCAGCGTGTCGAAGACCACGAAAATCCTCTTCCCCATCGTGATCTCGATCGTGACCTGCCTGTTCGTGCCGGCGGCGGGCTCGCTCATCGGCTTCCTTATGTTCGGTAACCTGATCCGCGAGTGCGGCGTGCTCGATTCGCTCTCCGAGACGGCACAGAAGGTGCTTGCCAATCTCGTCACTCTCTTCCTTGGCATCACCATCGCCTTCCAGATGAGTGCCGACAAGTTCCTCGATGTCAGTACCCTGATCATCATGGGCCTCGGCCTTATCGCCTTCGTCGTGGATACGGCGGGCGGCGTTCTCTTTGCCAAGCTCTTCAACGTGATCCTGAAGCTCCTCAAGAAGGACCCCATCAACCCGATGATCGGTGCCGCCGGTATCTCGGCCTTCCCGATGTCGGGGCGTATCGTCCACAAGATGGGCCAGGCGGAGGATCCCCAGAACTTCCTCCTGATGCACTCGATCAGCGTCAATGTCTCGGGGCAGATCGCCTCGGTCATTGCCGGCTCACTCGTCCTCGGATTCTTTCTGTAATTAAAGGAGAATAACACTATGGAATGGCATCCTTACGGTTTTGTTGAAAACCTGAAATACATGGGCCTCGGCCTCCTCGGCACCTTTCTGATCATCGGTCTCATCATCGGTGCGACCATGCTGTGCAACTACGGCTTCAACAAGCTTTCCGAAAAGCTGGAAGCGAAGAAGAACGCCGAGAACGGGGAGCAGTAATGCTCTGAGCGCTGCCCTTTCGGGGCGGCGCTCTTTCTTTTTCTTTGAATTTTTACGAGTTTTTTCGGAAAAGGGCTTGCTTTTTGGGAAGGCATATGCTAAAATAAGTAGCGTTATAGGGGTATAGCTCAGTTGGTAGAGCAGCGGTCTCCAAAACCGCGTGTCCAGAGTTCGAGCCTTTGTGCCCCTGCCAAGAAAAAAGCAGATTGCCTTCGCAATCTGCTTTTTTCTTTTATATCTGCAGGGCGCAACGTTATTTGAGCCTTAGCCCAACATCATTCCGCCACAAGGCGGACATAAGGGAGCAATATCGCATTCAGCGCAAATAACGCTTGCATTCTTTTAAAAAATTTGGTACAATGAGTATAATGGGTGAGAATGGGCTTTTTTCTTTTTTGATAAAGACATACATGAGAAAGGAAGAAAATATATGTTTTCCGGAGAAGAAATTCTGCAAGTATTACAAAGCCTTATCTGGCTCCTCGCCGGTGTCGGTGTCTTTATCGTCGGCATGAACTACCTGAGCGATGCACTTGAAAAGAGTGCGGGCGGCGGGATGAAGCGCCTGCTCGAGCGGATCAGCAACAACCGCCTGTCGGGGGTCGGCATCGGTGCCGGCGTAACCGCCATCATCCAAAGCTCGTCGGCCACCTCGGTCATGGTCATTGGTCTTGTCAATGCCGGGGTCATGACCCTGATGCAGGCCACGCCGATCATCATGGGCTCCAACATCGGCACCACGATCACGGGCGTTCTGGTCGCACTGAAGAACGACTACTTCAATATGGTCATGTACCTGCTCGCCTTTGTGGGTGTGATGATGGGCTTCTTCAAGCAGGAGAAGGTCAAGCTCGCCGGTAGCCTTTGCTGCGGCCTGGGTCTCATCTTCGTAGGTCTTGAGGTCATGAGCAGCGAGGAGGCCTTTGGAAGCCCGCTGATCGAGCGCGTCTTCACCGACATCTTCAAGGCCATCGACTTCCCCCTGCTCCTGATCCTTGTCGGCGTGATCTTCACCGCCCTGATCCAGAGCTCCTCGGCCGCCACCGGTGTGGTTATCACCATGGTCGGAACCGGCGTGCTCCCCCTCGATCTTGCCCTCTTCATCATTCTCGGTGCCAATATCGGTACCTGTGTGACGGCGATTTTGGCCGCAGTCGGCGCCAACGCGAACTCGAAGCGCGTGGCGCTCATCCACTTCACCTTCAACGCGATCGGCACGGCGCTCTTCACCCCCCTGATCTGGATCTTCCGCGAGCCGGCGGTCAATTTCCTCGTTTCGATCTTCCCGGGGGATGACCCGATGTCGCTCCAGATGCGTGTCTCGGCCTTCCACGTGATCTTCAACGTTTCGACAACGCTCATGCTTCTCCCCTTCGTCACACAGCTCGTCAAGTATTCTCAGCTCGTGATCAAGGACAAGCAGACGTCAGAGGAGACGCAGTCGCTCAGGTACGTAGACGATCGCCTCCTGGCGGCGCCCCCCATCGCCCTTATGCAAGTCAAAAAGGAGATACACTATATGCTCGGCCTTGTCGAGGAGAATCTCCGTGATTCCTTCGTCGCGATGCGCACAGCCTCGCTGGAGCACTCCGAGACGATCCGCCGTAACGAGGAGACCATCGACTATACCAATAGCGCGCTGACGCGCTTCCTCATCAAGCTTTCCGCCAATGTGGATCAGAGCGACGAGCAGATCATCGGCGCATATTTCCACGTCCTGAACGACCTCGAGCGGATCGGAGACCACGCGGAAAACTTCCACGAGATCGGCGAAGCGATGGCCGAAAAAAGCATCACCTTCTCCGAAAAGGCGCATGGCGATATTGGCAATATGGCTCACAAGGTCATTGAAATGTTCGCGCTCGCCAAGGATGCCTTTGAGAACAAGAACAAGGAGCGCCTCCCTGCTCTCGCCTTGCTTGAGAGCGAGATCGACGCCCTCAAGAAGGATCTCACCGCCTCGCACTTTGTGCGCCTTGCCGAGGGAAACTGCAGCATTGATGTCAGCCCCTATTATTCTTCCACCGTCGCCGGTCTTGAGCGTGTGGCCGACCACCTTGTGAACATCGGTTACAGTATCATCAACCCGACAGGCTCGGAGAAAGGCCGCTAAAACCGCTTACGATCAACTGAAAAGGCGTTGTGCCTTCGGGCACAACGCCTTTTCAATGGCGGTGGTGATGGTGGTGATGTCCATAGGGGGGCACCAGCTCACTGTGGCATTTCACCTCATGGCAATGCTCCTCAGGGCTTTCAAGCTCAAGCGTGGCATGGCCGATGCCGAAGCGGCGCAGCTCACCTCGGATCGCCTCCTTGACCTCGTGAGCATCCCCTTCTGCCACCACGTGCATCGTGACGCAATGGGTCTGCCCGTCAATGCTCCAGAGGTGGATATGGTGGACATCCAAAACGCCGTCAAGTGCCACGATATGCTCGCCGATCTCCCCAAGGCTGATGCCGTGCGGCGTACGCTCAAGGAAGAGATCCAAAATCTCGCGCAGATTCCCGAGGGCGGTAATAAGGATCACGGTCGAAACGCCGATCGACATCAGGGGATCAATAAAGGCGAGGTCGGTAAAGCGCATGACGACCGCACCAACAAGGATGACCGCCCACCCAAGGACGTCCTCGAGCATATGCAGGTTGATCGCCTTCTGATTAAGAGAGCTCCCACGTTGCGTGAAGAAGGCCGCGACAAGGTTGATAATGACACCAAGAGCAGCGATCCAGATCATCCCGTTATAGTCGACCGGGGCAGGCGTGATGATCCTTTTAATCGCCCCGACGATGATCAGCACCGAGCCGATGAGCAGGATCAACGTTGTAAGAACGCCCCCAAGCAAGGAATAGCGCGCGTAGCCGTAGGTGTAGACCTCGTCGGCCTGCTTTTTGCTCTTCCTCTCGAAGAGATACGAGGCGCCAATGCTGGCAGCGTCCCCTATATCGTGCACGGCATCCGAGGCGATCGCGACGCTCCCCGTGAGGATCCCGCCTACCATCTCAAAGACAGAAAAGGCAAGATTCAGAAGAAAGGCCACGAGGATCCTTTTTTCGCTTTTCATAGCATCTCCTATTGACAGGTGTGGCTTGTAAGTGTACAATGTATTCGGTACCATACAATGTGTTCGACACTATTGTATCAGAGCCTCTCAAAGAATCAATATATGTTTTTCGGCTTTTGTATGATACTGAACATTTGCCGGAAATTGTACGGAGGACATATGGATAGACGGCAAAAAAAGACACGCGAGGCCATTTTCACGAACTTTATTGCGCTCCTATCCGAGAAGCCGTATCACGCGATCACCGTGGGCGAGATCATCGGGCGTGCCAACGTCGGGCGTGCCACCTTTTACGCACACTTTGAGACGAAGGATTTTCTCCTGAAGGAGCTATGTGAGGAGCTTTTCGGTCATATTGCCGATACGGCCACAGGCGAGGGCAACGGCTGCGATATCGCCGAAGCCTCGGTCTTTTTGCATCTTCTGAATCACTTGGTCACCAACGACCGTCACACGCTTGTGCTTCTCTCCTCGCAGAACAACGAGATCTTCCGGCAATACTTCAAGGACGGGCTGAAAAAGCTCGTACAGTCTCAGCTGCACGTAGCCGATCTCGGCAAGGGGCAGCAAGCCGACGGAGAGTACCTCATCAACCATATCGCCGCCTCCTTTGTGGAGACGGTCGATTGGTGGCTCCGCCGCGGCCGAAAGGAATCGCCAAGCGAGCTGATCGCCTACTTTGAGGGAACCGTCGGCCCCTTTCTTAAGAGTCCGCTCTACGGGAAGGCGCCATTATAGGCCCAGCCTATCGTAAAAGAGAAAACGCCAAGCAGACGCTTGGCGTTTTTATTGCTTCAGGCTTGTTTTTTATACTGTAAGGGCGTCATTCCGGTTTCCCTTTTGAAGAAGCGGATCAGATTATTGGGAGAAGAAAAGTGCATCTCCTCTGCTACCGCCGTTACCGAGGCACCGCCAAGCAGTAACCGCTGTGTCTCGGCAAGGCGCAGATTGTTATAATAGGCCTTCGGAGTGATGCCCGCGTAACGTGCGAACAAGGCCTTGGCATAGCTGACGCTGACGAAGCATTCCGCAGCTATGGTAGGGAGCGTGAGGTTCTCGCGCACACAGCGCGCCATCGCCCTCGTAAGGGCACGGTAGGTAACGGCAGACTCGGTCATCGAAACGCTCTCCCTTGTTTGGCTCTCCTCACAAAGCTCGGTCAGAAACACCTCAAGGCGCCGGCCGATCCCTCTCGCGGCTACCGCCGTACATCCCCCCTCAGCCGAGAGACAGGACCGCATATGGGAAAGAAGGGCGAGCAGCGCCCGCTCCTGCATGGAGCCGAGGGCGAAAATGCCGTCCGCAAGCTTTGTCGGCGGTGTCCCTGCAAGGGAGAAGCTGAAGTTGTGAACGTGCGGCTCGGTACCTCCGACGGCACGGATCTTATGGATCTCCATCGGGGCGTGAAACAAAAGATCACCTTCACGCATCAGATATACCTCGTCGCGCTCGGCAACCTCGATCTCGCCCTCCTCGACATAAACGCCCTCCCAGTAGTCGTGCGTTTCCCCCGCAAAGGCGTAATTCCTGCCAAAAACCTGGTCATACACCCGATGCCCGATGCCCGCAACGGAAAACTCCTGGTTTGTTGATATCAGCATAGCATCTCCTTGACCAAAATGATACTTTTTGTGTCCTTTAACACATTGAATTATCTTTTTGGTTGTGATATAGTCATCATAGCACATAAGCGGCGGCTTGTCAAGCGCTGCACTTTAAGGAGGGGAAAACAATGAAGGAAAAGATCAGGATCGGCTATATCGGCCTTGGCCGACGTGGCCGCTCAGTGCTTCAGCACTGTATTGTCAAAATGAAGGATGTGGAGATCGCGGCTATCTGCGATATCTACGAGCCATGGCTTGAGCAAAGCTGCAACACCATCGTCAACGCCGGCAGACCCGAGCCGAAGACCACCACCGATTGGCGCGAGATCCTTGACGAGCCCTTGGATGCCGTTTTCCTGATGGCGGGTTGGGAGGGCCGTTCCGAAATGGCTGCGGCCTTTATGGAAAAGGGTGTTTATACCGGAATTGAGGTCGGCTGCGCCTTTGACATCGAGGAATGCTACCGCCTTCTTGAGGTCTACGAGCGCACGAAAACTCCTTTGATGATGCTCGAGAACTGCTGCTACGGTCGCTCCGAGCTGATGGTGCTGAGCGCCGTGAAGCAGGGCCTTTTCGGCGAGATCGTTCACTGTGATGGCGGCTACCATCACGACTTGATCCAGGAAGACCTCCTTGACCAGGCGTACCGCGATAACCATCACTATCGCCTTGACTCCTACATCAACCGCAACTGCGAGCAATATCCTTCGCACGAGCTTTTGCCGCTGATGAAGGTACTCGGGATCAACCGTGGCAATCGCATGGTGTCGCTCGCCTCCTTCGCCTCCAAGAGCCGCGGTCTTCGCACGGCGGCGGCACGCATCTACGGCGAGGACGACAAATTTGCCAACATTGACTATAAGCAGGGAGATATCATCACCACGGTGATCACCTGTGAGAACGGAGAAACGATCCACCTCTGCCTCGACACGACGCTGCCCCGTCCCTACTATTCGCGCAACTTCACTGTTCGCGGCACCAAGGGGATGTATACCGAGGAGCGTAGGACGTTTTACCTTGAAGGTGTGACTGCCAAAGGCAAGGAGGCCGAGTTCAACGAGGAGGAGATGTTCAAGACCTACGATCATCCCCTGCAGGCTGACTACCAGTTGGTCGGCGGCAATCTCGGCGGCCACAACGGTATGGACTGGCTGGTTTGCCGTGCCTTTGTTGAGGCGGTCAAGAGCGGTGTCAATACCCCCATTGACGGCTACGACACGATTGCCGTGATGGCGATCGCCCCCCTCTCGGAGAAATCCATCGCGGAGGGCGGTGCCCCTCAGGAATTCCCCGACTTCACAAACGGGAAGTGGCGCGACCGGGAGCCCGTGGCCCGTGGCAAGTATTGCCTTGACGAGGTCTGCGAGGACAAGGATACGCCCATCGTTCCTTAAGCACCTAAAAAAGCGAAGCGGGGGCTACACAGAGATAAGATCAGTACTATTCCGTGGAAACGGAAACGGCGAAGACGCCTGCAGAGCGCCGAGCAAGGTTGTATCCGCATCCGCAAAAGAGCGCCATTTTGATTCCTCGAGGAATGATAGAGAAAAGGAGCAGACAAGTGTCTGCTCCTTTTCTCTATCATTCCAACATGCAAAGCACTATTTTTTTACGATGACCGAGGCAACGATCTGCGGTGGATAGCTCATCATCACCTGGCCACCGTAATAAATGACGATAACGTCGCCCTCGGCAAGATCGCTGCGCGAAAGCGCTTCGCCCCCCTCAGTCGCATAGACGGTCTCCTCCGAGGTAATGACCCAGAAGGGGCCGACCATCTCGTTTTCACTTTCGATGACCTCGACCTCAATGCGCTCACCGATTGCGGTGATCGCTGCTGTCATAGAAAACTCGGTGTTTGGCATCTCGTCCCCTCCGCATCCGCACATAAGAAGGGGCAGAGTCAAAAGAACTGCTATAATACTCATTGCTTTTTTCACTCTCCGTACCTCCTTAGTGTTTTTCGTTTCTCGACAATTTATTCTACCATATTTTCTCTTGCGTGTCAAGGCAAAGATAAAACCGCCCGTATCGGGCGGTTTTGTTTACATTTTGCGTTTTTTACAAGGAGAGGGTCAGATTCTCGCGACACCGGTCCTCTCGGCGGCCTCGCGCACGGCGGCGGCGACCGTCTTACCGACACGGGGATCGAAGGCCTTCGGCATAATATACTCAGGCGAGAGCTCCTCGTCCGAGACGAGCGAGGCGATGGCGTACGAGGCGGCACGCTTCATCTCGTCGTTGATGGCGCTGGCGCGGGCGTCAAGCGCACCGCGGAAGATGCCGGGGAAGGCGAGAACGTTGTTGATCTGGTTGTTGAAGTCGCTACGGCCGGTGCCGACAACGGCGGCGCCTGCCGCAAGGGCAAGGTCGGGTGCGATCTCGGGAACGGGGTTGGCCATCGGGAAGACGATCGCGCCCTTGTTCATCGAGGCGACCATCTCGGGCGAAACGATACCGGGGGCAGAGACACCGATAAAGACGTCGGCACCCTTCATAGCGTCGGCGAGCGTGCCGTCCAGCTTCTCCTCGTTGGTGATGGCGGCAAGCTCAGCCTGCGGCTCGGTCATGCCCTCCTTGCCGACGGCAAGCGTACCGATGCGATCGCAAAGGATCATATGGCGCACGCCCATACCGAGCAGGAACTTGGCGATGGCGATGCCGGCGCTGCCGGCGCCGTTAATAACGACGCGCACGTCGCCGATCTCCTTCTTAACGACCTTGAGGCCGTTGATAAGCGCCGCACCGAGAACGATGGCGGTGCCGTGCTGGTCATCGTGGAAGACGGGGATATCGCAGATCTCCTGAAGGCGGCGCTCGACCTCGAAGCAACGGGGCGCCGAGATATCCTCAAGGTTGATGCCGCCAAAGCTGCCCGACAGCAGGTAGATGGTACGGACCAGCTCATCGACGTCCTTCGACTTGATGCAAAGCGGAATGGCATCCACGTCACCGAAGGCCTTGAAAAGGAGAGCCTTGCCCTCCATGACCGGCATACCGGCCACAGGACCGATATCGCCAAGGCCGAGGACGGCGGTGCCGTCGGTAATGACGGCAACGGTATTCCAGCGACGGGTCAGATCGTAGGACTTGCTTTCGTCCTTCTGGATCTCGAGGCAGGGGGTGGCAACGCCGGGGGTGTAGGCGAGCGACAGATCCTCGCGGTCCTTGACCTCGACTCTCTGCGTGACCTCGATCTTACCGCGCCACTCGTAGTGCTTTTTCAGCGATTCTTCTGCGTAATTTCTTGCCATGACTGCCTCACTTTTCCCACGGGAAGACGTACTGCGTCAGCCCGAGCTCGTTTCTTACGTTGATCATTTCCTGCTGCACCGACTCGTTGATCGGAACACCGCTGTCACGGCGCGAGAGCCAGATCTCGTATTCCTTCTCACCGGCGGTGTAGATGCGCTCGGCACCGGGAGCCTTCTTGGAGGCGCGGACGGCGCGGATGATATCGCCGGCCTTCTTGCGGCAGACGTCCTCGCCGAGGAAGTGATTGGTGTCGATCGCGATGAAGAAGTGGCCGAGGCCATAGGGGCGGATGTTGCCGTCCTTATCCTTACCGTCGAGGTCCTTACCGTACATACCGTCCTGAAGGGCAGCCGAAAGGATCTCAACGATCATGGCGAAGCCGTAGCCCTTGTAGCCGCCGAGAGCCTCGCCGATACCGCCGAGGGTGGTAAGGGCCGCCGTGCCGTTGCGGATCTTCTTGAGGGCAACGCCGGCATCGCCGGTGACGGGGTTACCGTCGATATCAATGATGGTGCCGGGATGGACATCCTCGCCGATGCGCTCGTAGTACTCGACCTTACCGTTCTGGGTGATCGAGGTGGCGCAGTCGAAGATGAAGTCGAACTCCTCGTCGGTAGGGATACCGACGGTGAAGGGGTTGGTACCGAACATACCCTCAACGCCGAAGGTGGGGGCCACCGAGGGACGGGCGTTCGTACCGGTCATACCGATGCAACCGGCCTTGGCTGCCATCGTGGCGTAGTAGCCGGCGATACCGTAATGGCAGGAGTTGCGGACGACGACCATACCCATGCCGTACTTCTTGGCCTTCTCGATCGCCAGCTTCATCGAGCGGTAGCCGATGACCTGACCCATACCGTCATGTCCGTCGACGACCGCGGTGGTCTCGGTCTCCTTGATGATCTCGTAGTTGGTCACGGGGTTCTGAATGCCGGCCTTGATGCGATCGATGTAGATCGGCTTGAAGCGGTTGCAGCCGTGCGACTCAATGCCGCGACGGTCGCTCTCCAGCAGAACATCGGTCGAGATGCGTGCATCCTCGCGCGGAACGCCGACACCGACGAAGGCGTCCTCGATAAATTCCGCAGCGGTCTTCCAGTCCAAAACAACTTTTGCCATAATAATTCTCCTTATAGAGTTGATTTATTTTCTACCCTATGTTATAATCGTTTTGATCGTATTTGTCAATGAGCCCGTTTTTTTTTGAACCGTACGATCAAATATTGAAGAATATATGAACGTTTTCCGATCAAACGATCAAAAAATATAGGAGGAACCTATGGCACATAAGGAACGCGAGGCGGCGATCCTCGACTATCTTCACGCACACAAGGAGGCCTCTGTCGGCGAGCTTTGCCGCGCGCTGTACGTCAGCGAGCCGACGGTACGGCGCGACCTTGCGGCGCTGAACGCGGCCGGGAAGATCATCCGCACGCACGGGGGGGCCGCACATCGCGCAGAGCCCGGAGAGAACCTGCCCCTCTCGTGGCGTGAGCGCGAGCATTCGGACGCGAAGACCGCCATCGGGAAGAAGTGCCTTTCCCTCATCCGCGAGGGCGACACCGTGATGGTGGACAGCTCGTCGTCGGCGCTGGCGCTTCTGCGCGTTCTTGATTCCGGGAGCTCGATCGTGGTGGTGACCAACAGCGCAAAGGCCGCCCTTATTCTGGCCGAGACAAAGATCAAGACCTTCGTGACGGGGGGAGAGCTTGCCGCCGATACCTACGCCTACGTCGGCAGTCACGCCGAGGACTTCATCCGCCGCTTCAACGCCGATCTCTGCTTTTTCTCAGTCCGCACGCTGACGCCCGACGGGCGTCTCACCGATAACGCCATTGCGGAGAACGGCGTCCGCCGTGCGATGCTTGCCTCCTCCCGGCGGCACGTTCTAATGCTCGACTCACAAAAGGTGGGAAAGGGGTGTCTTGAGACGCTGTGCCATCTTGACAACATTGACTATGTGGTGTCAGAGCTCAATCTTGCCGCGCGCTTCCCGGAGTTTGCCGAGAAATTTCTTTAAGTGTGGCCCAAAATTGCGAGCGCTCATTGACACTCGCACAATCCGGTGTTATAATGCGTGTGTAGAAAAGATTGGAAACTACAAGTAAATCCACAAGGAGCTTTTTATGAATACTTATCATCTCTGGGAGGGAGAGGTCCCCGGCAAGATGCTTGAGGAGCCCGTTCTCACTCACTATTCCCCAAAAAACAAGACCACGAAGGCCTGCGTTCTCATCCTTCCGGGCGGCGGCTATCACGGCCGTGCCAAGCACGAGGGCGAGGGGTATGCCGAATTCCTGAATGCCTTCGGCATGGAGGCCTTTGTTCTCTCCTACCGCGTCACCCGCGGTCAGATGACCGAGGGGGTTCCTCTCTTCCCCTATCCCCTGCTCGATGCGCGGCGTGCTGTGCGCTACCTCCGCAAGCATGCCGATACGCTCGGGATCGACCCCGATAAGATCGCCGTTATGGGTTCGTCGGCCGGCGGTCACCTGGCTGCCCTGCTTTCGACCTACCGCGGACCGATCGACGGCGAGGGTGTCGATGCGCTGGACGACGGCGATTGCATCCCGAACGCACAGATCCTCTGTTATCCCGTCATCACAGCGGACGAGACCTTTTCGCACAAGGGGAGCTACACGAAGCTCCTCGGCTACCGCTACGAGGAGCGTGCCGCCTTCAGCCCCGATCTCATTGCCGACGAAAAGACCCCCGTGGCCTTCCTTTGGCATACCGCCGAGGACGGTGCTGTGAACGTCACGAACAGTTATCTCTACGCGACGAAGCTCCGCGCCCTGAAGATCCCCTGCGAGATGCACATCTTCCCCTTCGGCGGTCACGGCCGCGGCGTGGCCGCGGATGACCCACACATCCACCAGTGGGTCGGGCTCCTTGAAAACTGGTTCCGCCTCATGGAGTGGCTCCCGAAGGAGTAATCCATGAAGACCGCCTTTTTTGCCACCCTTTGGCCGATGCTTTCGCTCTTTTTCTGCATTGCCGTCGGCTTTACCGCCAAAAAGGGCCGTCTTTTGCCCGATAACGCCGGTAAGACGATGGCCAAGATGGAGACCTGGATCTTCTGCCCGGCGCTCAGCTTCATCACGATGTCGCGCAACTGCACTCCCGCCACCGTCGGTACGCACGCGCAGAATCTCGTTTTAGCCGCATGCAGTGTCCTTGTGGCGATCGGGATCGCGATTCCCCTGTCGTTGGCCTTTGCCAAGCGCGGCTCGCAGGAGAGGGGGGTGTATATGTACGCCCTGGCCTTTGCCAACAGCGGCTATATGGGCGACCCCATCATACAGGGCATCTATGGAGACGTGGTCCTCTCCTACTACAAGCTCTTCTGTCTGCCGATCAGCGTGGCCATCTACACCTGGGGCATCAGCCGTATGATCCCCGGCGGCAAGGGCGGCTCGCTCAAAAAGCTCATCAATCCCCCGATGGTCGCGACGTTCCTCGGCATCTTCTTTGGGCTGACGGGACTTGGCAGGCTCCTGCCTCCCTTCCTTGTCAGCGCACTTGACTCGCTCCGCGCCTGCATGGGTCCTGTTGCTATGCTCCTTGCCGGCTTCACGATCGCCTCCTACCCCATGAAGAGCATGCTGACCGACGAGCGGATCTACATCGCCTCGCTCCTGCGCCTGACCGTCCTCCCGACGGTCATCGTTACCGTGATCCTCGGTCTGAAGACGGCGGCGAACGCCCTCTTCGGTCTTTCGATCGGGAACGAGGTCCTCTATTACGCCTTTATTGCAACGGGCGCCGCGCTCGGGCTCAATACCGTGGTCTTCCCCGAGGCGTACGGCGGCGACCCCAAAACGGGCGCCGGGATGACGCTCGTCTCGCATACGCTGGCCGTCATCACCATCCCCCTGGCACTGTCCCTGCTTACGCTCCTCTTCGGCAATCCCTTCCCGGCGTAAGGTGAAATAAAAAACGCGACCCCGCGAGGGTCGCGTTTTTTATTTCCTTATTTCTTCGCCTTTTTCTGCATCCGGCGCAGCTCTTTTTTGCGGCGGCGGCGCGCCTTGCGCACCGAGAAATAGACACGGAGTGAGCAGACCGAGAGGAAGAACAGCGCAATACCGCCGAGGATGCGGTAGATATCAATGCGATTCTCGCCCTTGGATGCGATCGAGAAGCAGGGCTCGCTCGCC
>JAZNAD010000040.1:0-6529 GCA_045586345.1 Eubacteriales bacterium
TAAGGGATAACGTACATGGTGCGGCCCTTCATCGAGCCGGTGTAAAGCTTCTTCAGCTTGGCATACATCTCGGCAGGATCCATCCAGTTGTTGATGTTACCGGCCTCCTCCTTGGTGGGGGTGCAGATGTAGGTCCTGCCCTCAACACGGGCAACGTCATTGATCGCGGTGCGATGGAGATAGCAGTTCGGGAGGAGCTCCTGATTCAGCTTGATCATCTCACCCGTCGAGCAAGCCTCAGCGCGGAGGGCCTCGGCCTGTGCCTCAGTACCGTCGATCCAAACGATCTTATCGGGCTGAGTCATTGCGGCCATTTCGTCAATCCACTGATTGACATACTTGTTGTTGGTCATAAGTTCTCTCCTTATAATTTTTTGAGAAAGTAATACTTCTACAAATGACATTATAGCATAGGGCGGTAAACTTTGCAAGAGAGGAAGGCGAATTTTTCGCTTTTCGGCGGTGTTATTTCGCTTTCATTCACAAAGTGGTAACACAATGGAAGAAATCAAGAAACAAAGAGAGGAAAAAATCGGGCTTTCGCCCCCCAAAATTACCTATTTTTTCACATTTTGTATATTTCTAACAAATGGAAGGTCTAAAAATCGTCGTTTTTCCACGCGGTTGGGTGTTGAATTCCGTGGAAAATTGTGGTAATATTAAGATGTACCAAAAAAATCCAAATAAGGAGAAAAAGAACATGGATGTAACACGCAAAATACTGATCGCCGACGAAAGCGCCGACCAGCGCCGCGCCCTGCGCGAAAACCTGCAAAAGGCGGGCTACCGCCACATTGACGAGGCCACGAACGGCGAGGAGGCGCTCATCAAGATCGACCGCACGCACCCCGACGTGGTGGTGGTCGATCTCTGGCTTTCAAAGATCGACGGGATCGGCGTTATCCGCAATGCCAAGGGTCTGCGTGCGCCGAACGGCACTTCCCCGATTTTTATTCTCGTATCGCTTGTCTCGAATCAGAACATTTTTGTTGAGGCAACGGCGGCAGGGGCTGACTACTGTATCTTAAAGCCCTACGACTGCAAGGCGCTCATCACCCAGATCGAGGAGATCGCGAGCCGCCGCGGTGCAGCCCAGCCCGTAACGGCAACGGCCGCCGAGCGAGACGATCACGAGATTGAGACCCAGGTCACAAAGATCATCCATCAGATCGGGATTCCGGCGCATATCAAAGGATATCAATATCTACGGAGCGCGATCATCATGACGATCAACGATAATGAGATCATCAACTCGGTGACGAAGGTGCTGTATCCCTCGGTGGCCAAGAAGTATCAGACCACGACCTCGCGCGTTGAGCGTGCCATCCGTCACGCGATCGAGGTGGCATGGGATCGCGGCGACATCGACACCCTGAATTCCTATTTCGGCTATACCATTCAGAACAACCGCGGAAAGCCCACGAACTCGGAATTTATTGCGATGATCGCCGACAATCTGCGCTTAAAGTATAAGCTGTACTGAGAGCGTCAAGAGAAAGGGGGGGAGTGGCCGAAGAAAAGAGACAGGCCTTGCATCCTGCTTGTGCTGTGCGCAGCCTTCGGTGTGGCGTTGGCGGCATCTCTGCTGGCTGGGGGCGAAAAGGCCAAAAAGAGCCTTGAATCCGGGAGGATTCAAGGCTCTTTTTGGTATCAAGCCGCAACATGAAAGCAGCAAGAGAAACAACATTAAAATCACAAAATTTCGCAACTTCTTGCGATTTTTAGTCAAAATGTTCAGGAAGCATCTTGACAAGTTGTCTTTTTCGGTATATCATATAATAAAAAGCAAGTATCTCACAAGGAGAAGAACATGGGAATCAGCTATAAGAAACTGTGGATATTACTTGTTGAGAAGGATATATCGCAAGCCACCTTTAGAAAAGACTTGAATATTGCCACAGGTACTATGACAAAAATGCGCAGGAACGAGGAAGTCGCCCTTTCTGTTCTTCTGCGTATCTGTGAGTATTTAGATTGCAATATTGGCGATATATGTGATGCGGTTAAAGCCGATAAATTTTAGCAAAGGGGGTATGGTTATGTCTTCAAAACCTATGCGCAATTCAGATCATCTCAATCCAAAAGAACAATATATCGTAAAATGCCCTAAATATAGCAAAGATGCTACGATAACATTTTCTTATCGCGCTACGCAAATTTGCAAAACAGATATTCAGCCGACACCTATTTTTAGGGGTCTGAAATGTAGTTTATGGGGCGAAAAAGTCTCATTCTGCCTTGAGTGTTCAGCTATCCTAAAATGACATTGACTATTGCGGAGAAACGAGATGGCTTATTGTACTAACTGCGGTCAACAAGTGGCTGATGGCGCAAAGTTTTGCGCTAATTGTGGAACTCCTATATCGCAAAATGCTTCTAATACAGAAAGAAAAACCGTTTTTGCCGGTGAAATACACAAATGCCCGCATTGCGGCGAGGTGCTAAAAGCATTTGAAACGGTTTGCCCGACATGCAAATTTGAATTGCGTGGGGCTAAAGCAGCAGGTTCTGTTAGAGAATTTTCTTTAAAGTTAGAAAATATTGCTTCGGAAGAAAAAAGGATAGAACTTATTAAAAGTTTCTATATCCCTAATACCAAAGAGGACATTTACGAATTTTTTATTTATGCTATGTCCAATTTAAGCACAAGCGAAAGAGAAGCGGATGCTTGGCAAGTAAAGCTTGAGCAAACATATCACAAGGCTAAGTTGTCGTTTGGCAATACAGCGGAATTTGAATATATACATAATCTTTATGTCAAAGCATCAAAAGAACATCGAAAAAATCTTTGGAAAAAAGCCATAAAAGACAAATGGAAACTTATACTCTGTATTATTTTGGGAGTTATTTCGCTATCTATGATGCTGATTGGTGGTTTTTGGGGAGCCGCCTCTGAAGACCCGGATTCGCCATTTTATATGATGTTCGTAATAGGAATGTTCCCGGGATTAGCCATTCCTTTAATTCTTACAATGAATACCAAAAGTAAATGAGGGAGCAGATATGGGACTTTTTAAGAAAAATAAAAAAGTAGGGTTGTTCGCTGATATTATCCGTTGTGATGAGCCGTCCTATTTGATATGGAAATGGCATCCCGACGGAACACAGCTCGGCGAGCATAAGAGAGAGTATGCTATCCGTTGGGGGTCTTCTCTGCGCGTAAAGGACGGTGAGGTTGCCGTATTTGTTTACAAGCAAAAGGACGGCACAATGCAGGATTATATAGTAGGTCCGTATGATGCAAAAATCAAAACGGCGAACCTTCCTGTGCTTTCGGGAATTTTGGGGGCATTCGTTGGTGGTGATACGCCGTTCCAAGCGGAAGTGTATTTCATTAACTTGGCTAATATCATTCAAGTTAAATTCGCCGTTCCGTATTTTGATGTTTGCGACCCTCGCTATCCCGATTTTGCCGTTCCGATTGCGGTTAGAGGTACTATAAGCTTCAGGATTGCAGAGTATCGTGAGTTTATCAAATTACATAGGCTTGATAACTTTAACTTGGATAATTTCCGAGAGCAAATCCGCGATGCCGTAAGCAGATACGTTAAAGATGCTGTTGCGAACGCGCCTGCGGCGCACAATATTCCCGTGGTTCAGATTGAAGCCAAGACCGCAATGATCAACGATGCCGTTGAGTGCGATATCAGTAACAGATTGAAGGAAACCTTCGGTGTTATTGTTTCGGGTGTAGATATTGGTACGATTGAGATCGATAAATCGAGTAGCGGTTATCGTGAGCTTGTGGCAATTACAAAGGATGTTACTACGGCGACCGTTCACGCAAAAACTGCGGCAGATATTGAGCATTATGCAGAATCTCTGCGCATTCAACGAGAAGAGGGGCAATATGCCGCCCACAAACAAACGCAAAGTGCAAACCTCGGTGCATATCAGGTTGAAAAGCAAGCCGAGGTTGGCGTTGCCGGCGCCGAAGCTCTCGGGCAAATGGGAGCGAATAATGCAGGCGGTGTTGATTTAGGCGGCGGTATGGGCTTTAATCCTGCGGCTATGATGGCAAGTATGGCTGTCGGCGGTGTAGTAGGACAAAATATTGCCTCTGTGATGAACGGTGCGATATCGGGTAGCGGAACTGTTTCCGCTCCCCCGCCGATTCCCACTACTGCATATAATGTAGCAAAAGACGGAAAGCCTACGGGTCCATTTGATATTGCCAAATTAACGGAAATGGTAGCTTCGGGCGAACTTTTACCCGATAGCTTGGTGTGGAAGCAAGGCATGGAAACTTGGGAAAAAGCAAATACGGTTGAAGACCTCAAAGGGCTGTTTCCTCCGCCGATAGTATAAAATTACCCCCTCGCTTGCGCGAGGGGGTCTCTTTATTCTGTTTCGGGTGGGGTGAAGCCGTCACGAGTGCCGGTGAAGACGATATCGCCGTGGCGGTCGGTGCGAAAGACGGTGGCGCCGACGGCGGCGAGGCGCCTGAGTGTGGCCTCGCCCGGGTGGCCGTAGGCATTGTCGCTACCGACCGAGAGGACGGCATAGGTGGGAGAGACGGCCGAAAGGAAGGCGTAGGACGAGGAGGTATCGGCGCCGTGGTGCCCGACCTTCAGGAGTGAGGCGGAGAGCGCCTCGGCCGGGTAGTCGCGAAGGAGCGCCTCCTCGGTGCTCTTCCCGGCATCGGCCATCAAAAGGAGAGTCGCCTTACCAAAGGTAAGGCGGAGGACGGCGGAAAGGTCATTGATATCGGCCGCGCCGCTGTCTCGCTCAGGCGAGAGGACCTCCACGGTAAGATCGCCGTAGGCCTTGCTGTAACCGCGCGTGGCCTCCCTTGTGGGGATCTCGCTTGCGAGGAGGGCATCGAGGGCGGCGGCAAAGGCATCGCTCTCATCGGCGGCCAGCGGCATCAGGCATTCGCCGACGGGGAACGCCTCGAGAATGGCAGGGGCACCGCCGACGTGATCGCTGTGCGGATGGGTCAGAACGAGGCAGTCGATCCGCTCGACCCCGAGCGACCGCAGGGTAGCCACGATCCCGGCATTCAGGAGGGGGTCGGCCTCGCCCGTATCGACGAGGAGGGTTGCCTCGGCGGTGCGGATCAGGGTGCAATCCCCTTCCCCGACGTCAAGAAACGAGACACGGATCTCGTCCTCGGTCAAGGGGGAGGGCTCCTCTTCCCCACACGCGGCGAGGGACAAAAGGAGCGAAAGCAAAAGGCACAGCGAAAGGAGGCGCCTGCCCATACCTTACGACAGGTCGCGCCGCCCGAGGAGGGCGCGGTTCAGGGTCACCTCATCGGTATATTCGAGATTGCCGCCCACGGGGACACCGTAGGCGAGACGGGTGATCTTGACGGCATAGGGCGAAAGGACACGGGCAAGGTACATGGCGGTGGCTTCGCCCTCGACATCGGGGTCGGTGGCCACGATGATCTCGCGGATCTCGCCGCTTGCCACGCGGTCAACGAGGTCGCGGATGCGGAGGGCATCGGGCGTTATCCCGTTGACGGGAGAGAGGGCGCCGCCGAGGACATGATAGAGGCCCCGGTACTCGCGCACGCGCTCAAAGGCCAGGATATCACGGGCGTTCTCGACGACGCAGACAAGCGAACGGTCGCGCTCGGGATCGGCACAGATCGGGCACACATCCCCCGTCGAGTAATTGCCGCAGACATGACAGCTCCGGATGCACCGCTTGGCATCGAGGATGGCCTCGGCAAAGGCGCCTGCCTCCTCCTCCGAGAAGGAGAGGACAGAAAAGGCCATGCGGACGGCACTCTTCCCACCGATGCCGGGCAGGCGGCGGAACTGCTCGATCAGCCGCTGGAGCGGCTCGGCGTATTCCTGCATCAGAAGAGACCCGGCATACCGGGCATACCGGGAAGGTTCATCTGCCCTGTGATCTTCTCCATTTCCGAGGCGGCCGTCTCCTCGACGGTGCGGATGGCCTGGTTGACGCCGGCCACGAGGATATCGGTCAGGGTCTCGATGTCATCGGGATCGACGATCTCGGGCTCGATATCGAGCGAGAGGATCTCCTTTTTCCCGTTGATGCGGACGGTGACGGCACCGCCGCCTGCCGAGACGGTGTACTCGGCGGCCTCGAGCTCGGCCTGCTTTTCCTGCATATCGGCCTGCATCTTCTGCGCTTGCTTGAGCATATCGGCCATGCCGCCGCCCTGAGGAATTCTGACTTTCATTTTTATGTCTCCTTTAGTGGTTCTCTGCGAGGGCGCGTTCAAGCTCCTCGAGGATGGAATCGGATTTTTTGGCACCGGCGCTTTGGATCTCGACCGAGGCAACGGGCGTGCCCGAGAGGCTCGAGGCGACAGCGCGGATGGTGGCGAGCGACTCCTCCTTGTTCAGGAGGGTCAGGAAAAAGGCGTTCCCGACACGCACGACGAGCTTCCCCTCGGACGAGATGGCGGCGCTTGAGCCGTTCAGGGGAGCCGCCATGCTGGCGTTCCGCCGCCCGAGCTCCTCGGTCACCTCACGCCAGCCGCCGAAGGCACGGTAGGACACCTTCTCAGCGGTGGGGGGGGCGACTGCCTTCGGCTCGTCCTTGGGCA
>JAZNAD010000041.1:0-4433 GCA_045586345.1 Eubacteriales bacterium
AGCTCGGAAATGTCCAGCTCTACGCCAAGCGCGAGGATCTCAACCACACCGGTGCGCACAAACTCAATCACTGCATGGGTGAGGTGCTACTCGCGAAGTATATGGGTAAGAAAAAGGTCATCGCGGAGACCGGCGCTGGCCAGCATGGCGTCGCTATGGCTACCGCCGCTGCGTACTTTGGCCTGGAGTGTGACATCCACATGGGCAGCGTGGACATCAAAAAGCAGGCGCCGAACGTTGCGCGTATGAAGATCCTCGGTGCGAACGTCGTGGAGGTCACCCACGGCCTGCAAACGCTGAAAGAGGCTGTCGATGCGGCATTTGATGCGTACGCAAGAGAGTATAAGGATGCGATCTACTGCATCGGCTCGGTCCTTGGGCCGCACCCCTTCCCGATGATGGTGCGCGATTTCCAGAGCGTTGTCGGTATCGAAGCGAGGGAGCAGTTTGTCGGTATGACGGGCGAGCTCCCGGATGCCGTTGTCGCCTGCGTTGGCGGCGGCTCGAATGCGATGGGCATTTTCTCGGGCTTTTTGAACGATCCTGTGGACATCTACGGTGTTGAGCCTCTCGGCAGAGGGCCTGCGCTCGGCGATCACGCCGCGAGCCTGAAGTACGGCACCGAGGGCATTATGCACGGCTTCAACAGCATTATGCTGAAGGATGACGATGGCGAGCCTGCCCCTGTGTATTCGGTGGCGAGCGGTCTCGATTACCCGTCCTCGGGCCCCGAGCACGCCTTTTTGCACGATCTTGGCCGCGTGAAGTACGACGTGGTGGACGACGAGGAGACGGTGGATGCCTTCTTCAAGCTCTCGCGCCTTGAGGGGATCATTCCCGCAATCGAGAGCTCGCACGCGGTGGCGTACGCTATGAAGCTGGCGAAGACGATGAGCCACGGCTCGATCCTTATCAACCTCTCGGGAAGAGGTGATAAGGATATGGATTATATCATCGAGAAGTACGGTATCAGATAAAGAAAAGAGGTGCATCTGCACCTCTTTTCTTTATCTGATGTATAAACGCCGCGGCTTTCGGGCATAATCGCTGCACGAAGAAAGGAGAGAGTATGAAACGGATTGTTATTTACGTAGGGGCGCTGCTCCTTGCCACACTTATTGTCGCGGCCTTGCCGACCAGCGGCGAGGAGGCTATTTATGACGATGTCATACGCTTGCACGTGCTGGCGGCCTCGGACAGCGAGGAGGATCAGGCGCTGAAGCTCCGGGTCCGCGATGCGATCCTTGAGGAGTATGCGGGACGGTTGGCAGATGCCGGGGAGATCGGGGCGGCGGAGGAGCGTGTGCTTTCGCTTTGCCGGGAGATCGAGGCGACGGCGGCGGAGGTTGTCAAGGAAGCTGGATACGCATATACTGTTAGGGTAGATTACGGTGAAGAAGACTACCCGACAAGAGATTACGGTGAGTACGTTTTCCCGGCAGGGAGCTATCGCTCACTCCGTGTGGTGATCGGTGAGGGGGAGGGAGCGAATTGGTGGTGCGTGCTGTTTCCGCCGCTTTGCCTCGATATGGCGACCGAGGATGCCCCGGAGGATGATGCACTTGCCGTCGGGCTTTCGCCCGAGGAATATAAGGTCATCACGGGGAGCGAGGGTGGATATCGCTTGAAATTCAAGACACTCGAGCTTCTTGAGGGGGTGTTCGGCAGCCGTGGAAAGTGAGGAGCTATGGCATTTTGTGAGATCTTGGCAGAGGACTATGCGGTGGCGGTGCCGCGGCTGTTTTTAAAGGATAGGCTGTTGCTTACGGCCGAGGATGCGTCAGGATGCAGGAATGCGATGACGGTCGGCTGGGGCGGCATCGGTGTTTTTTGGGGGAAGCCGGTAGTCTTTTACGGAATCCGTCCAGAGCGGTATACCTTCGGCTTTGCCGAGGAGGGACGGCGCGTGTCGCTTTCGGCCTTCCCGCACGAGATGGCGGAGGTGCTCTCCTACTGTGGCACACATTCGGGGCGTGACGGGGATAAGTGCCAGGCGGTGGGGATCACACCGATCCGCATGACGGACGGGGGGCCCGGCTATGCCGAGGCAAGCCTTGTTATCACGGCGAGGAAGTGCTATGCCCACGCAATGAGACGCGAGGAGCTCCTTGAGGGCGGGCTGCATGCCTTTTACGAAAAGGGCGGGTTTCACACGCTGTATATTGCAGAGATCGGGCATATCTATCTTCAGGAATAAGAGGGCGGCGATTTTGCCATTCCGGCAAAATCGCCATTTTTCTACTTGAAAAACGGGCGGCGGTATGATATACTGTATGGGCAACACTCAGAAAGGAGGAGCCCCCGATGGCGGAAAAAGGACAAAAAGGTAAGGAGATCGCCTACAACCGCAAGGCGCGACACGATTATTTCGTGATCGAGACCTACGAGGCGGGAATCTCTCTTTTCGGTACCGAGGTCAAGTCGCTCAGGGCGGGAACGGTGAATCTCAAGGATTCGTACTGCACCGTCAAGGACGGCGAGATCTTCGCGTGCGGTGTGCACATTTCTCCTTACGAGAAGGGGAATATCTTTAATCGTGATCCGCTCCGTGACAAGAAGCTCCTGATGCATAAGCGTGAGATTTTGAAGCTTTTCGGGCTTGTGTCGCGCGACGGATATACGCTCATTCCGCTGTCGCTTTATTTCTCGGGCTCGCACGTGAAGATGGAGATCGGGTTGTGCAAGGGTAAGCACAACTACGACAAGCGCGAGGACATTGCGGGGCGTGATGCCAAGCGCGAGATGGAGCGCGCAATGAAGGAGAAGGTCAGGGAGTAGCGGTTGTTGTTTTCATGGGCCCGTAATGGTTTCGACGGGGATTTTGAGGCATGATAAGCGCGGCGGGCTGAGTAATCCCGTAAAACTGCTCAACCTTTAAACAATAAACGACAACAGAACTGTTGCTCTGGCTGCTTAATTGCAGTGCCGCGGCTCTTTAGCCGCCCGTCCTTGGCAGGAGGACCACGACCTGTCCGGGGCGTCAAATCAGTGGTAAACGTGCATCGGCCTTTCGCCCTTGAGCCGGTCATGCATCAAAGGGCTACCTCCCTTGGGAGTCTGTCGGCTGACGCTTAGGGGAGGGAATTCAAATAACCGACTGTCCGCGAAGAAAGTTGTGTCAAGAGGTTTTCGGACAGGGGTTCGATTCCCCTCGGGTCCACCAAAAAGCAAAAAACCACCATATAGGTGGTTTTTTGCTTTTTGATAGTATGTGGACCCGAGGGGAATCGAAGGGGAGCGGTAGTGAATTAACGCAGAGCGTTCAGAGCCGCGACTGACTGAGCCGCGGAGAAAAGCCGAAATCCACTCGGCTTTTCTGAGGCCGCGGTGAGACCGATTCCCCTCGGCCCGACGGGAGCTTGCTCACGGTCGGCGCGAGCAAAGATATTCGCAAAGCGAAATTCCCCGGTAAAGAAAAGGCCACCGTAAGTTGGCTTTTTCCTTTGCCGGACGGTTGCCTATTGACATCCTCCTTGGAAAGCGGTATACTAATATTAGCAGAAAATAACAATTCAAAAGTTAAGGAGCAATACAATGGCAAAAAGCGTAAAAGACATTCTCGCCATAATTGAAGAGCATGGCATTAAGATGGTGGACTTCAAGATGGTGGATATCAACGGGCAGTATCGGCACGTGACGATCCCTGCCGAGAATTTCTCCGAGGAGACGATGGCGAGCGGTATCGGCTTTGATGCGTCCAACTACGGCTACGCCGTGGTGGAAAAGAGCGATATGGTGTTCATTCCCGACCCCGATACGGCGGTCATCGATCCCTTCTGCTCGATCCCGACACTTTCCATGACGGGTAACGCTATGATCATTGATAACCCCGAGAACCGTCCGCTCCCGCAATATCCGAGAAACATCATCAAGGCCGCCGTTAAGGCGATGCAGGACAGTGGTGTGGCCGATACTATGTATATTCTCCCCGAGTTTGAGTTCTATCTCTTTGACAACGTGAGCTGGAGCGTGGATCCCAGCTGTGTTGCCGCCTCGGTGGATGCCAGCCAGTCCTATTGGAACAGCGCGGTCGAGGGGAAGGGCGTTATCGTGCCGAAGCAGAAGAATTATCACATTGCCAAGCCCTTTGACGTTTCCTACGAGTGCCGCAGCGAGATGTGCATGCACATGAAGGACGCGGGGATCGAGATCAACTACCATCACCCCGAGGTGGCTGCCTCCGGGCAGTTTGAGATCGAGCCGCAGCTCGGCGAGGTCGTGCATATGGCGGACGCCACGATGATGATCAAGTACATCATCCACAACACGGCCATCAAGTACGATAAGACCGCCACCTTTATGCCGAAGCCGATCTGCGGCGAGGCGGGCAGCGGTATGCACGTGCATATGATTCTTTTCAAGGGCGGTCAGCCGGTGTTCTCGGACGATAACGGGTATTCCCACCTGAGTGAGACGGCGCACTACTTCATCGG
>JAZNAD010000042.1:0-6452 GCA_045586345.1 Eubacteriales bacterium
GTATTCATTCACCATATATTTTTCGGTGTTTTTGAGAGTTGTATATATGCTTCTCACGGTAGCCTTGAGAGTTTCAAGTGTTCTCTGCTCCTTTGAGATCACCTTTTCCCAGTCCCACTGGTCAACGTAGATAGAGTGAATAGCATCGGTGTTTTCATCGCGGCGTATCGCGTTCATGTCGGTATAAAGCCCCTCGCCCACAGCAAAGCCGTAACGGCTGAGCGCCAGGCGCTTCCACTTCGCAAGCGAGTGAACCACCTCGGCCTCGGTGCCGATGGCGGGAATATCAAACATCACGGGGCGTTCCTTGCCGCTCAGGTTGTCATTAAGACCCGAAGCCCCCGTCACAAACAGAGGCGCCGATACACGCTTCAGATTCAGCGCCGTGGAAAATTCATGCTGGAAGGTCTTTTTGATCAGAGAGATCGCGCATTGCGTACCGTACGCATCCAGCCTCGGACGGTAGCCTGCGGGTATCGTGCATTTGTTCATGACGCACCTATGCCTTTCTTAAGGTTTTTAAGGGGAACCCCTCTCAGTCGCGTTCCGCGCCAGCTGTCTCGCTGCGGCTCGGTCACGCTCGGGGTCTGAGAGTCCCCCGGACTCTCATTCAAGACCCTCGCGCCGCTTCGCTACCCGGAGGGGGAGCCTTTTGCTCGCACCTGCGGCAGAGCGCGGAATTTATGCCCACGAGGGATCTCGCGGTGGTAAAACGGATGCTATGTGCCACAGAGGCGGACCGCCGGGGACGTCGGTCCCTACAAAAGCCGACCAAAGGCGGTCGTCGAGCATGGTCTTCCTCCGAAAGGGTGCAGAGCGCCGTCGGATCGAGGGATCTCGCGGAGGTAAAACGGATGCTATGTGCCCTCTCGGGGCACTGCGAAGGCGACCAAAGGCGGTCGCCGAGCATGGTTGTGCTCCGAAAGGGTACAGAGCGCCGTTTTAACCCGCGAGATTAGAAATCGCAGGCGCCGGGAGTCCTATGATAGGGAATCACATCACGGATGTTCTCCATCCCCGTGACGTAGATCAGGAAGCGCTCAAAGCCCATGCCGAAGCCCGAGTGCGTGTAGCCGCCGTACTTGCGGAGGTTGCAGTACCAGTACATGGCGTCACCCGAGATGCCGAGCTCGTTCATGCGGCCGGCGAGACGGTCGTAGCGGGTCTCTCTCTGGCTACCGCCCATCAGCTCGCCCGCGTTCGGAACGAGAAGGTCAACGGCGGCGACGGTCTTGCCGTCATCATTCTGATACATATAGAAGGCCTTGAATTCCTTCGGCCAGTCGTAGACAAAGACGGGCGATTTGAACTTCTTCTCGGTGAGGTACTTCTCATGCTCGCGCGCAAGGTCCTCGTCATACTCGGGCTTGAAGGTGAAGTTCTCCTCGGCATCGGCCTCCTTGAGGATCGTAATGGCATCGTGGAAGGAGATGCGGACGATCTCGGAGTCGATGAGGGCGCGCATACGCTCGCGGAGGGGGAGGTTGTTGTACTTCTCAAGGAATTCAAGCTCAGAGTTGCACTTTTCAAGCACCTTTGAAACGATCGACTTCAGGAAGTCCTCCTCGATGTCCATAAGGCCGTTAAGATCGACAAACGCGACCTCGGGCTCGATCATCCAGAATTCGGCCGCGTGGGTACGCGTGTTCGAGTTCTCGGCACGGAAGGTCGGGCCGAAGGTATACACCTTACTGAAGGCGAGCGCAAAGGTCTCGGCCTCAAGCTGACCCGTGACGGCAAGAGAGGCGTGGCGGCCGAAGAAATCGTCGGCATAGTCGCACTTCTTACCCTCGGCGGGATCGAAGGTGGTAACGGTAAAGGTATTCCCTGCCCCCTCAGCATCGTTGGCCGTCAGGAGAGGGGTGTGGACGTAGAGATAGCCGCGATCCTGGAAGTACTCATGGATCGCCATCGACGCCACACTGCGGACGCGGAAAACCGCCTGAAAGAGACGGGTGCGCGGACGGAGATACGCGTTCTCACGCAAAAACTCGAGCGAATGGCGCTTGGGCTGGAGGGGGTAATCCTCTGCACAGTCCCCAAGCACGCGGATGGCGGAAAGGAGGATCTCGACCGAGCCGTTATTGACGTTCTCGACTACGGTACCCGTGATCTCAGCGCAGGAGCCAATCTTCAGCTCGGCAAGGGCAGACAGCATCGCGGGATCGCCGCCCTCGGCATCGTAGATCAGCTGCAGAAGGTCAAACGCCGTTCCATCGAAGAAATCGAGGAAGCCCATCTTCTTCTGCTTGCGGTGGTTTCTCACCCAGCCGGAGAGCGTGACATTTTTTCCAAGAAGCTCGGCCTTTTTGGCAAAGAGTTCTTTGATATCCATAAGAGTACACCTTTCCTTAATAACCTAATAAACCATTATAAAATAATACCATAGTTTCCCCCTATTGTCAAGAGATGTGGCAAGGAAATGCCAAGAATCCAAAGATTTTTCACTTATATTTTTCTTTTTCCCTTGACAAAGGATACACCCTCTGCTATAATAATTGTCGTGCTGGTGTGGCTCAGTCGGTAGAGCAGCTGATTCGTAATCAGCAGGTCGCCGGTTCAAGTCCGGCCACCAGCTCCAAAAAGGAAGGCAAGCGCCTTCCTTTTTCTTGTTCCCTTGAATTTTTGAAAAAATTTCAACATTTTTCGAATTTCTTATTGACAATTATTCTCAATTGTGATATACTTTTTTCAGAAAACAAAAATCACATAAAACCATCATCACACATACGGAGGAATTACACAATGAAAAAGTGGAAATGCAGCGTTTGCGGTGAAATCGTCGAGGGTCCCAATCCCCCCGAGAAGTGCCCCCTTTGCAAGCAGCCGGCTGAAAAGTTTACCGAGCTGAAGGAGGAGGCCATGACCTGGGCCGCCGAGCACATCGTCGGTGTTGGCAAGGTAGACGCCTCGGAGGAGATCATTGAGGGGCTTCGCGCCAACTTCCAGGGTGAGTGCTGCGAAGTCGGTATGTATCTCGCCATGGCGAGAGTCGCCCACCGCGAGGGCTACCCCGAGATCGGTCTCTACTGGGAGAAAGCCGCCTACGAGGAGGCCGAGCACGCCGCGAAGTTCGCCGAGCTCCTCGGCGAGGTCGTGACCGACTCGACCAAGAAGAACCTCGAGATGCGCGTTGCCGCCGAGAACGGCGCGACCGCCGGCAAGTTCGAGCTTGCCAAGCTGGCGAAGATGGCCAACCTCGACGCTATCCACGACACCGTTCACGAGATGGCGCGTGACGAGGCCCGTCACGGCCGCGCCTTCCAGGGTCTTCTTGACAGATACTTCGGGAAATAAGAATACAATTGCGGCGCGATGCTCTTTTTGAGCATCGCGCTTTTCATTTGAAGGTGTTTCGTCAAAAAACGGGGGTGTTTTTTGTAGGAAACGCCCCCTTGCTTTTGAAGAGGCGCTGTGTTATAATTACTATGCAATATTATTTTTAAAAGGAGACTCCTTTTATGAAAGCCACACGCTTTTTTCTGTTAGCGATCCTGCTCCTCGCCTTTGTGACGGTGCTGGCCTCATGTGACATGATCTCGGGCCTCTTCGGCGGCACTACCACGACGACCGGCAGCGACGTGACCACGACCGTGGATCCCGGGACTACTGTGACCACGACGGCGCCCTTCGCTCCGTCCAACCCAATCGCCTCGGCCTCCTCGTCCTCCGGCGAACTCCGCATTAAGTATGCGGACGGCAAGAGCCATAACCTCGGCGCCGAACAGCAGCTCTACGATGGCGGGAATACGGCTGTTCTTGCAGATTACGCGCTCGACGCCAGCGGTGTTCTCTCGCTCACCTTCCGTGACAAGGCTGCCTACAACACTGCCAATAAGCTGCTCGGAGAAACCTTCCGCGACGTTACGATCCGCCTCCGTGAGAACAACGGCAACCTTGAGTGGGCCTTGGGTGAGAGTGCTACCTTCACTGTCCTCTGCCCTGCCAAACAGATTTCGAGCGAGGCCGAGCCCCTTGCCAAGCTGGTCGAGGCCGCCGGCGGTCTCTTTTCGCACGATGGCATGCTCGGCAAGGGCATGATTTTCACAATCAAGGGGACCAATCTCCGTTTCCGCGCTACCGATTGGCTGGACGGGCTTGATTTCTGCAACGACGCCACCTACACGAGCGCGGCGAAAAACCGCTTTTTTAATCTCTCCTACATGAGGGTCATTAACGAAAATCTCGCGCATGACGATATGAGCGTGGGCACCACTTGGAAGGGGGCGACCGACGACTGCACGCCCCTCAACATCAATTCGACCTATATCGGGGCCAACCACGGCTACAATATCATCGCGAAGATCCCGAATCCCGGTAAGACCGAAAAGGACATCGGCTCGGTCTGGGAGAATTCGGCCGGACAGCAGTTCTGCCTTGTCCGTATTGTTGACGGCGATATCTGGCTGTGCCCCTTCGACGATGACTCGATGGACGACGGTAACTTTTCGGAATATCATGCCAAACAGCTGGTCACGGCGGGCACCTCGTTCTCCCACGTCAAGGGTGCCACCAACAAGGCTGATTTCACCTCCTCCGTCAGCAACAACACGAGTGACATGCAGTTCTACGTTGCCGTCAACCACGTTGAGCGCCACGCCTTCCTGGACGGCGTCAAGGAGGTCAATCTCCTGACCGACGGCACCTACGAGGCTGAGTTTGTCGACTTCTACGAATGCTACGATATCATCTACCTGCCTGCAGTGCTTGAACACCTGATGAAGTACGCCGGCCAAAACGACAACGAAAGCCACCATGACGAGTCGATCAAGGAGGCCTACGTTACCGTAAAGAATACCTATCGCTTCCATAAGAACGGCTCGATCGTCGTGTATAGCGATTACGAATTCAAAAAGGATATCCCCGTACTGGGTAAGATCAGCGGTGTGCAATCCGGCACCCTGACCTCCCTCGATCAGTACATCTATGTCCCCGGCACCAACAACTACGCCGTACCGACGAAGCAGAACACGAGCAGTGCAACCTATATTTACAACACCAATCTTGTCAATCCTAATGTTCCCGTCTCCTCGTACTTCCAGATGACCGACACCCTCGGTACTAAGGCGATGAACCTCGGCTACTGTCCCACCTACGGCTATGCCGTCCCCGAAAAGCGCCTTCCCCTTCTTAAAAGCGCCCTCGGCTTCTATCACACCTCTAAAAAAATGTATCCGCACCTTATCTCGGGCGGCTCGCTTGAGGAGGGCGATTGCATCGACTTCATCTCCTACCGTATCCCCTCGGAGGCCACCGACAGCGACTTCACCGCCATCAACTGGTACTGGGTGGGCGACGACATCTACCTCTCGCTCCACACCACCAAGGCGGTCGCCGAGCGCAAGGTGGACCTGCCCGACTATATGGACGGTATGACGATCTCTGCCGTTGAGAATTCGACCTCCTTCACCGTTTCCTCGGAGACAGTGGCCGCGGACGGCATCACCGTCTCCTCGACGGGCGCCGGCTATACCATCGTTAAGCTCTCCCCTGCAAATTAAGACAAAAAGAAAAAGCCACAAGGTGGCTTTTTCTTTTTGCTTGCACTTCTATTCTACGGTGGAAGCTAAACCCTCTCCGTCGGCTACGCCGCCACCTGTCTCGCTGCGGCTCGGTCACGCTCGGGGTCTGAGAGTCCCCCGGACTCTCATTCAAGACCCTTGCGCCGCTGCGCTACCCGGAGGGGGAGGCTTAATGTTCATAAAAAGAAAAGCACCCCGAGGGGTGCTTTTCTTTGCTTGTTGATCCTTCCTCTCGCAGTTTGAAAATTTCGCAAGACAAGGCGCACCGCAAAAAGCAAGGTGAAAGCGACCATAGCGGTCGTCGAGCGCATCGATAAAGAAAAGCACCCCGAGAGGTGCTTTTCTTTGCCGGGACCGCGATTTCTCGCGGAGGAGAAATTGATGCGCTGTGCCACTTCGGGGGGCTGGAAGCCGACCAAGACGGTCGGCGACCACGGTTGCCCTCCGAAGGGGTGCAGAGCGCAATTTGTACCCGCGAGAAATTAGCCGACGATACCGGAACGCTCGATACCCTGCACCAGATACTTCTGGCAGAACAGGTATACGATAACCAGCGGCATAATGATCATAATACCGGCGGTATTACGAATGGCCGAGTAGAAGAGACTCTGGCCTGCATAGCTGATCTCAAGTGTCGAAGGGATCTTGACGATATCCGGCATCAGGGTGAACTCACTTCCGGTGGTAAAGAAGAGCGTCGTATAGAACTCATCGGTCCACTGCCAGGAGAAGGCAAAGAGGAAGATCGTGATCATCATCGGCACGGAAAGGGGGATAATGATCGAGAAGAAGGTACGGAACACGCCCGAACCGTCAACGTACGCGGATTCCTCCAGCTCATCGGGAACGCCCTTGAAGAACTGACGGAGCATGAAGATGTACAGACCGTTCTTGAAGGCAAGACCCGTTGCGGAGAGAATCAGCAGAGGC
>JAZNAD010000043.1:0-15667 GCA_045586345.1 Eubacteriales bacterium
GCTCGGCCTGCTCGCACAAGACGACACGGGCTATCCAGACCCTCCCGCACAATTATAAGTCGACGGTGGTGCCGCCCTCGATCGGCGTTGCCGGATATACGAGGCACGTCTGCCGTGATTGCGAGTACACCATGACCGATACGCCCACCGAGGCCCTCCCCCTCCCCCTGCCCGCCGATTATAAGGCCGCCGTTGCACGGGCAGCCGGCGCTACGACGGCCGAGGACTTTGTGGCGGCCGCCTTTACGGCGAAGGCCATGGAGAACTACCTTGACGACAGCGAGATCGCCGCCGAGAAGGCGCAGCTCGCATCGCTCCTTTCCGCATACGAGGGCAAGGTCACAAAGGTCAACAAGGATTTCGGAAAAACCGTTGAGGATACGATCCGTATGGATGCCGGGCTTCTTTCTTCCTCGGCAACCCTCTTGGCGCTCCTTATCCTCGTCATTCGCCGCCGCTTCGGGCTGTGGCTGTAAGAAGGAGGTACCCTAATGAAAAAGCTTCGTATCACAGCGCTGCTTCTTTCTGTTCTGCTTCTTTCGGCGGCTCTTACCTCCTGCGGGCTCTTCTCGGCGATCTTCGGGGGCGGTGAGCTGACGCTCATAGACATCAACGAGATGCTGACGGCGGCCACGCCGAAGTCATCGAGGGCCGACATCACCGCGGTCTATACCGACCCTGCCGTTACGCTGACCGCCGATCTCGAGCTTGAGACCTCGGTGTCGGGTGAAAAGTACACCTACCGCGTCGACTATCTCCTGCCCCTTGAGGAGGCCCTTGCTACCGGTGAGGCGATCGGCGAGTATCGCGGCTTCGTTACGATCGACGAGGAGGGATACATCACCGAGGACTCGGGCGAGATCGATAACGCGATCCTAAATTCCGTCGAAAGCGTAACCCTCAAGTCCCTCTCGCTGAACGTGGCTAACCTGGAAAGCCACACGATCACCGAGGCGGACGGAAAAATCATCCTCGAGGCCAAGGCGCGCGACGCCCTGCTGGTCATGATGTACGATGTGAACCTGCTCGGCATTAGCAACCTCTCGATGACCATTGAGATCGACGCCACCACCGAGCGCCCGACCTCGACGACGCTCACCTACACAAGCCGCGAGGGGGCCAAGGTCACGTCGGTAATGCACTACGAGTATTAACTAAAAAAGAGAGACCGAGAGGTCTCTCTTTTTTAGTCGGCGGGAAGCGGCTCCTTGGGGCAAATGCGTGGGTAGGAATACCATACTAAGATCAAATGGACGACGGTATTCAGAAACCAGGAGATCGGGTAGCAGAGGTAGAGGCCGCCGATCGAATGGAAGGCCGGAAGGGGGAAGATAAGGAAGATCCAGGTGAGGCGGAAGACGCAGATGGTAAGGATGGTGGAGACCGTCGGCTTTATCATCACCTTGATTCCCTGCAGGGCGCCGCCGAGCGTTTCAAAGAAGCCCTCGAAGAGATAGAAGGAAAAGACGGTAAGGATGCGCTGATAGGCCAGCTCGGCGGCGGCTCCCCCCTCAGGGAGGTACAGACTGACGAGGGGCTTGCGGAGCAGAATGAAGGACCAGCCGACAAGGATGCCCGTAAGGATCGAGAGCAGGGTGCAGAGGAAGGTCACGCGGCGGATACGCCTGTGGTTGCCGGCGCCGTAGTTCTGACCGACGAAGGCCGAGGAGGCAGCGGCGAAGCCCGAGACAAACAGATAAAGGAAGTTTTCTATCGACGAGGCGGCGGCGTTGCCTGCCGTGGCGATATCGCCGAGGCTGTTGGTGGCGGCCTGGAGCATGGTGTTGGAGATGCCGAAGAGGGCGCCGCGCACGCCCGATGGGATACCGACACGCAGGATCTCAAGAAGATGGCGGCACGAGATTCCAAGGCCGCGGAAGGTAAGGCGGCATTCGTCACGGTAGCGGCAAAGGCTGATAACGACAAGGGTGGCCGAGATCGCGAAGGAAATGAGGGTACCGAGCGCAACGCCGACGACGCCGAGGCCGAAGACGGTGACGAAGAGCAGGTTAAAGCCCGCGTTGGTGATGCCGGCAATCAGGATGTAGATGAGGGGGCGACGGGTATCGCCCTTCGAGCGCATCATGGCGAAGCCGAAGTTATAGACCGTGATGGCGGGGGCGCCAAGGAAATAGACGCGCATGTAGCTGACCGCCATCGTGAGAAGCTCACCCTCAATGTTCATCCAGGAGAGGAAGACGGGGGCGCCGAAGAAGCCGATGGCCGCGACGATAACGCCGGCAATGAGGGCGGTGGTCATCCCGGTATGGACGAACTGCGAGGTGTCACGCCCCTGCCGTGCGCCGAGAGCGACCGAGACGCAGACGCCGGCGCCGAGCGAGAGCCCCATCACGAGGGCAAGGATCAGCGAGGTGAGCGCCGAGCAGGTACCGACGGCACCGAGGGCGACATCCCCCTCAAAGTGCCCGACGACGATCATATCGACGGTATTGAAGAAGGACTGGAGGACATTACTGCCGATGATCGGCAGGGTAAAGAGAAGGAGCTTACCGAGGAGCGGCCCTTCCAGCATATTGATGCTGTGGGATGCCGTTTTTTTGATCGCAGTCATGCGGTGAGCTCCTTTCGTTTTCTTCCAATGCGAGTATAGCACCCCCGGGGTGAAAAGTCAATAGAAAAAGACCGCCTTTGGCGGTCTTTTTCCCCGGGCGGTCAGACGGCGCCCTCAAGATAGAATTCAGTGACGAGGTTGCCCTTGTCGTCCTTTCCCACCGTCATGCCGAGGCGCCCTTCGCGAAAGAAGCTCCAGAGCGTTTCGTAGACGGCGGCGGCGGTGGCCTTCAGATGTCCCATCGGGGCGACGATATGGCAGTCGGTCATCGGCTCATGCCACATCTCCTTATGCCACGCAGAGGCGCCCAGCCCACAGAGGGGGACGGGGGCATCCTTCTTGCCCGCAAGGACGGCCTCGATGCGGGGGCGGAGGTAGGCGGTGATGCGGGCATCGACCTCCTCGACGCGGACACCGGGGATGCCGTAATTGGTAATGCGGAGGCCCTTCGGCGTGATCTGCGAGACCGAGACCGTCGGCAGGAAGGTGACGGGACGGCGCCCGATCTCCTCGGGGAAGCCGATCGGTGTCGTGCAAAGGTAGGTCTCGCCGTCGCCGTAGCCGACCGCCATCGGGCGAGTGACGCGGCCAACCGTCACGGTGTCGGGAAGGCGGGCGTGCACCGAGAGGGTGACAAGCTCCGCCGGCAGACGAGAGAGCATTACCGAGGTGCTCCTCGCGATCGCATCGGCAAGGTCGGACGAGGGGGTATCCTTCACCGCCTCGCCTATCGTTTGCGCGTAGACCTCGGCGTTATGGTAGCCCTTCCCGTTCGGAAGGCGCAGGTAACCGACGGCGTAATCGGGGTGATCGGGAACGTCAAAGGCGCTCTTTATGGTAACGCCGCGACGGTAGTAGTCGCCCATCAGGCGGCGGGATTTGTCCGCGAACTCAGGGGCGGTCGCCTGGAAATAGGTGCCGTTTTCACAGAAGGCGAGGTCGCCGTCCTCGCTGATGAAGGGGTGGGCGTGCGACTGAAAATCGCCCGAGGGACGGGTGTGGATGATGCCACACGTCCCGGGAAAATCGAGGGCGTCAGTCGTCGCAAGGAGGGTATCAACGTCGCCGAGTACCTTGGCGGTGTAGAGCTTGCCCTCATGGACGGTGGCAATGCCGGTCGAGAGGCCGCCGTCGATATACTCGACCTTCTTCATCATGTCAATCAGGATGGGGGCAGCACAGCGATGGCCGGCATAGCCCGCGATCACGCACATGAAAGGTCTCCTTTACATTTTCTCTTTTGTGTGGGGGCGTATCTTCGCAATGGCGGCGAAGACGACAAAGACTATACTGATGCCTGCCGCGATAGCAAAGGCGTACTCGGCCGTCAGGACCGCGTTCCTCCCCGCGAAGGCCCAGTCGGCGCGCACGACGCCGAACATTGTATAGTAGAGATTGCTCCCGGGGATCGAGGGGATGACGGCCGGGACGAAAAAGACGGTGGCCGGGGCGTGCATTCTTTTGGCGAGGAGCTCAGCATAGACAGCCGCGGCGGCTGCGGCAAAGAGGCAGGAGAAGAAGACGGTGCCCGAAAGCTCAAGGAGGGCAAGATAGATCCCCCAATTGAGGATGCCGCCGAGGGCAGCGAGGGGCAGAAAGGTGGGGCGCAGACGGAAGATCATCGCAAAGCCCACCGAGCCGATACCGGCGCAGAGAAGCTGGACGGCGGGGCTGTGAAGGACTCCCTGCGGATAGCCGATATCGAAAACTCTCATGGCGATCATAAAGCCGCCAGCAAGGGCAACCGCCACAACGATGCTCTCTGTCAGCTTCAGTATCCCCGAGATGGTATCACCGACAAGGATATTACGGATGGCGACGGTGAGGGCGATCCCGGGGATGAGGAGCATGATATCCCCGATCATGATCATAGCGGGGTGCAGAGCGAAAAGCCAAAGAGAGAGGAGCGAGGCCCCAAACCCCGTGGCCATAGCGGCGCAGAAGGAGACGAGGACAGTATTCGGGTAGATGAGGGGGAGCTTTTCCTGCATAAGACAGATAAGGAGGGCAAAGAGAGCGCCGGCGAGCCCGTCCCACACGCCCCCGCCGAAGAAGACGGCAAAGGCGCCCGCGGCCAACGCGCTCCCGATATACAGAAGGAGAGTGCGGCGCACGGAGAGACAGTCGGCAAGCGCACGGCGGAGCACATCCGCCGTCATCGGGGAGGCGCAGCAGCAGCGCGAGAGGGCGTTGAGGGCTTCAAGACGCCGGAAGTCGGTCTTCCCTTCCCTGAGGCGGCGCGTGCGCGTCAGCTCAATATCGCCCGGGAAGGCCATCGTCACCTCAAGAGAGGAGGTGATGGCAAAAACGTCGGTCCGCAAAGCACCGTACGCCGCACCGAGACGCGTGACGGTATCCTCCACGCGGAAGATCTCACCGCCGGCGGCACTGATCTGCTCCCCGATGTCGAGGATAATATGCAAAAGCTCGGAAAGCTCACTCTTAGTATACGCCATCGTCGGCCTCTTTCTTCCCTTAAGATATATTTTTTTGTCACCCGCCCATTGTAACACGCGCGCACTGTTTTGTCAATAGGAGACAACGGAGGGCGAATCCCCGATTTTTCGGGTTTCCCCTCCTTTCTGCCTCTTTTTTCGCAGAGAGGCGGAATTTTTTTAAAAAACATTTGACAAACCGAAGAAAGTGTGCTATAATCGTTTGTGCCTTGTGGGAAGAAATCCGAGATGCGGGTGTGGCGGAACTGGCAGACGCGTAAGATTCAGGTTCTTATGACCGCAAGGTTGTGCAGGTTCAAGTCCTGTCACCCGCACCAAAACAAAAAGCAACCCTTGCGGTTGCTTTTTTGTTTTTGCGATTGTGATATTAGGACTTGAAGGGGAGCGGTAGTGAATGGACGCAGAGCGTCCAGAGCCGCGACTGACTGAGGCGCGGAGAAAAAGGCGAAATCCCCTCGCCTTTTTCAGAGGTCGCGCCGAGACCAAGACCCTTACCCAAACAAAAAATCCAAATCGGAAGACTTGGATTTTTTCATTGTGTCCTCGGACTCAACAGTGCCTGCGCGGTCACACGCAATATCATGTAGCCACCGGTCGGCATCCTCCGCCGCTCGGCCGATGCAAGGCGATGTTGCGCTCCGCGCTACCGGTGTAATGCATTGAAATGCTGTTGACCTGCTCCCGATTTGCACCGGCAGGCCAGCATAAAGAGGTAATTGGCAAGGAGGAGAAGAAGGATATCAAGGGCGGCAAGCAGGGTGATGTAAAGTACGGTGATCGGCAGCTCCCCCACCGCGAGCTTCATCTCCTCAACAAGCGTAGCAATAAATCCTACTGTGCTGGAAAGGAAATTGGAATAGTTCGTTTGCAGAACGTACGACATTGTGGCCGAGATTGCGACGAACACCGTGCCGAATCCCGTAACAAACAAGGCCTCGCGCCGACTGCCGCTCGGCGTGTGCAGATCCAATGCAAGCATCAGAAAGAGGGCAAAAATGACAATGTTGTGGAAAAACACGGTGTGAAAGTCAAGGTACTCGGTAAAGAAGCCGTCGAGCCTGGCTTCGGAGTATATCACGGCGGGCATCGTCAGCATCCCGAAAAAAAGCACCGTCATTGCCGCACAGGTAGCGGAGCGCACACCCTCCTCCCCCCTGCCGCGGTAAAATGCCGCAAGAGGCAGAAGGTACAAAAAGATCGAGCAAAAATGAAGGGGAATGTGATATAAGTCATATCCGACCGAGAGCGAATAGCACTGCTTCCCTATCTCGATGAGGACCACGGTGACCGCGATGATCTTGATTGGGATCATCCTTACCTCATACGGCTTCCTTAGCAGCCATCGCGGCATAAGGAGAGACGCGGCCAGCATAAGTGCAAGGGCCGGGAATACCGTAACTGCGTGTTGATACGTCCAAAGACCCATGAAACCTCCTAAGGGGGATGTCGTTATGCCCAGGCGAAGGGTGCCTTGCATAAACCGTCTACCGCGGCGGTGAGGGGGCATTTAAGCCCGTGCTTACATTCACCGCGAGTGTCGAGATCCTTCATAGGAGGCGTCCCCTCTGAAGAATATCGGGCTCGACCCCATAGTATAGCGCATTCCGAGGGAAAAAGCAAGTCATAGATCAAAGCGCAGACACGACGGCACTTTTCACCCGAAATAGGTTGACATAGGGGAGGTGGGCAGATATAATTTAATTGTAGAAGGATGACCGCAGCCCCGTCATGGGGTGAGCGCTATATACCCTCTCACCGTGGGGGACGCATGCTCGCTTTGCGTGTCTAACGGCTTTAAATAGGCGGCCGGGCGGCCGCGCGAAAGAGGAACACTTATGCATCTTATGGGAATTGATATGGGTACCACCTCGGTGAAGACCGCGGTGTTCGACGAGACACTGACCGAATGTCGGCGCTCGATGCGTGATTATACGCTGACAAGCTTCGGCGACCGCGTGGAATTTCCCGCCGAGGACTACTGGCATATCGTCAGGGAGGAGATCGCGGCTGCGAGAGCCGAGATCGGGGTCGATGCTCTGGCGATCGATACGCAGTGCGAGACGCTGATCCTCACGGATGAGGAGGGCAAGCCCGTCCGCCCGGCGATCGTGTGGCTTGACAACCGCGCGACCGAGGAGGCCGCGATGATCGAAGCGCACTTCGGCAAGCAGCGTGTATACGAGGTCACGGGACAGCCTGAGGTGACAGCGACCTGGCCTGCCTGCAAGCTTTTGTGGATCAAGCGGAATGAGCCCGAGGTATGGGCAAGGACCAAGAGGATCTTTCTGCTCGAGGACTACATTCTTTATAAGCTGACGGGGCGCTTCGCGACCGAGAAGACACTCCAGTCCTCCACCATCTATTTTGACATTAAGACGGGCGACTGGTGGGGCGAAATGCTTGACTTCATCGGCGTTTCGCGAAGGATGCTCCCTGCCCTCCTGGATAGCGGCGTGCCCCTCGGCCGATACGACGGCATCGACATTGTCACGGGGGCGATGGATCAGGTTGCGGGGGCGATCGGTGCGGGTGTTGTCGAGCCGGGGATCGTGAGCGTCATGACCGGCACCACGATGGTCATCTTCACGCCGAGCGACAAAATTCCGCCCTTCGATCCTGCGAGCATCGTGCCCTGCCACTACAATTGGGACGGTAGCTACTGCCTGCTCTCCTGGTCGCCGACAGCGGGGATGGCACTCAAGTGGTTCAAGAATGCGCTGTGCGAGGGGCAGTCCTTCCGCGAGCTCGACGATTTGGCCGCGTCGGTGCCTCCCGGGAGCGCGGGAGTGACCTTCCTCCCGTACCTCTGCGGATCGACGATGCCGCGGTACAATCCCGACGCGCGCGGCAGCTTCACGGGGCTCACCACCGAGCACGGGAGAGGGCACTTCGTGCGGAGCGTGATGGAGTCGATTGCCTGCACCCTGCGCGCCAACCTCGAGTACCTCGGTCTTGAGGCCACTGAGATCCGCGCGATGGGCGGGGGTGCCTCCAGTCCCTTCTGGTGCCAGATGAAGGCCGACATCACAAAAAAGCGCCTCGCAACACTCAAAAACGGCGAGACGGCATGCCTCGGTGCCGCCATCCTTGCGGGGGTGGGAGTCGGGACCTTCCCGTCGGTCGGGGCGGCGTGTAAGAGGATCACGCTCGGGCATGTGTTTACACCGTCGGGTACCGATTATACCGCATGCTACGAGCGCTTCAAGGCAATGGATGCGTGCTTAAATAAATAAACAAGGGCATACGCCCGAAAAGGAGCTGCGGATATGGCGGTTATGGAGGACCATCGCGTAAGGGTTGGCATTATCGGCCTTGGCAGAGCCGGGAACGGCATGCACGTCAAGGCGCTCACAGGCGAAAAATCGGACAAATTCAGGATCGTGGCCGCCTGCGACCTCATCGAGGAGCGCCGCACGAAGGTGGCGAGCGCCACGGGCTGTCGTACCTACGAAAGGGCTGAGGACCTCGTCCGTGACGGGGAGGTCGAGCTCGTTGTGGTTGCTACGCGCTCCTCGGATCACTACCGTCACGCCGTGATGGCGCTCGAGGCCGGTAAGAGCGTATTCGTCGAAAAGCCGATCACCCTCGATGAAAGCGAGATCGCCGATCTCTTTGACCGTGCCGAACGCGTGGGCTCGCCGCGGTTCTTCCCTCAGCAGAACCGCCGCTTTGAGGGTGTGTTCCAAGCGATCCGCGGGGTCATCGACTCGGGTAAGCTCGGGAAGGTCTTTGAGATCTCACTCTCGCAGAGAAGCTACCAGCGCCGCGACGACTGGCAAACCATCTCGGAGTTCGGCGGCGGTCAGCTCTTCAACTGGGGTCCACACATCGTTGATCACGCGCTCCGCCTTCTTGACGCGCCCGTTGCCCGGCAGTACAGCCACTGCGTACAAGCGGCCGCCGGCGGCGACTGCGAGGACCACTTCTCCGCGCATTTCATCGGCGAGAACGGCAGGAAGGTCAACGTTTGCATCAGCGGCGCCTCCGCACTCTACGACGACCGCAAGTATCAGGTCTTCGGCACGCGCGGTGCGCTCCTCTCGGACGGCAAGAAGATCAAGCTGAAGTACATCAATCCCGACCAGGTGCTGCCCCCCGTTATCTCGGATCCCGGCACGCCCGGCGACAGCTTCGATGCGACGGGCACCTTCACGACGGCCGTCGATCTTAAGTGGATCGAGGAGGAGCACGAGCTCAAGGACAACCCTCGCGCGCTTTGGGATCATATGTACGCTTGCCTACGCGAGGGCGGTGAGTATCCCATCAAAAGAGAGGAGGTCGTCTCGCTGATCACGGCACTCTGCCGCATCAAAAACGAGACGCCCATCTGCCGCTTTGTTGACTGATGGCAGGAAAAACGCGCTGAAACCACAAAGATCCCCCCGTACAGCGGGGGGATCTTTGTAAATGGGGAGGCCGTTATTCCTTCGTCAATCCTTGTAGATCGGGAACCTTGCGCAGAGCGCGAGGACCTCGTCCGAGACGGTGCGACGGTCGGCGTCAGTGCCAAAGGCGGCACGCTCGATGAAGGAGGCGATCTTCTTCATCTCGTCGGTGCCGAAGCCGCGCGTCGTGACAGCGGGAGTGCCGATGCGAACGCCGCTCGTGACGAAGGGGCTGCGGGGCTCTCCGGGGACGGTGTTCTTGTTGGCGGTGATATGCACCCCGTCAAGCCGCGCCTCGAGCTCCTTGCCGGTCAGCTCGGTATCGCGCAGGTCGAGGAGCATCAGGTGGTTATCGGTACCGCCCGAGACGAGCGAGAAGCCGCGCGCCACCAGCTCGTCGGCGAGAACAGCGGCGTTCTCGACCACGCGGCGGCCGTAGGCCTTAAACCCGTCGGTCATTGCTTCGCCGAGGGCCACAGCCTTGGCCGAGATGATGTGCATGAGGGGGCCGCCCTGTGTGCCGGGGAAGATCGCCTTGTCGATGGCCTTGGCGTATTCCTCGCGGCAGAGGATCAGACCGCCGCGTGGGCCGCGCAGGGTCTTGTGGGTGGTGGTGGTCACGATGTCGGCATACGGGACGGGCGAGGGATGGACCCCTGCGGCCACAAGACCGGCGATGTGCGCCATATCGACGAGCAGGTACGCCCCGACCTCGTCGGCGATCTCGCGGAACCTGGCAAAGTCGATCGTGCGCGGATAGGCGCTGGCGCCCGCGAGGATCAGCTTTGGCTTATGCTCCTTGGCAAGGCGGAGCACCTCCTCGTAGTTGATGCGGTGGGTGACGGGATCAACGCCGTAGGGAACGATATTAAAGTAGGAGCCTGAAATGTTCACGGGAGATCCGTGGGAGAGGTGGCCACCCTCCGAGAGGTTCATGGAGAGCACCGTGTCGCCCGGCTTCAGGAGCGCAAAGAAGACAGCAAGGTTAGCATTGGCGCCGCTGTGTGGCTGAACGTTCGCATGCTCGGCACCGAAGAGAGCGCAGGCCCGCTGACGGGCGATCTCCTCGATCTCATCGACGTATACACAGCCCCCGTAATAGCGTTTGCCGGGATAGCCCTCAGCATACTTATTGGTAAGGACACCGCCGGCCGCCAGGAGGACGGCCTCGGACACGATGTTCTCGGAGGCGATCAGCTCGATATTCTGTTGCTGACGGCCAAGCTCACGGGCGGATGCCGCAAAGACCTCGGGATCAAAGGAAGAAAGCTTTTCAAAAAACATAGGAAACTCCTTCTAAAATTTTCATCAGAGAATAGTATACCATACAGCGAAGGGGCTTGTCAATCTCCAAAAAGCAAACAAACGATCTCTCCCCTCTTTTGCCGGATATAACGAAGCAGCAACAGACGGGCAGCACGTGGCACCTTGCTCCGTGACACCCGGGGGCATGCCCTCTACAACGTCATTTTACGGGGGAGGCCGCCATTTCCCCGTATCTCCTTGACAAACGGGCTTGCCGGCCGTATAATGAGAAAAAGGCTTCATCGCAGAAGGGAGGATACCGTGTCCTCATTTACAAGACAAGCTATTATGGATTCCTTTTTAAGGCTTCTCGAGAGAAAGCCCTTCAGGAAGATCACCGTGCGCGATATCGTCGAGGAATGTGGCGTCAACCGTACCACCTTCTATTATTACTATCAGGACATTTACGCGATCGTTGAGGACCTCGCCTCGTCGGCGCTGGCGGCACACGCCGCCGTCTTTCTCGGGCAGGTACGTCCTGCCGACCTCCGCGATGCGCGCGACTTTGCCTCCATCCACCGCCGCGCCCTCCTCGGGCTTTACGAGTCGCTGGGCCACGAGGCGGTGCGCCGCTACGTCTTCCGCGAGATGGATGGGCCGCTTACGGCCTTTATCGAAAAAAACGCCGAGGGACTTGACATGACCGAGACGCAGAAGAAAACTGTGTTGCTTCTTTTGCGCGAGTCGCTCTTCGGCGCACTCTGCCTCTTCCTGCGCGGGGATCTCCCCGTTGAGGAGGGAGCAAGCCTCCCCGTCACCAGTGTCCACAAGCTCGTGCGCCAGGCCCTTGAGCGCTTTGCGGCCAAGGAGGAGAGCGACGGGCCCGCCCCCAAAGCATCAACGAAAGGAGATGAGCCGTATGCCGACCCGCGGTGAAGGAATCGTAAAAGCAGCCAAGACCGCCTCTCTTGTCGTCTCAGGGCTGTCGCTCATCCTTGGCATCATCTTAGCCGTATGGTCGGAGGAGCTGGCGACACTTCTCCGCTTCCTGATCGGGGTCGACTGCCTCCTCCTCGGCGCTGTCAAGATCTTCGGCTATTTCTCGAACGACCTCTACCGTATCGCCTATCAATTTGACCTGGCAGCCGGTGGCATCATCGTCTTCTTCGGCGTGCTCCTGCTTGCCTTCCCCCATCTTGTGATGCCCCACCTTGTTGACTGCATTGCCATCACCGTCCTCTTTGAGGGACTCCTCCGCATCCAGACCTCGATCGACGCCAAGCGCTTCGGAATGGATTACTGGTACCTTCTCCTCCTCGGCGCCGTCCTGCTTTCGGCGGGCGCTGTCGCTGTCTTTTTGACCGAGGCGGCCGGTAGACGCACCGTCTTTATCGGGATCCTGCTCATTGCCTCGGCCTTTGTGAGCGTCATTGTAACGATGTATACCGTCAAGGTGCGCGTCCGAAAGGTGCACCGCGAGGACGACTTCCCCACCGATTGACCGACAGCCCCCGGTGGGAGAGGCTTTATTGCGGCCGCCGGGCACGGCTCCGACGTGTGTCGCCCGCAAGGCGAGACGGTCAAAGACGAAAAACGCACCCCGTAGGGTGCGTTTTTTCTATATTCCACACAAAAAAGCAAATGAAGTAAATAATACCTTACAGTACAATCCCGCCACCGAGGACGCAGTCTCCGTGATAGAAGACGGCGCTCTGCCCAGGTGCGGGGGCACGGGCGGGAGTATCGAGAGCGAGGCGTGCGCCGTCGCCCTCGGGAATGACGGTGGCGAGGACATCCCGTGCACGGTAGCGGAGCTTGACGGCGCAACGGAAGGGGGCGGTGGGGGCTTCGCCGAGGTAGGTCACCCTCGCAAGGCGCACCTCAGTGCGATACAGTTCGGCCTCGTCCCCGAGAGCGACCTCGCCCCGCGCGGCGTTGATGGCCGTCACGTAGCGGACGCGCCCGAGGGCGATGCCGAGACCCTTGTGCTGGCCGACGGTGTAGTGGATGATGCCGCGGTGGCGGCCGAGGACGGTGCCGTCACGATCGACGTAATTGCCGGGAGGGCAGGGGGTGCCGAGGATCGCTTCGACAGCGGCGGCATGGTTGCCGTCCGGCACAAAGCAGATGTCCTGGCTTTCCTTGCCGGCGGTATCGGAGAGGCCGAGGGCGGCGGCAATTTCGCGCACCTCGCCCTTTAGGAGGTCGCCAAGCGGAAGGAGGAGGCGAGAAAGGCGGTCGGCCTTCAGGGTATAGAGCATATAGCTCTGATCCTTGGCGGTGTCGGCGGCTGTCCGAAGCGTCGGGAGGCCGCCCTCAGTAACGATGCGGGCGTAATGCCCCGTGGCGACGGCGTCAAAGCCGCTCTCGTCGGCGTAGTCGCAGAAAAGGCCGAGCTTTACCGTACGGTTGCATTCGACACAGGGGTTCGGCGTGCGGCCGCGCGCATACTCCTCAGCGAAGGGGAGCATGACCCTCTCGTAAAAGTCCTTTCTCTTGTCAAGGAGGAGGTGCGGAATGCCGAGATGCTCGCAGGCGGCCTTGGCACGCGAGGCATCCGCGGCGGCCTCACCCTCGCAAAGACGGAGGGTGCAGCCGACGGCCTCGTGACCTGCGGCCATGACGAGGTGCGCCGCCACAGTGCTGTCAACACCGCCGCTCATTGCCACCAAAACGCGCATACCATCACCCCCCTTACATATTTCTACAATAAATTATAGGTTGCCCCTTGAAGATTGTCAAGACCTGTGGTATAATATACGGGATTTATTCTTTTTGAGGTGCTTTATGGAAAACAAGAAAAACGGCTTTGCCAGCGGGATCGGCTTTGTGCTGTCGGCCGCGGGCTCAGCCGTCGGTCTCGGCAATCTTTGGGGCTTTCCCTACAAGACCGCGGAGAACGGCGGTGCCGCCTTCGTTCTGATGTATATCGCGTGTGTGCTTCTTATCGGCGTCATCACAATGCTGTGTGAGTTTCACATCGGCCGCCGTGCCACGGCCAACCCCGTGACGGCCTACAAGAAGGTACACAGGAATATCGGTTGGTTCGGTCTTATCGGCGTAGCGATCCCTGCCTTTATCGTCTGCTATTACTCGGTCCTTGGCGGCTACACCGTCAAGTACACGCTCAACTCCTTCTCGGGCAATGCGGGGATCCTCAGCTCCTTCTCGACCAATGTCGGTGAGGTGATCCTCTTTACCGTCATCTTCGCGGTTCTGGCGCTCGTCATCATTATGGGCGGCGTCAAGGACGGCATCGAGAAGATGTCGAAGGTGCTGATGCCCATCCTCTTCCTTATCCTCGTCGCCGTGGCGATCTACTCGCTCTGCCTTGGCGAGGGGGTCGGCAAGGGTCTTAACTTCTACCTAAACCCGGATTTCTCGAAGGTCACCTTCTCCTCGGTGCTTGCCGCGATGGGACAGGCCTTCTTCTCGCTCTCGCTCGGCATGGGCACGATGATCTCCTACGGCTCGTACACGGGCAAGGAGATCAACATCGTCAAGTCGACCGCGATGATCTGCATCTTCGATACCTGCGTGGCGCTCCTTGCCGGTCTTGCCGTCTTCCCCGCTGTCGCCCACTTCGATCCCTCGCTCCTTGAGGACGCCAAGGGCATCGGCCTTATGTTCAGCATTCTGCCCGAGGTCTTCGGCTCGATGGGGGCTGTCGGCCAGGTGGTCTCCTTCTTCTTCTTCGCGATGGTGGCCATTGCCGCCCTTACCTCGGTCGTTTCGCTGGTTGAGGTGGTGACGCAGTTCATCATCCAGAGCTTCCGCGTTGATCGCCGCCGCGCCGCCTGCGGCGTGACCCTCGTCTGCCTCGTTGTTTCGATCCCCGTCGGCATCTCGCTCGGCAGGGTCGGGATCCTCGAGGAGGCGGGCATCTCGATCTTCGGTATGGATCTGCTCACCTTCTTTGACGAGGTGACAAACACGGTGCTGATGCCGGTCTGTGCCTTCTTCACCTGCCTTGTCATCGGCTGGTTTGTGAAGCCCCTCGGCGCGATGCAGGAAATGGAGGACGAGGGCGCCACCCTCGGCTTCCTTAAGAAGGTCTTCCCCGTGATGGTGCGCTTCATTACTCCCGCCCTCATTCTTGTCGTTGAGATCGGCGGCATTATTTCCAAGATCCGTGACGGCCAGTGGTTTGTCGTCGTTGCGGCGTATCTCCTCCTCGGCCTTGCCGCCGGTGCTTACTTCCTGTTCTTCAAGAAACGGGAGACGGGCACGAACGCCGACGAAGCGATCTAAGGTCGGCGGGTCCTATCATAATCAAAAAAGAGCAAGCGGTGCTTGCTCTTTTTTTCTTATATTTCTTCGACCTTGATAAGGTTGGTATTGCCCGAGCGGCCGTCGGTCACGCCGCCCGTAATGACGATGCGCTCGCCCTTCTGCATGCCGAGGGTGGCCTTCGCGAGCTGGGTCGCGCGGTAGAACAGCACCTCGGTGGAGGGAAGCTTTTCGCAAAGCACGGGGGTCACGCCCCACGAGAGGGCGAGCTTACGCCAGGTGCCCTCGTCGGCCGTCAGCCCGAGGATGTCCACAGGGGAGCGGAAGCGCGAGACCATGCGCGCCGTCATGCCCGAGAGCGAGCAGGCGACGATCGCCCGTGCCCCGAGGTCGATCGCCATGGCGCAGGTCGCATGGGAGATGGCGTCCACAGGGCTCTTGATCTTGAACTCGGAGGAATAGAAGCGCTTCGCGTAATGGATGCTCTTCTCGGTGCTTTCGATGATCTTCGCCATAACGCCGACCGTCTCGGCGGGATAGCGCCCGGCAGCCGTCTCGCCCGAGAGCATCACGGCACTCGTGCCGTCATAGACGGCGTTGGCCACGTCCGAGATCTCGGCACGTGTCGGGCGGGGATTATGTATCATCGACTCGAGCATCTCGGTCGCCGTGATCACGCGCTTACCGAGCAGGCGGCACTTGGTGATGAGGTGCTTCTGAATGGCGGGCAGCTGCTCAAAGGGGATCTCAACGCCCATATCGCCACGGCCGATCATGAT
>JAZNAD010000044.1:0-10776 GCA_045586345.1 Eubacteriales bacterium
AGCCGTCAAAGGGATGCTCGCCAATCGGAAGGAGCTCGACGTGAGTATAGCCCATATATTTGGCGTAGGCGAGGAGATGCTCACCAAGGTCACGGTAGTTGCAAAAGCGGCCGTTCGCATCCCGAAGAAAGGAGCCAAGATGCACCTCGTAGATGCTGATAGGAGACTCACGATCACCTTCGGCCGCGCGGCGACGCGCCGCCAGATAGTCGCCGTCCTGCCAAGGGTAGCTTGGAGGGCCCACAAGGAGCGAGGAACCGTCCACACCGCCACGCGAGGCGAAGGCGTAGGGATCGCCCTTTCTGTACTGCCGACCTCTGCTTTCGATGAGGAATTTGTACGGGGTGCCGCGAAGGTCCCGATCATCGGTAAATTCCAGCTCGTAGATGCCGCCCTCGGTCACACGGCGAAGCGCACGGCCGACATCCCCGTCGGAACCGAGGCCGAGGAGGCGCACGCCGTCGGCGTGCGGGGCGAAGGTGCGAAAGGTATAGCGGTATCCCAAGGGGAGGGGCGTTACGTGCGCTCCAAGGTAGCGATATGCCTCGCTGTCGCTCCCCTCGTGGAAAAGATATTGCTTGATAGCGTCATCATCGGTCGGCATCCTGCCCTCCCTCCGCATCCAGCGCCGACGATAGGGTGCGCCTAAGGGCGCTTCCGCCAAGGCGCGCCGACGAGCGTTTCATATAACGCCGTGATGCATGCTTAGTATATAACCTTTCGAGCCGTTTTATCAAAAGATGTGTCGCCTTTCCGAGGAAAGCGAGGAAGTGTTTTCCGATACGAAGGAGGAGGGTGTGCGACACAACCGAAACAATAAGGATAAAAGCACGGAGACAGGAGCAAAGAAGAATAAGGATGCGCCAAAGTGGGCGACCCGCGATCCGACGAAGGAGATAAGCGCCGAGAGCGACGGCCAACAATGAAAAAAGACGGGGGATACCGTCGTTTTCGGCAAAATAGAAGACAGAAAGCGAAAGCCCCCAAAAAACGGCAATAGAAAAGTCGGCAAGCCCGCTACATATCCTTGGCTGCGACCGCCTTGGAAGGCGGTAGGGCTCGGCCATGCGCGGCAAACGCATCCCGGAAAGGATACCAAGCTCCGAGACGCCAGGATAGAATAGAAGACGAAGCGAGCGCACGGTGAGCGTGGAGGCGGCAAGCACCGCCCCGAGGGCAAGAGAAAGGAGGAGGAGGCGAAGGAGCCCCCACATCGTTACCTCCATCCTAACCCCCTGCGCGGCGGAAGAGCCCCCGGGATCTCCTCTCGTGACCCGTGGAATAGGCAAGGAGCGAGACCTCTCCCTCGACCGTCACCTCGCCGGCCTCAAGGAGAAGCTTTGTCACGTGGAGCCCTGTGCCCTCGACCGTTAAAAGGCCGAGAAACGTCTCAAGGATAACGGCCCCCTCATCAAAGCTTACTACCTCACGGACGCCGTCAAGTGTCAGCTTTTCTCTATTCTTCAGCGAAAGAGAGTGTTTTTTTACCGAAGGATTTAATTCTTGACCCGGCATAGCGGCAACCTCCTTTATGTAATTTGATAGCTTCCAAAGGGAGTATATGCGAAGGAGCGACAGGATATGAGACGGCAAAAGAAAAAGAGGCCGCGGCCTCTTTTGATATAGGATAAAAAAGAGAACGGGGTGCCGTTCTCTTTATTGCTCGGAAAGCACCTCATACATCTCGGCGGCATCCACCTTTTTGGTGCTGTCCTTGATCGAGGTCACGAGGACGCTCAGGGTCTTAGTGCCAAAGGTAACAGCGATGACATCGCCCTCCTTCACATCATAAGACGCTTTGGCAGGCCGCCCGTTCACAGAAACGTGCGACCCGTCACAGGCCTCATTGGCCACCGTGCGCCGCTTGATGATGCGCGAGACCTTGAGATATTTGTCAAGACGCATTCTTAGGCGTTGACTTTGTCCTTCAGAGCCTGGCTGGCAGAGAACGCGGGACGCTTGCAGGCCGCGATCTGGATCTTCTCGCCGGTCATGGGATTGCGGCCGTCACGGGCAGCCTGCTCCTTCGCTTCAAAGGTACCGAAGCCGATGATCTGAACCTTATCACCGTCGGCAAGAGCCGAAATGATAGCATCAAAAACGGCCTCAACGGCCACTTCGGCATCCTTCTTCTTCATTTCCGTAGCCTTTGCGACGACATCAACGAGCTGAGTCTTGTTCATAATTTTTTCCATCCTTTGTATAAAATTTGGATTTCAGCATACATAGCGTTATGCCATTTCTGCCATAAGTATACCACATTTAGTTAAACTTTGCAATAGTTTTTCCAAAAAAGAGAAAAAGTTATACAAAGTGCACACATTTTGTCAAAAAACGGAGCCTTAGCGCCTTTATTTTAATGCAATTTCACAACAAAATGCAAAATAAGGCTTACATTACCGCTGTGGGAGGGGGCGCCGAGGGGGAAGGAGGCGAACCAAAGAAGCCTTGCAGCGTATAAGAAAGTGCAGCCTCACAGTCGACGCCAAGGGAGGCAAAGGCCGCGACCGTTGCGAGAAGAAAACGACCGGCAGAGGCCGTTACATCGGCGGCTGCGGTGATACCCGACAGATCACGGATGGCGACAACGGCATCGCTTGGCGGAAGAACCTCTGCAGGAAGCTCGCTGCCCCCCTTTTCCAGCAGCTTTTGAGCGCGCAGAAGCGCGGGGAGAGCGCGCGGCACCGAGGAAAGACGATCGCCAAGCGTAGTCCTCTTTTTCTCAAGGTTTTTGCTCGTCTCCCACGAGGCAAGAGTCTCCTCCGCCCCGGCGGTGCCGAAAACGTGGGGATGACGGCGGATCATCTTCTCGCCTTCCTCTGCGGCGACATCCCCGATATCAAAGTGGCCCGCTTCCCTTTCAATTTCGGCATGAAAGAGAACCTGAAGCAAAAGGTCGCCAAGCTCCTCGCGAAGATTGGCGGTATCCCCACGCTCGATGGCGTCGATCACCTCATAGGTCTCCTCGAGAAGAAAACGCGAAAGCGTGGTGTGCGTTTGGGCGCGGTCCCAGGGGCAACCGCCCTCGCCCCGCAGGCGACGGACGATCGCGAGAAGGCCGGAATATGCATCGTTTTCTTTGCATTTTTGGATATCTTGAACGTCTTTATTCATACTTATTCCCTTTTTCTTATGAGCTTATATTTTTGTAGGAGCCGAAGCAGTCGGTCGCCCTTGGGGAGCAGAAGAAAGTCCTCGGGGCGAATGCCGCCGAGTAGAAGGACGGCAAGACAATAGACGGCTACGGCCGAGCCAATAGCCAAAAGAAGCGCAAGGGCATCGGGGAGGACGGTAGCGGTCAGATGGACGAAGAAGGCGGTGATCGCCGAAAGCGCCCCCGAGGCACACGGTGCGGCAAAGAGCGAGAAAAGCTCAAAGCGCAGAGGAGTATCCTTCCATATAAAACATGCGTTGAGAAGGAGAGCGGTCAGATAAAACAGAAGCGTGCCGAGAGGAGCAGCAAGCGCCCCGAGCGAGCCTGTCAGAAGGTACAGCGAGAGGACCTTGACAAGGACCCCACCAAGCATTGAAAGGACGGGGCGCCCGCTTCGCCCATAGGCCTGGAGGACGGCATTGGTGACGGCCAGCATTGCAAGGGGAAAGACCGAAAGGGCGAGAATCGAGAGGGGAGCACCCGCGTGCAGGGCCATATCGGCATCTCCAACAAAAACTAAGGAAAGAATGGGGCTTGCAAGCGCCGAAAGCCCAAAGGAGGCAGGGAGCGAGAGGAGTGCGGCCGTACGGAGCGCTGAGCCTGCGGCAGCGGTCGCCTCGGGAGTACGGCCCTCTGTGCGCGCGGCAGTGATATAGGGAACGATGGCGGCAGTGATCGGATAGATCAGAATGGCAGGCATATTAAACAGCGTGACCGCCCCCGTTGAATAGTCGGAGAAGACCGCCTTGGCAAGCTCCGCATCACCGTAATGGGCAGCAAGAAGAGGGCGCATCAGCTGAGAGTCGACCAAAGAGGAAAGGCTCATAACAGCCGAGCCGAGGGCGATGGGCACCGCCACCGTGATCAGACGCCAAAGGATCGCGCCCCCGCCTCTCTCCTCTTCTGCTGACGGAGAGGGGGAAGGGTAACGGCGGCGCGCGATGGCGTATTCTATGAAAAGGTAGAGAGTGCCGAGGGCAATGCCCACGGTGATTCCGAAGACCGAATAACCGGCGGCGAGGTGGGTATCTCCATACGGGGCAGTAAGCACAAGGCGTACAAAAAGCAGACCGAGCGCCATTTTCCCAAAGGCCTCGATGACTCCGGAGACGGCGCTCGGACGGAGATTACCGAAGCCCTGAAAATAGCCGCGAAGCACGCTTGAGAGGCAAACGAAAAAAAGAGCCGGAGCGATCCCCAAGAGGCAGAGGTAGGAATCCCCTCCCGAATTGGCGCGTGAGATCGGACCGGCGAGAGCAAGGAGTGCCGCCGTTCCTACGGCACCGATCGAGGCGAGAGTGAGAAGCGACACACGGAAGATCAGCGGAATACTCCCGTTCCCCTTGGCGCGCGCCTCGGAGATGAGCACCGAGACGGCGACGGGAATCCCTGCTGTCGAGATCATGTAAAGCAGAGTGTAGACGGCATACGCCGCATTGACATTGGCCATCTCATCACCGAGGACGCGGTTGAGTGGCACCTTGTAGAGAAAGCCGAAGACCTTAACAAGAAGGTTGGCTACCGAAAGGAGCAATACCCCAAGGACGAGGGACCGTCCTCCCTCTTTGCTTGCCGAACCAGCTTTCTCCATACAACACCTCCGCGGTCAATCGAAATAATGGGCCCTCATGTCGAGGAACTCCGATTTCAGTTTTTCCACATCCAGCGTTGTAAATTCGCCGTTTTCATATAAGATTCTGCCATCCACCATCGTTAAGGCAACGTCGCGCGAGGAGGCGGAATAGGCGAGCGAGGTAACAGGGTCAATGACCGGCTGATGATGGAGCCCCGTAAGATCAAAGAGGGCAAGATCGGCGCGGTAGCCGACTGCGAGCCGCCCGACGTCGGTGCGCCCTTGGGCGCGTGCGCCTGCCTCGGTGGCCAAAAGGAGGGCATCGGCCGCCTTCACGCCGTCGGGGCGGCGGGTCGTGCCCTTGGAAAGCAGAAGCGCGGTCTGCATCTCGCGGAGAAGGTCGAGGCGGTTGTTCGAGGCGGCGCCATCGGTCCCGAGGGCAACGTTGATGCCCGAGCGAAGCACGGTGCGGAGCGGCATGATCCCACTCCCGAGCTTCAGGTTGCTGACGGGGTTATGGACAGCGGTCGCGCCATGCGCGCCGAGGATCGCCCGATCCTCGGCCTCAAGGAAGACACAGTGGGCAGCAATTACGGGGACATCAAAGAGTCCGTTATCGTAGAAGAAGCGGGTCGGGGTCACGCCGTGACGACCAAGGCACTCACGATGCTCCTTCCGTGTTTCCGAGAGGTGGATCTGCACACGCGTCCCGCGGCGCCCGGCCTCCTCGGCCACGGTACGAACACACGGGGCTACATTGGTGTACTCGGCGTGAAGCGAGAGATCCACGAGGATCCGCCCGTTCTCAGCGCCGTTCCATGCATCAAAAAGCGCAAGCGACTCGAGAACACGGGGGTCACGGCGGTAATCCGCGCCATCATCAAAGGAAACGACGCTCCGCGACAGGTTGGCCTTGATCCCACTCTCGGCCACGGCACGGGCGGTGGCATCACAGAAGAAATACATATCCGAGAAGGAGGTCACGCCGTTTGCCAGCATCTCGGCGACCGAAAGCTTGGTGCCGAGATACACGGCGCGCTCGGTCAGACGGTCCTCGGCCGGGAAGATGCGCTCGGTGAGCCAGCGGTCAAGCGGAAGATCCTCACCGTAGCCCCGGAGAACCGTCATTGCGGCGTGGGTGTGGGCATTGATAAGGCCGGGGGTAAGGAGCTTACCCTGTCCTTCGATCACGCGGTCGAAGGAGCCCAGCGGGCGTTTCGTATCAATGGCGGCAATGCGATGTCCCTCCACGGTCACAAAGCGCTCCTCCCCGGGGAGGGTACCGGGGATGGCCACGCGGTCAAATAAAATTTTCATACGTCACCCCAAGAATTCCCTATAGACCGAGGTCGCCGGGATATAGGTCTTTGAGATCTCGTCGATCCTTTTGAGGATAGAGGAGATCCGCTTCCCCTCACGATAAAAGGGGTTATCGCGGGAGAGAGTGGCAAAAAGAGGAAGGAGGTAGGGCTTCAGCGCTGAGATCTCATAGCCGAGAGTCGAATCAATGCGTACATCCACGCTCGCGATATAGGGGAGAATATGCTTCTCCTCGTTGTGGCGCACGCTCTCCCAAAGAGCGAGGGTAAAGGCGGGAGAGGCGCCACGGAAGTTATAGTCGCGCACAAGACGCCGGAGGAGCCGGATCTCGGTGCGGTCGAGGGAGGCATCCCCAAGACGGATGCCGCGCTCGGCAAAGGCACAGACCGAGGCGGTACGGTGCCCGGCAAAGAGCCCCGTGACCTCGGGATAGATGGCCTGGATTCCCTCAAAGAGATAGACAGTATTTTCGTCGCAGGCGACCTCGGCATACCCTTCACGGCGCCCCGTGCGGAAATCAAAGCGAGGAATGCGCGCGGTGCGGCCGCCGAGGATATCCGAGACCGCCGACGAGAGCGCCTCCATGTCGATGGTCTCGGGGGAATCGAAGTCGATTTGGCCGCCGGCGGCGCGGTCGATCAGCACGGCTCTGTCATAGAAGAAATCGTCGATCGAGATGACCGTCACATGCTTCCCACGCTCGGAAAACTCCGAGATCAGCTTTTTTGCAGTCGTGGTCTTCCCCGAGCAGGTAGGGCCCGAGAGAAGGAGGATACGGCAATCAGAGATCGCGAAAAGGCGGTGAACCGCACCGTCAAGCGCCGACTCAAACGCGGCCTCACACGACGCGACATACGCCCGCTTATCGGCTTCACCCGAAAATACCGTTCTTGCTTCGATCATATTCAGTCTCCTTGGTAGAAAGAAAGGATTCTTTCCCGTTTCGGAGGCAGAGAGGCCGCAGGATCACCGAGGCGCAGCCGTTCTGCATCCCGCAGATATTCATATGGATATTTGGGCATAAATATGCGTTCGATCAGCTTGTTGTCGCCGCCCGAGGGAGACGGACGGACAAGCTTTGTGACGGCGCCCGCCCCCACGGCGAAGATGCTGTGGAGCTCCTCCATCATAAAAATGTTGTAGAGCCCCTCGGTACCGGGGAGCGCATAGCCGACGTTCTCGAGGTTGCCCACCGTGTTCTTCTGGCGATACATATAGTACGGGCGGTAGCCGGCAAGCTTCGTGCGCATTTGTGAATATTCGACGCTCTTGGCGGCATCGGCCGAGCCGAGGGTGTAGATGCCGTCCTTTTGGCGGAGGGCGGCCGAGCGCTTGACGCAGAAGGTGTGCACCGTAATATTCTCGGGAGCGAGGGTCAGGATCTTGTCGAAGGAATCCGAAAAGATATGAAAGGTATCCTCGGGAAGACCGGCGATCATATCGACGTTGACGGCGCCGATTCCGGCATCTCTGGCCGTCTGATAGGCGCGGTAAAAGTCCTCGACGGTGTGATGGCGGCCGATCGAGCGCAGGACCTCGTCCGATAGGGTCTGGGGATTGACGCTGATGCGCCCTGCCCCTCCGTCTCGAATGGCGTAAAGCTTGTCCCTTGTAATGGTATCGGGGCGGCCGGCTTCCACCGTAAACTCGAGAAGTGCCGTAGGATCGACATGCTCCCCGATCTTCCCAAGAAGACGGGTCATCTGCTCGGCACTGAGAACGGTCGGAGTGCCGCCGCCGATGTACACCGTCGCAACGCGCAGACCGAGCTCGCGGATGGTGGCAAAGGTATCGTCGATATCGCGGTAAAGCTCAAGGAGATAATCGTCGATGAGCGAGAGGAGCTTGCCCGAGGTATAGGACACGAAGGAGCAATAGGCGCAGCGCGAGGGACAGAAGGGGATCGCGATATAGACGCTGCAAAGATCGTTCGGGAGCTTCCCCGTCAGCTTCATCTCGTTCGAGGCGACGGTAACGGCAAGCGCGGCCTTCCGGGGATTCAGGAAGTACTCGTCACGGAGGATGGCGCGCGACTGGCGGATACCGTTCCCTTTACGGATCAGCTCGGTGGCGACCTTCGCAGGACGGACCCCCGTCAGGATCCCCCAGGGGGGCGTATAGGAGAAAAAGGCCTTCCCTGCCGCGAACATCGCGCGACCGACGGCGATCTTTTCGGCGCGGGACGGACTTTTGTCCTCACCGGGCTCACAGCTCCCCTCGCCGCTCGTGAGCTTGTCACCAACGCGAAAGGTGGCCGCAGCTACGACGCTCGCGCCCTCGCGGCGGAGCGACACCGTGACCTCGGGGGTATCAGGCCCCGGCTGCTCGCTCCCCGAAAAGGTCGCGCCCGGGAAAAAGACCATGCAAAGAGTTTCGACATAATAGCGGTTGACCCCGCCGTCGATACGCAGGATCATGCTTTACCTCCCCCGAGAACAAGAGAGTCCATCACGATCGTAACAGGCCCATCCGCCGTCATCGTGATCTGCATATCGGCACCGAAGACACCGCGCTCGACCCGCCCGACACGCTCGGCAAGGAGGTGCGAGAAGCGATCGTATAACGGCTCGGCGACCGCCGGGTGGGCGGCGCGGAGATAGTCGGGGCGATTCCCCTTGGCGTAGTTCGCGGCAAGGGTAAAATTCGAGACGACGAGGGCGGAACCGCCCACGTCGACCACCGACAGATTCATTTTATCGTTTTCATCCGTGAAGATGCGGAGCTTGCCGATCTTCTCTGCGAGAAAGAGGGCATCCCTCTCGGTATCCCCCTCAAGCACGCCAAGGAGAATGAAAAGGCCGTGTTCGATGCGCCCTGCCGGCTCACCGTCGGCAACGACGGAGGCAGAGCGTACACGCTGTAATACTGCGATCATAGAAGTCCTTACCGGCTGATACCGCGCACGACGTCAAAAACGCCGTCGATCTTGCGGAGCCTTGAAATGATGGAGCGGAAGTGGCTGACATTCTTACAGCCGATGGAAAGATTGATGGTGGCCTTCTCGTTATTAGCCGTATTCGCGGTATTGACGCTGATGATCGCCACGCGCATCTCGGCAAGTGCCACCGAGATATCGGCCAGAATACCGATGCGGTTCACGGCGAAGATCTTGAGAAGCGCCTCAAAAAGGTTCTCGTTGCCGTGGGAGACGAATTCGTCCTCCCAATGCGCCTCGACCCAACGGCTACGCGTTTCGGGATCGGCGAGGCCGCGCAAGGCGTTCGGGCAATCGCTCTTATGCACCGAGGTGCCCGAGCCTCGGGTGACGAACCCGACGACCTCATCCCCGGGGAGGGGGTTGCAGCATTTGGCAAATTTGATGAGGCAGCCGCGGGCGCCGTCGACCACGATGCCGCTATCGTTTTTGACGTTCTTCGGCTTATCGGTGACGCGAAGCGCCGGCTTCTCCTCACCGGTCTCGGGCGGAGGCACGCGGCGGTCGAATTCCTCGCGCAGCTTCCCCGCAATATGAGAAACAGTGAGCCCGCCAAAGCCGATCGTGTTATAGAAATCCTCGGCATCCTGGATGCCGACACGCTCGGCAACGCGGCTGATGATCGCCTGCTCATCCTCGGCGGTGTAGGCACGCCCGTAGCGCGAAAACTCGCGCGCGATTTCCTCGTGGCCGAGGGTGATGTTCTCGGTGCGACGCTCCTTCTTGAACCAGCCGCGGATCTTGGCCCTTGCGCTGCTGGTCTTGGCGATCTTCAGCCAGTCACGGCTCGGTCCGCGCGAGGCAGAGGAGGTGAGGATCTCCACGATATCGCCGTTCTGGGGGACACGGTCAATCGGGACGATCGAGCCGTTGATCTTGGCACCAACCATCTTATTGCCGACCGCCGAATGGATGGCATAGGCAAAGTCGATAACCGTCGCGCCAAGGGGAAGACAGATGACGTCCCCGCGTGGGGTGAAGACAAAGGTCTCGTCACGGAAGACGTCAGTCTTGAAGTCGTGCATAAAGTCGCCAGGGTCCTTCGTATCCTCGTCCGACTCGATGAGCTGGGAGATCCAGCGAAGCTTTTCGTCGATCTCAGTACGGCTGTCGGCACCGCTCTTGTATTTCCAGTGAGCGGCGATACCGTATTCGGCTGTATGGTGCATCTCAACGGTACGGATCTGCACCTCAAAGGGAATACCGTCGTGCCCGACGACGGTGGTGTGAAGCGAGCGGTACATATTCGATTTCGGAGTGGAGATATAGTCCTTGAATCGGCCGGGGACCGAGCGGAACAGCTCATGGATGTAGCCAAGGACGGTATAGCACTCAAGCTCGGTGGATACGATGACGCGGACGGCGTAAAAAGCGTAGACATCGTCAAACTCGCGGTTCTGAGCAAAAACCTTGCGGTAAAGGCTGTAAACACTTTTGACACGTCCCTCCATCGTGCAGGCGATTCCGTTCTCGCGGAGCTTCGCCATAATCTCGTCACGGGCGCGGTCGATGAGGTCGTGCGTTTTGCCATACTTGCTCTCAATCTCCGAGGAGATCTCACCGTAGCCGATGGGGTCGAGATAGCGCAGGCTGATGTCCTCAAGCTCCTGCTTGATGCGCTGCATACCGAGACGGTGGGCGAGGGGGGCGTAAATATACATCGTCTCGAGCGAGATGGTGCGCTTCTTCTCGTCCGACTTCACATCGAGCGTACGCATATTATGGAGGCGGTCACAAAGCTTGACGAAGATGACACGAATGTCCTTGGACATCGCGAGGAGCATCTTACGGATA
>JAZNAD010000045.1:0-12860 GCA_045586345.1 Eubacteriales bacterium
AGCTGAAGAAGCTTTATACCGGCTCGATGAAGGGCCGCACCATGTACGTTATCCCTTACTCGATGGGTGTTGTCGGTTCCGACTTTGCCAAGTACGGCATCGAGCTGACCGACTCGATCTATGTTGTTCTCAACATGCTCATCATGACCCGTGTCGGTGTCAATGTCCTTGAGGCTCTCGGCGATAGCCCCGATTACATCAAGGGTCTGCACGCCCGTGCCGATCTTGATGAGGAGAACCGCTATATCACCCACTTCCCGCAGGATAACACCATCATGACGGTCAACCACGGTTACGGTGGTAACGTTCTTCTCGGTAAGAAGTGCTTTGCTTTGCGTATCGCCTCCTACCTTGGCCGCAAGGAGGGCTGGATGGCCGAGCATATGCTCATCCTCGGTGTCAAGTACCCGAACGGTGAGAAGAAGTATATCACCGCCGCCTTCCCCTCGGCCTGCGGTAAGACCAACCTTGCCATGCTGATCCCGCCTGCCGTCTACAAGAAGGAGGGCTACGAGGTCGAGTGTGTGGGTGACGATATCGCCTGGCTCCGCGTCGGTGAGGATGGCAGACTGTGGGCTGTCAACCCCGAGAACGGCTTCTTCGGCGTTGCCCCCGGCACCAACGATAAGTCGAACCCCAACGCTCTGGCCACCACGATGCGCGACACCATCTTCACGAACGTGGTTCACGATACGAAGAACAACACCGTGTGGTGGGAGGGTCTCAATGACAATCCTCCGGCCCCCGGCAACGCCATCGACTGGAAGGGCAATCCTTGGGATTGCACCAAGTACGACAAGAAGGATAAGTCCACCTGCGGTGCGCATCCCAACTCGCGCTTTACCGCTCTTGCCGCCAACTGCCCCTGCATTTCGCCTGAGTTCAACAGCCTGAAGGGCGTTCCCGTGTCCGCCATCGTCTTCGGTGGTCGCCGCGCCAAGACGGCTCCGCTGGTTTACCAGTCCTTCAACTGGCAGCACGGCTCGTTCGTCGGCTCGATCATGGCCTCCGAGACCACTGCCGCCGCCGCCGGCGCCGTTGGTGTTGTCCGCCGTGACCCGATGGCCATGCGTCCCTTCGTTGGCTACAACATGGGTGACTATTGGCAGCACTGGCTCGATATGGGCAAAAAGATCCCGAACCCGCCGAAGATCTTCCACGTCAACTGGTTCCGCACCGATGACGAGGGTCACTTCATCTGGCCGGGCTTTGGTGACAATATGCGCGTCCTCCTCTGGATCCTTGCCCGTTGCGAGGATAAGGTCGAGGCGAAGGAGACCGCGATCGGTTACGTTCCTAACGCTGAGGATATCAACGTGGAGGGCATCGATATCACGGTCGACACCATCAAGGATCTGCTTTCTGTGGATGTTGAGTCCTGGAAGGCCGACGTCGCCAACATCAAGGAGTTCTATGCTCAGGTTGGCGATCACGTTCCTGCCACCATGTACGAGGAGCTTGCCGCTCTCGAAGCGCGCCTCGGCTAATTGCAAAAGAAAACGCCCCTTGGGGCGTTTTCTTTTTATCATAAAAGGAAGCGAAGCCAAAGGAGTGTGATTGCTGCGGAAAGAAGGCCTTGATAGAGCTTTTTCTCGAAAAAGGGCTTAAGGGGGATGCCGCAGGGCGAGAGCTCGCCGGCGCTTTGCATTAGCACCGATACCCCCGAAAAGGAGATGGCGAAGGAAGCAAGCGGTATCCCAAGATAGGGCGGGAGTGTAGCTGCAGCTGCACTCCCGTTTCCTACCTCGAGGAAGGCGGCAATGAGGGCGGCGGCGTTCTTAGGCAAAAAGAGCGAGAAAAGCGAGGTGAGCGAGGCAAAAAAGAGCACCGTCCCTGTGACGGTCAGCATCGTGAGCGAGGAGCGGTAAAGGATCTCGGGAAGCGAGGCGCTTTTGGCCTCTCGCCCCCCGGGGCATGAGAGTGGTACGTCCTCTCGTTTTTTCTTCTTTGCCTCGGGGAGCGCAAGGAGGATGGCGGCGACGAGCTGTGTTATATACAAGCCGAGGCCGAGCGTAAGGCTCCCAAACAGACCTCCTCCAACCGCCAGAACGGCAAAGGCCGGTCCCGTATTGGCTGAAAGCGCGGCGAGCCGCCCTCCCTCCTCTCGGGTGATAGCACCGCCGCGACAAAGCTCGGCCGCGGTTTTGGCTCCGATCGGGAAGCCGCAGATCGCCCCGAGGAAAAACGCGGAGATCCCCGTCCGTGGGAGGTGAAAAATGCGTTCAAACAGACGCCCTCCCGGGAGGGAGAGATCGCCGAGAAGCGCAGTAAGAAGGCCCGATAGCACGAGGAAGGGGAAAAGCGCAGGGATCACGGTGTGGGCACAGAGCCACAGCGCCCCCCGGATAGCCTCGGCCGTGTTGCTGCCAAAGGTGAGGAGTGCCAAAAGGAGCAAAAGACATAAGGCGAGGAGCCATCGCTTTTTCCCGGTTGCCGTCATTTCCCATCCCCCTTTCTCATACTATACTATACAGGGTATTTGCCGAATTTATCACCAAGGGGGCGCGTATGAGGAAAAAAGCGAGGAGCGGACAGAAAACTCTTGCGAAAAAGCTGTTTCTCCCCTTTGGACAGTCGGTAACGGCGCGGCGCGGCTGTCATATGGAGATCGAGGGCGGAAAGAATGGGAAGCAGCTCATCGTCAGCGGTGCGCGTAGGATCCTTGAGGCGGGGGATGAGTGTGTGCTTCTGGCACTTGAGGATCAAAAACTGTCGATCCTCGGGTACGGGCTTTCTTGCCTTACCTATGATGGCGGCATTGCCGCCATTGCGGGGGGCGTCACTGAGATTCTGTTTCTTGATAACGAGGGAAAATGATGAATTGGCTCTTTCATTGGATATGGGGATATGTAGTTTTTTCCTTTCCGAAGGAGAAAAAGACCGACGTCTTAAATCATTTTTTAGAGAAGGGCATCGGGATACTCGCCCTCCGTGAGGAGGGCGAGGTGAGCGTTCTTATCCTGCGGCGGGGGGATGCCGCGTCTCTCCCCAAGGAGCTCGAGCTCACGCTTCTCCGTGAGGAGGGACTCCTTTACCGACTGCGGTGCTTTTGGCGCCGACCGGGTCTTATGGCCGGATGCCTTGCCGCGCTTTTGATCTTCTGCCTTTCGTCGGCCGTGGTCTGGCGGATCGAGGTGCGCGGCAATAGCGAAAAAAGCGCTACTGAGATCGAGCGGACGCTGTCCGAGGCAGGTCTCTCGGTGGGAGCATTCATTCCCTCCATTGATACGGCCGCGGTGCGTGCGCGCTTCCTCGAGGCCGACCCCGGGATCTCCTTTGCCGGCATTTATCGGCGCGGAACCACAGTGACCGTTGAGGTGCGTGAGGCGATGCTTACCCCCGGGGGGGAGGAGGATGAGGGGCTTTATAATCTCGTGGCCGCCGAGGATGCCGTCATTGAAAGCATAACGCCCGTGCATGGGCGAGCCGGAGTGGTTCCCGGTATGACTGTGAAGAAGGGTGACCTTCTTATTAGCGGAATTTACGAAACGGCCGGTGGCCTTGTGGGGATCACGGCCGAGGGGGAGGTCAAGGGACGGGTGATACGTACGGTCACAGTGCTCCAGCCGATGCGCGAGGTGAACCGAGTGTACGGAGAAGAAAAACGCGCGTCGCTTATCCTCGATTTCTTCGGGAAACAAATAAAACTTTTTAAATCTTATGGAAAAAGTGGGGAAGAGTATGATATAATAAGAAGAAAGGAACAGCTGATACTCTTTGACCGTATCCGTTTGCCCATATCCTTTGTCTCGGAGTATGTCTTGCCGTATGCCGAGGAGGAGGCTGTGCTTTCTGAGGAGGAGGCAGTGGCTGCCGCGTTTTCCCGGATGAAGGGTGAGCTATGCGCCGCCCTTTCGGATGCCGAGGTCCTGCGTGAGGCTTTTTGGGGCGAGTTTACTGCGGAGGGGTATCGGTTGGTTTGCGAGGTTGAGTGTGTGGTGGACATTGCCATGCCTCTCGCCTATGAAGTTGAACATCTCGGAGGATGAGTATGCCGCAAAGGATTATTGCGATGCGTGACGGGGGCGTCACAGCTGCGATCTTCGGTCCGGGGGACGAGAACGCCCGCCGTATTGAGGGGAAATTTTCCGTACGCCTCGAAAACCGCATTGGCGGAGCGAGTGAAGGGGATACCGTGACTGTGACGGGGGCAAGCGAGGAGGATGTGGTGCTGGCTGCGCGCGTTCTCGAATACCTCTCCCGCATGGTGGGCACCGGCGATCATCTTGAGGATCAGACGGTGGATTACGTCATTGAGACGATCAGCGCCGGCGCCTCGGAGGATCTTGAGGTGCTGGACGGCACGGCCATTGCCATCACAAGCCGCGGCAAGCCCATCCGACCGAAGACTGCGGGACAGCGCCGGTACATTGATGCTATCAAGAAAAATGCCGTGACCTTTGGCCTTGGCCCTGCGGGCACCGGTAAGACCTTCTTGGCGGTGGCGATGGCGGTCGAGGCCTTGCGTAATAAGCAGGTCGACCGCATTATCTTAACGCGCCCCGCGGTTGAGGCCGGCGAGCGGCTCGGCTTTTTGCCGGGGGATCTGCAGAGCAAGATCGACCCCTACCTGCGGCCGCTTTACGACGCGCTTTTTGAGATGCTGGGGGCAGAGAACTACGCCCGGCAGGTCGAGCGCGGCGCCATCGAGATCGCGCCGCTTGCCTATATGCGCGGACGGACGCTCGACGACTCCTATATCATTCTTGACGAGGCGCAGAACACGACGGTAGAGCAGATGAAGATGTTCCTGACCCGCCTCGGGCACAATTCGCGGATGGTGGTCACGGGGGATCCCTCCCAGACCGACCTTCCCGACGGGAAAAAGAGCGGTCTTGCCGTTGCCGAGCGGATCCTTGCCGATATTCCGGGGATCGCCATCCACAGATTCTCCGAGCGAGACGTTGTGCGCCACCGCCTTGTGCAGAATATCATCCGTGCCTATGAGGCTTACGGGCGCAATGAGCAAAAGAAGACAGATACGCGGACCTTTACCGCGAAAAAACGAGAGAAGGACAAGCCATGATGAGACCTATCAAGCATTACGCCCCGAAGGGCCCCCGCCTTTTCCTTGATTTTTCGGCTACGGCCCCCGGGGTGGGGCTTTCCTATGAGAGAAAGCTCCTCATTCGCCGCGCGATTGCCGAGACCCTCTTTTACGAGCGCATCCTCTATGCCACCGAGGTATCGGTCACGCTGTGTGACGATGCGTACATCCGCGAGCTGAACCGCGAGCACCGGGGGAAGGACACCGCGACCGACGTTCTCTCCTTCCCACTGTATGAGGCGGAGGAGCTGCCGGCGGAGGGGGATGCCGAGGGCGAGACGGTGCCGCTCGGCGACATTGTGATCTCGGTCGAGCGCGCCGCCCTTCAGGCCGCCGAGCTTTCGCATTCGACCGACCGTGAGATCTCCTTCCTTTGCATTCACTCGACCCTGCACCTTCTCGGGTATGACCATGAGCTCGGGGAAGAGGAGGAGGCCGATATGTGCCGCCGCCAGCGCGAGATCATTGCAAAGCTTGGATTGGAGGAATGACTATGACAAGGACAGCCTTTATTGCTATTGTGGGGCGCCCGAACGTTGGGAAATCCACACTTCTGAATGCGATCCTCGGTGAGAAGGTCGCTATTGTTTCCAAAAAGCCGCAGACCACCCGTAACCGCATTACGGGTATTCATACTGTTGGTGAGGACCAGTTCGTGTTCCTCGATACGCCCGGCGTGCATCGCCCGCGCACCAAGCTTGGCGACTACATGGTCAAGGCCGCCGGGGATACCCTGGGCGAGGCGGATGCGGCCATTCTTGTGATCGAGCCGCGCGACGAGGTGGGGGATATTGAGGCCACCATCATTGATAAGCTCCGCGCCTCGTCGATCCCAGCGATCCTTGCCGTCAATAAGATCGATGCGACCAGCCGTGAGCACATTGCAAGGACGATCGCCTCCTATGCCGCGGCGTACGATTTTGATGCTGTTGTGCCGATGTGTGCCAAAAACGGTAAGGGGGTCGACATTCTGCTTGAGGAATGCAAGCAGTATCTTGGCGAAAGCGACTTTTTCTTCCCGAGTGATGCGCTCACCGATCAGCCCGAGCGCCAGATCGCGGCCGAGATCATCCGCGAAAAGCTCCTCCGCGTGCTTGAGGAGGAGATCCCCCATGGGACGGCAGTCATGATCGAGGAGTTCCGCGAGGAGGAGAGGATGCTGACGGTGCGTGCCGAGATCTATTGCGAGAAGGCCTCGCACAAGGGGATCATCATCGGCAAGCACGGCGCCACCCTCCGGACGGTGGGTACATACGCCCGTGAGGATCTTGAGAAGTTCTTTGGGATCAAGGTCTTCCTCGACCTTTGGGTCAAGGTAAAGGAAAACTGGCGCGACAGTGACGTTGCCGTTCGCAACTTCGGCTATCGCGAGGAATGATGACGCTCAACGTCCGTGGGCTTGTGGTTCGGACCGTCGAGCTTTCAGGGAGCGATAAGCTCCTCTCAATCCTGACGGCCGAGCGGGGTCTCGTCACCGCGATATCTAACGGCAGCCGGTCACTCAAAAGCCGGTATCTTGCCGCCTCGCAGCTCTTTTGCTATGCCGATTTCCTTCTTTCGGTGCGCGGCGACCGCTTTTACGTCCGCGAGGTGGAGTTGATCGAGAGCTTCTACGATCTGCGCCTTGACATTGTAAATGCGGCGCTTGGCAGCTACATCTGTGAGGTGGCGGCCGATGTGACCGTCCCCGAGCAGCCCGAGCCCGAGATCCTGCGGCTCGCCCTGAATGCCCTGTATGCCATTGCTACCGAGAAGTATGCGCCCGCTCTTGTGAAGGGGGCGTTTGAGTTCCGCACGGCGGCGGCGCTCGGGTATCTCCCCGAGCTTTCCGAGTGCGTGCTTTGCGGTAAGCGGGACGGCGAGATGCTGCTTGATGTGATGAACGGGTCGATCGTGTGCTCGGAATGCCATGCGGCCGTACAGCGTGAGCTGCCGCGCGACGAGGATGACTTCCGCGCCCGTACGCGCGCCCTCCTTTGCATCGTGACCCCGGCGACCCGCGCGGCGCTCGCCTACGTTGTGAGCTGTCCGCTTGAGAGGCTGTTTGCCTTCCGCCTTGGGGAGGAGGACATCCGCCATTTCTCCCACGCCGCGGAGGAATATCTTTTGAATCATCTCGAGCGCGGATTCCGCACTCTGCAATTCTATAAGGAGGTTGCCTCGGGCAGCCTATGAGGAGAACCATGCTCTTTACGCAAAAGTCACTTTTGGCTCTTGAATACGATAAGATACTGCTTCAGCTGGCGAGCCACGCCCCGACCGAGGGGGCGCGCCATCGTGCGCTTTCGCTTATGCCCGAGGATGAATATGAGATCGTTTTGCGCCGCCAGAGCGAAACGGCCGATGCCCGCCGCCTGATCGGCAGTAAGGGATATCCTCCCTTTACGAGCGATGAGGGGGTCATGGATGCCATCGGCAGAGCCGAAAAGGGGGCCACCCTCTCGCCGCGCGAGCTCCTCGCGATCGCGGGGATCCTGCGCGCCGCCCGTCATTTTGTTGAATACCTCGAGACCTATGAGACGCCGACGGCGCTCGACGTCTATTTTGACCGCCTGATCGCGGTGCGGCCGCTTGAGGATCGCATTACGAGGATCATCCTCGGCGAGGATCTTGTCGCCGATGAGGCGAGCCCTGCGCTTGCCGATATTCGCCGCAAGATCCGCGCGGCCAACAACCGCATCAAGGATACGCTGGCTACCTACATCGGAGGTGCGCGCTCCAAGTTCTTGCAGGAAAACATCGTGACGATGCGAAACGGCCGTTACGTTATTCCCGTCAAGTCTGAATACCGCGGAGAGATCAAGGGGCTTCTGCACGACACCTCCTCCTCGGGGGCGACCGTGTTCATCGAGCCGCTGGCCGTGGTCGAGGCGAACAATGAGCTCCGCGAGCTGGCCTCGCGCGAGCAGGCCGAGATCGACCGCATTCTTGCCGAGCTTTCGGCCGTTTGTGCGCAGAATTCCGGTGCCGTTGCCGCCGACTGCCATAATATGACCGAGATCGCCTTTGCCTTTACCAAGGCGGCGTATGCCGATGCGATGGGGGCCGAGGTGCCGAGGCTCCTCAATGAGAAGCGAATCTCGATCTGTCGCGGGCGGCATCCCCTCATTGAGAGGGACAGGGTCGTGCCGATCGACATTTCGCTTGGCGGAGACTTTGATACGCTGATCATTACAGGGCCGAACACCGGCGGTAAGACGGTCGCCTTGAAGACACTCGGCCTTTTTGCCCTGATGACCCAGGCGGGGCTGGCGCTCCCCGCCGAGGAGAAGACCGAAATGGGGATCTTTTCCGAGGTGCTGGTGGACATCGGGGACGAGCAGAGCATTGAGCAATCGCTCTCCACCTTCTCGGCGCATATGGTGAATATCGTGGATATCATCGGGCGCGTGACCGATCGGTCGCTTGTGCTATTCGATGAGCTTGGTGCGGGCACAGACCCGATCGAGGGGGCGGCTCTGGCCGAGGCTATCCTTGAGGAGGTGCGGAGCTACGGGGCACTGTCGGCCTCGACAACGCACTATGCCGAGCTGAAGGTGTACGCCCTTGAGACCGAGGGGGTACAGAACGCTTCCTGCGAGTTTGACGTTGAGACTTTGCGGCCGACCTACCGCCTGATCGTCGGTATGCCGGGCAAATCGAACGCCTTTGCTATTTCCGAGAAGCTGGGGCTTTCGCCCTCGATCATTCGCCGTGCGGATGCGCATTTGTCGGGCGACACCAAGCGCTTTGAGAGCGTGATTTCACAGCTCGAGGCACAACGCATCGAGATGGAGCGTGAGCGAGACGAGGCCGGGCGCCTGCGGCGCGAATACGAGGCCTTTAAGGTGTCGGCCGAGCGGCGTCTTACCGAAAAGACGGCGGCTTCCGAGAAGGAGATTGCTTCGGCGCTTACGCGGGCGCGTCAGCTGCTTGACAGCGCACGGGCGGGGAGTGATTATATTTTCAAGGAGCTGGACAGCATCCGCAAGAAGCAGGATGCTGCCAACTTCGCCGAGGAGCTGAACCGCGCCAAGGCGGCGGTGCGTGACCGCCTGCGTGAGGGGAATGCGCTCTACGATAAGGCCGAATTCCGCGAGATCTCGCTGGATGATGAGTATACCCTTCCGCGCGCGCTTCGCGTCGGTGATCGCGTCTTTTTGACGGCGTATCACCAGGAGGGCGAGGTGGTGGCCGTCTCCGAGAAGGATCAGAAGGCGACCGTGCAGGCCGGTATTCTGAAGGCCAAGGTGGCGTTTTCCGACCTCCGTCTCCTTGAGGAGGGGCAAAGGGTCAAGGTCAAGGAGCCGAAGCCCGAGGCGCGCCAGCGGCAGGTGGTGCGTGCCGATTTCCACCCCGAGGTGGACGTGCGCGGTATGATCGGTGACGATGCCTGGTTTATTGTGGACAAATATCTTGACGATGCGGTGCTTGCCGGCATCCGTACCGTGCGCATCATTCACGGTAAGGGCACGGGTGCGCTCCGCAAGGCCATCGGTCAATATCTGAAAAAGGATCGCCGCGTGGCCTCCCATCGGATGGGAGCGTACGGCGAGGGCGATGCCGGAGTTACCGTGGTTGAGCTTAAGTAATAAAAATGCCGATTCTCAAGGCGCTCTTTTCAAGGAGATTTAATTGTGGAAAGCAAAAAAACGTTAGAAGACGTAAGAAAGCTGTTTGAGAACGACCGCTTTGCGACCGAGAACGGGGCGGTGATCGAGGAGGTCGGTGACCGCAGGGCGGTGTGCAGTCTCCGTATCACGCCCTCACACCGCAATGCCATGGGTGCCGTCATGGGCGGGACCTATTTCATGCTAGCGGACTTTGCGTTTGCGGTGGCTGCCAACTGGGAGACGATGGGATGCGTATCGCTCAGATCCGATATTGCCTTTGTGGGAAGCGCTAAGGGGGAACGGCTGATCGCGAGGGCGGTCTGCATCAAGGACGGAAGGACGACCGCCCTTTACCGCGTGGACGTCACGGATGAGCTTGGAAATCTGACCGCGACCGTGACGACGACAGGATATCACCTTAAATAAAGGGGACGGTGTGCGCCGTCCGAAACACAAAAAGAGCGATCCGCAAGGATCGCTCTTTTTTGTTGCTTTCTTACGAAAGCTTGGCGTAGTTGACCTTAACGCCGGGGCCCATCGTGGCGGCGAGAACGCAGCTCTTGATGTACTGACCCTTGGCGCTGGCGGGCTTCGCCTTGATGATAGCTTCCATCAGCGTGTTGAAGTTCTCGAGGAGCTTCTCGGTGCCGAAGGAGGCCTTGCCAATCGGGCAGTGGATGATGTTGGTCTTGTCAAGACGGTACTCGATCTTACCGGCCTTGGCCTCAAGGACGGCCTTGGCGGGATCGGTGGTAACGGTACCGGCCTTCGGGTTCGGCATCAGGCCCTTAGGACCGAGCACCTTACCGAGACGGCCGATGACGCCCATCATGTCGGGAGTGGCGATAACGACGTCGAACTCAAACCAGTTCTCGGTCGTGATCTTCTTCACGTACTCGTCGGCACCGACATAATCGGCACCGGCCTCCTCGGCGGCCTTGGCGGCATCGCCACGAGCAAAGACGAGGGTACGGACGGTCTTACCGGTACCGTTCGGGAGAACGATGGCACCGCGGACCTGCTGGTCGGCGTGACGCGAGTCAACACCCAGGCGGACGTTGATCTCGATGGTCTCATCAAATTTTGCCTTGGCAGTCTGCAGAACGAGGGCGATCGCCTCGGCGCTGTCATAAAGCTTGGTTTTGTCGACGAGCTTCGCGCTGTCGGTATACTTCTTACCAAAAGTAGCCATTCTTCTGTTCCTCCTTCTTAGTCAACCACGGTGATACCCATGCTGCGGGCCGTGCCGGCGACCATGCTCATCGCGGCTTCAAGCGAGCCGGCGTTAAGGTCGGGCATCTTGGTTTCGGCGATCTTCTTCACCTGCTCCTTGGTGATGGAAGCGACCTTGTCCTTGTTCGGGGCGGCCGAGGCCGTCTCGATGCCGCAAGCCTTCTTCATCAGAACGGCTGCCGGATGGGTCTTGGTGATGAAGGTGAAGGAACGGTCGGCGTAGACGGTGATAACGACGGGGATGATAAGACCCATATCGTTCTTGGTTCTCTCGTTGAACTCCTTCGTGAAGTTCGGGATCGAGACACCGTACTGACCGAGGGCGGGACCGACAGGCGGCTGGGGAGTCGCCTTACCGGCGGGAAGCTGAAGCTTAATATAACCGGAAATTTTCTTTGCCATGATACTATAACCTCCATAGCGTGGTGAAAGATACGGGAGAATGTAAGATAAAATTTTCTCCCTCCCACAAAATGTCCGCAAGCGGACGGTGCGAAGAGCGGGGAAGTCCGCTTACTCCGCGAGGCGTGCGTCCTGGGTGTCGATCATAACCGAGATATCGCGGCGCTCGGTGGAGATAAGGACGGTCAGCTGCTTCTTGTCCTCGCTGATCTCCTGGAGAACACCGTTATACCCGGCGAAGGCACCGGACACGACAGAAATCTTATCGCCGACCTTAAAGGCGAACTCGGCGACGGTGGAACCAATGTTGAGCTTCTTTAGCTCGGCGTCGGTAAGCGGGACGGGACGCGAGCCGGGACCTACGAAGCCGGTAACACCGGGAACGTAACGCACAGCACCCCAGCTCGTCTCGTTCATTGTCATATGAATGAAGACGTAGGTCGGCTTGCGCTTGGTCTCAACCTCTTTTTGCTCACCCTTGGCATTGGTCACAAAGCTTTTTTCCGTGGGGACGACCACATCGTAGATCAGGTGGCCGAGACCGCGGTTTTTAACGATCTGCTCGATGTTGGCTTTTACCTTGCTCTCATATCCCGAATAGGTATGGATGACATACCACTGGGGACCGAGGTTCATTTCATTGATATCACTCATTGCTTTCCCCTTAGATCAAACCGGCGATCCACTTGAAAAGGCTGTCAAAGGCGGTATCAATACCAAGGATAACGGCGCTGAACACCAGAACCGAGACGACAACGATACCCGAGCTCTTGCAAACCTCACGCCAGGGCTTCCAGACGATCTTTTTGCGCTCGCTGTTGTAGTCGCGCCAGAACTTGGCGATGCGGCGACCGACGCGTGCGAAGAAACCGCCGATTCTGGCAAAAAAGCCGGGCTTGGCATCCTTCTTTTTCTTGGCAGGGACTTTTTTCTCAGCAACCGAGGGGGCTTCGACGACCTCGGTCTCCGTGACTGCATCAGCAGCTTCGGTCTCGAGGTTCTTGTTTTCCATATCAGCCATACGTTTTCTCCTCTCGATTACTTGCTCTCACGGTGCAGGGTATGCTTACGGCAGAAGGGGCAGAACTTGTTCATTTCAATTCTGTCGGGATCGTTCTTCTTGTTCTTGCTCGTGTCATAGTTTCTCTGCTTGCATTCCGTGCAAACCATCGTGATCTTGACTCTCATTTAACGGCACCTCCTAATTGAATTTGGGATTACTCCCATGTGTCGGTCTTGCGACCGTGTACCTCCCTCAAGAGCAGAGGCTGTTGCGGCTCGTCCCGAAGCGCACAACAAAAAAACCTCTGACAGAGGTACGATCAGTATACCACGGTGCCGCCGGTTTGTCAAGAGGTTTTTGGAAAATGTTCAAAATATATATTATATATTTAAAATATTCGCTAGGTATTAATCAAATTTTAAAATTTCGGCGAGAAATTCCCGGCGAGGGCCACGCCCGAGAGCGCCGCCCGGCTTTCCGCGCTCCTCGGCCGCACCGTCACGGTGGAGGACATCCGCGAGAACAAGGGCGACGTGGCCACGGTCGCCGCGTGGTACTACATGGCGAACCTCTATCTTTCCGA
>JAZNAD010000046.1:0-1976 GCA_045586345.1 Eubacteriales bacterium
TCCAGAGACCGGGGGCGGAGACGAGTTTCGTGAAGAAATTCGCATGGCCGCCGGCGTAGCGGATGAATTCGAAGCCGATCCCGACGACGAGGGGAAGGAGCAGAAGGCGTATCGCAACGTAAAGTATTGTTTTCAAGCCAGGGAAAATAGCGTTGATGGCGAAGCCGAGAAGCACGCCGAGAAGAATCATAACGAACATAAAGGAGGTGCCGCAGCGAGGGTGGAAGCGCGAATACTTGCGCGCAGCGGCCGGGGTCAGCTCGTCGCCCGCCTCGTAGCAGGCGATGCTCTTGTGCTCGGCGCCGTGGTACTCAAAGGTGCGGCGGATCTCCTTCATCAGCGAGACGAGGAGGAGGTAGGCAAAGAAGATGAGAAGCTTGAGGCCTCCCTCGATGGCGCTCTTCCAATGCCCGAAGTCGATGCCTGCGAGCTGCTCGATCCAGCCGGCAACGAGGCGAGGCAGGGCGAGAAAGAGGAAGAGGGCGAGGACGACGCCGAGGATGCCGGCCACGACCATCAAAATATCAAAGAAGCGGACGCCGAGGTGCTTTTTGAAGGACTTCTCGAACTTAGTTTCCTCTTCGGTCGCGCCCATCACATCCGCCGAAATGGCGAGGCAGGAATAGCTGAGCGCCAGCGACTCGATAAACGAGACAATGCCGCGCAGGATGGGCAGATTGAAAAATTTATGCTTCTGACGGAGCGAGGTAAAGCGCTTCTCGCGGACGGCGAGGCTGCCGTCCTCACGGCGGCAGGTCACAGCGCAGAGATCACCGGCACGCATCATCACGCCCTCCAGCATCGCGCCGCCGCCGACCTTGCCGAGGCGTGGGTTCTTCTCCTTTTCTTTGTTCAAGATCGGTTCCTCCCGGTATTACTTGATTTGCTATCGTAATAGTATACCACATTTGAAGGAAAAAGAAAAGGGGGTTTTCAAATGTTTACGAAAGCTTTTGCAGATTCGAGATTTCCTATTGCAGTGAGGAAAAAATGTGGTATAATGATGGCAGGACACCTATTTTTTGAAGGAGGAATCTCTTATGACGGGACTTATCGTTGCCATTATCGTCGTCCTCGCCCTTCTTGCCCTGCTCTTTGTGATCGGATATCTGAAGGCGCCGCCCGACACCGCTTACATTATTTCGGGTCTTGGGAAGAAGCGCATTCTGATCGGCCGCGCCGGCTGGCGCCTGCCCTTCTTCGAACGGGTCGACCGCCTGTCGCTGAAGGTCATGCAGGTCGATGTGAAGACCAGTGAGGCGGTTCCCACCAACGAGTTCATCAACGTGACGGTGGACGGCGTTGCCAACATCAAGATCTCCTCGAATCCCGAGCTCCTGATGCGCGCCGCCGAGACGCTTCTCGGTATGCGCCAGCCCGAGCTCATCAGCCTCATCACGCAGGTGCTTGAGGGTAATATGCGTGAGATCGTCGGCTCGGTGGGTCTTAAGGAGATGGTCCAGGATCGCCAGGGTGTTGCCAAGAAGATCACCGAGAATGTCGTTCCCGATATGCAAAAGCTCGGTATTGAGGTCGTGAACTTCAATATTCAGAACTTCAAGGACGGGGCCGGTACCATTGAGAACATGGGTATCGACAACGTGGAGCAGATCCGCAAGAACGCGCAGATCGCCAAGGCGAACGCCCAGCGCGATATTGCCATTGCCACCTCGAACGCCCAGCAGGAGGCCAACGCCGTGAAGGTCGAGGCTGACAAGAAGATCGCTGAGCAGAACGCAGCCCTCGCCGTTCAGCAGGCCGAGATGCAGGTGCGTGCCGATACCAAAAAGGCTGAGGCCGACGCCGCCTACTCGATCCAGCAGGAGAACCAGCGTAAGACCATCGAGATCACGCGTGCCGCCGCCGATCTTGCCCGCCGTGAGAAGGAGGCCGAGCTGGCCGCCGCCGAGATCGCCATCCGCGAGAAGCAGCTGGATGCCGAGATCCGCAAGCAGGCCGATGCCTTGAAGTACAAG
>JAZNAD010000047.1:0-53396 GCA_045586345.1 Eubacteriales bacterium
CGGCGGCGCCGGCAACGACCACGTGCTCGGCGATATCCTCGGGGATCTCGATCGGGAAGCCCTTCCCGTAGGACGAGGGATAACCGCCCGAGGCCATGATCACGCAGGCGGCCGCGCCCTCCGAGAAGACGACGGGCGTATCGGCGAGGGTGCCGTTCGTCGTGGCCTGCATCACGGTCAGAAGATCGCTCTTGAGCAGGGGGAGCACGACCTGGGTCTCGGGATCGCCGAAGCGGCAGTTGTACTCAATGACGCGCGGCCCCTTCGGGGTGAGCATCAGGCCGAAGTAGAGGCAGCCCGTGAAGGGGCGACCCTCGGCGGCCATCGCGCGGACCGTCGGGAGGAAGATGGTCTCCATACACTGGGCGGCGATCGCCTCGGTGTAGTAGGGGTTCGGGGCCACGGTGCCCATACCCCCGGTGTTCAGGCCGGTATCGCCGTCGCCGGCACGCTTATGGTCCATTGAGGAGACCATCGGAACGAGGGTCGTACCGTCGGTGAACGCGAGCACCGAGACCTCGGGCCCCGTGAGGAATTCTTCAATCACGATGCGGTCGCCGCTCTTACCGAAGACGTGCTCCTCCATCATCTCGCGGACGGCAGCCTCGGCGGCCTCGCGAGTCTCGGCAATGATGACGCCCTTCCCGAGGGCGAGTCCGTCCGCCTTAATGACGGTGGGGATCGGGGCGGTCTTGAGATAGGCGAGGGCATCGGCGGCGCTCTCAAAGACCTCGTAGGAGGCGGTCGGGATGCCGTACTTCTTCATCAGGTTCTTCGAGAAGACCTTGCTCCCCTCAATGATCGCGGCGTTAGCACGCGGACCGAAGGCCGGGATGCCGACCTCGGCGAGGGCATCGACACAGCCGAGCACCAGAGGATCGTCGGGCGCGACAACGGCGTAGTCGATGCCGGCCCCCTTGGCAAAGTCAACGATGGCGGGGATATCCTTGGCGCCGATGTCAACGCAGGTGGCATCGCGCGCAATGCCGCCGTTGCCGGGGAGAGCGTAGATCTCCTCGACCGCGGGGTTTTCCTTCAGCTTTTTAATGATGGCGTGCTCACGGCCGCCACCGCCAACGACAAGCAGCTTCATCGGGCACCTCTTAGTGGTGGAACAGGCGCATCCCGGTGAAGGCCATGGTCATGCCGTAGCGGTTGCAGGTGTCGATGACAAGGTCGTCACGGATCGAGCCGCCGGGCTCGGCAATGTAGCGGACACCGCTCTTCTTGGCTCTTTCGATGTTGTCGCTGAAGGGGAAGAAGGCATCCGAGCCGAGGGCGACACCGTCAATGGTATCGAGGTAGGCGCGCTGCTCCTCTCTCGTGAAGGGAGCGGGCTGGGTGGTGAAATACTTCTGCCAGTTGCCGTCGGCCGTGACATCCTCCTCGTTCTGGTTGATGTAGCCGTCGATGACGTTATCGCGGTCGGGGCGGCCGAGGGTCGGGAGGAATGGCAGGTTCAGCACCTTCTCGTGCTGGCGGAGGAACCAGGTGTCGGCCTTGCCGCCGGCAAGACGGGTGCAGTGCACGCGCGACTGCTGACCGGCGCCGACGCCGATGGCCTGACCGTCAACGGCGTAGCAGACCGAGTTCGACTGGGTGTACTTCAGGGTGATGAGGGCGATGATGAGATCGCGGACGGCGCTCTCGGGCATGTCCTTCTTCTCGGTGACGACGTTCTTGAGAAGCTCCCCGTCGATCTTGAAGTTGTTGCGCCCCTGGCGGAAGGTGATGCCAAAGACCTGCTTCTCCTCGATCTCGGCGGGAACGTAATCGGGGTCGATGGCGACGATATTGTAGTTGCCGTTCCTCTTGGTCTTCAGGATCTCCAGCGCCTCGGGCTCATAGCCGGGGGCGATAATACCGTCCGACACCTCGCGCTTGATGAGCTTCGCCGTCGTGACATCGCAAACGTCGGAGAGGGCGACCCAGTCACCGAAGGAGCACATGCGGTCGGTGCCGCGGGCACGGGCGTACGCGCAGGCGAGGGGCGACTCGTCAAGGCCCTCGATGTCATCGACGAAGCAGGCGCGCTTCAGGGTATCGGAAAGCGGAATGCCGACGGCGGCCGAGGTGGGGCTGACGTGCTTGAAGGAGGTGACGGCAGGGAGGCCGAGCGCCGCCTTCAGCTCCTTGACCAGCTGCCAGGCGTTGAGGGCATCGAGGAAGTTGATGTAGCCGGGGCGCCCCGAGAGGATCTCAAGGGGAAGCTCGCCGCCACCCTGCATATAGATCTTGGCGGGCTTCTGGTTCGGGTTGTTGCCGTATTTCAGTTCAAATTCTTTCATGATGCGTCCTCACTTTTCGTTTTTATTAATAATGCGCTCGGTAACGCTCCCGTCGGCAAGCGACGTGTAGCGGACGTAGAGCGAGATCTTGTTGTCCTCATTAAGGGCATCCCAGAGCGAAGCGGTAAAGGCGTCGATATCATCGGCCGTTGCCACTCTCTCGGGCTCTCCCTGGAAGGTGGGGATCGGGTTGCCGTCGGTCACGTAGGTGTGTAGAAAGTGACCGAGACCATTGATGGCGGGATACTCGAAGGTGTAACGCGCGCAGGCGCTCCCCTCGGCATCAGCGCTCTTGAGAATGGACATGTCGTAGGTAAAGTCATCTTTACCAAAGGTGATCATGCCGCTGATACGGGGGGTGAAGTTCGGCGCGTCGGGCTCGAACTCGCGGGTGCGGAGAGCCTCTGCGAAGGTCTTACCGCCGCGGATGCCCTCGTAGACGGTATCGGTCTGGTCGCCGTTCGTCACGATCAGCTTATCCGAGATCTCGCGGACGGCGGCGTAGATGATGAGCGAGGGATCCTCAACGAGGGAGGCATCGTACGGCTCGGTGAAAAGGGCATTGTCGCGCTTTGTAAACACGCGGTTGCGGCTGTTCTTCGAGCGGCCCATGATGAAGTAGGCCGAGACGGCCTTCTTGCCGTCGGGGGTCTTGCCGAGGACGATGCCGCGGCCGACGTAGGGATTGTCACGGATCAGCTCCGCCATATCGTTGATCTTGTAGATGTTCATAGCACTCTCCCAAAAATTATTCGTTGATGATCGCCTTTGCCATCAGCTCGGCGGCGGCGGGCAGGAGCTTCCACTCTGCCTCCTCCATCACACGCCGCTGGAGGATCTCGGGGGTATCGCCGTCCCGGATCTCGACCGCCCTTTGCAGGAGGATGCGGCCACCGTCCGGGATTTCGTTCACGAGGTGGACGGTCGCCCCCGTCACGCGCACGCCATAGGCGAGCGCCGCCTCATGCACGCGCAGGCCGTAGAAGCCGGCGCCGCAGAAGGAGGGGATGAGCGAGGGATGGACATTGATGATGCGGTCGGGATAGGCCGCGATCACGCGCGGACCTAAGATCGAAAGGAAGCCTGCGAGGATGACGAGGTCGGCCCCGGCCTCGGAGAGGGCCGAGAGGATCCCGTCCTCAAATTTCTCGACCGAGTCGAGGGCGCGGCGGTCGACGACCGCCGCAGGGATGCCGGCCGCAGCCGCGCGCTCAAGCGCGAAGACGCCGGGCTTTGAGGAAAGCACGAGGACGATCTCTCCACTCGGGATTGCGCCTGCCCTCTCGGCGTCGATCAGCGCCTGCAGGTTGGTGCCGCCCCCCGACACGAGGACGGCGATGCGTGCTTTCTTCATCTCACGGCCTCCTCCGCGGCTTCCTCCGCGAGCTCCTCCGCAATTTCTTCCTCGACCTCCGCTGCAATTTCCTTCTCCCGTCCGATCATCGAAAGGAGGGGAAGCAGCATCCCGCCGATGGCGTTACCGCCGATGACGAGGACGAGGAAGGCGAAGGCATCGAGGTTGAGCTCACCCGCCGCCGCGACATAGAACATATCGGCGACCGAGTGCTCAAACCCGGCAAGGATAAAGGTCGGAACGCAGAAGAGGATACCGACGACGGTATTCTTCTCGCGATAGATCGAAACAGCAAGGTACATCAGGATCCCGCAGAGCACGGCGCGCAGAAGCACCGAGTACCAGGGCATCGCCAGCTTCGAGCCGACGGCCACGGCCGCCACGGTCGAAAGTGCGGTGCTGCTGCCGACGGCGGGCATTAAGTAACAGACGGCGGTGCCGACAGCAAAGGTGGCAACGGCATTGCCGAGAAGCGTCATGCCGAGACCCTCGAGCTCCCCGAGCGAAAAGCGCTCTGGGAAATAGCCGACACGGCCGGTGAATAGGCCGTAGCCCTTGTAGCAGATCGAGAGCAGGGCGACCGAGAAGAAGACGGCCCCCACAACGCGGTTGTCGCAGGCGAGATACACGCTCCCACCGATCGAGATCATAATGCCGGCCGATACGGCGGCGATGAATTGCCTCAGCATATCTCGATCTTCGAGTCGCCCTTGACGATCTCGCCGATGACGTAGGCGTCCTCGCCGTTCTCGCGGAGGACGGCAAGCGCGGTATCGACATCTTCCTTGGCAACAACGATGCTCATACCGACGCCCATATTGTAGGTGTTGAACATATCGCGCTCCGAGATGCCGCCGGTCTTCTGCAGAAGATCGAAGATCGGGAGGATCCTGACGGCGCTCTTCTCGATCTTAGCGCAAAGGCCGTCAGGGATCGAGCGCGGGATGTTCTCGTAGAAGCCGCCGCCCGTGATGTGCGAGATGCCCTTGATGTCGACCCTTTCAAGGAGTGCGAGGACGGGCTTTACGTAGATGCGGGTCGGGGTGAGAAGCGTTTCGGCGATGCTCTTGCCGCCGAGCTCAGAACGGGGATCGTACAGCTCCTTCGGGTTATTGTCAATATCGAAGACCTTACGGCAGAGCGAGAAGCCGTTCGAGTGGATGCCGGTCGACGGCAGGGCGATCACCACGTCGCCGGCCGCCATGCGTTCGTTCTTCAGGATCTTTTTCTTATCGACGATACCGACGGCAAAGCCGGCAAGGTCGTAGTCCTCGGTGGGCATCAGCCCGGGGTGCTCAGCCGTTTCACCGCCGATGAGGGCGGCTCCCGACTGCACGCAGCCCTCGGCAACGCCGCTGACGATCGAGGCGATCTTCTCGGGGACGTTCTTGCCGCAGGCGATGTAATCGAGGAAGAAGAGGGGGCGGGCGCCAACGCAGATGATATCGTTGACGCACATCGCGACGGCATCAATGCCGATCGTATCGTGCTTGTCCATCAGGATCGCGAGCTTCACCTTGGTGCCGCAGCCGTCGGTGCCCGAGACGAGGACGGGCTCCTCCATCCCGGCGATCGGCAGGCCGAAGCAGCCGCCGAAGCCGCCGACGTCGTCAAGGCAGCCTTCGTTTCTCGTGCGGGCGATATGCTTTTTCATCAGCTCTACGGCGCGGTAGCCGGCGGTGATGTCAACACCGGCCGCGGCGTAGCTCTCGGATCTCGAATTTTCGATCATTTTAATTATTCCTTTCCGTTCCAGCAATAGGTGCAGAGCTTACAGGCGGGAAGGCCGATGGCCTCGATCACGCCCTCCAGCGACTGAAATTCCAGCGAAGCAAAGTGGAGCTTTTCGGCAATGGCATGACGGAGAGCGCGACCTCTCTCGGTCGTGCCGTCACTGTATTCCTCAAGGTGGTTATCCCCCTCCTCGCCCTCAAGCTCGCGGATCACGCGACGGGCAAAGAGCTCCATATCGCTCCTGGCGGGCGAGAAGTTGAGGTACTTACAGCCGTACATAATGGGGGGGCAGGCCGAGCGCATATGCACGCTCGCGGCGCCGTTGTCGTAGAGAAAATCCACGGTCTCCTTCAGCTGCGTGCCGCGCACGATCGAGTCGTCGACAAAGAGCAGGTTCTTGTCCTCGATCAGCTCGTGGACCGGGATCTGCTTCATCTTGGCGATGCGGCTGCGGTCGACCTGGCTCGGCGGCGTAAAGCTGCGCGGCCAGGTGGGGGTGTATTTGATGAAGGGGCGCGCAAAGGGAACTCCGCTCTCGTTCGCGTAGCCGATGGCGTGGGGGGTACCCGAATCGGGAACGCCGCCGACGTAGTCGATGCCGTCGCAGGTGCCGCTGTCCTTGTCGTTCCTCGCCATGATGCGGCCGTTACGGTAACGCATGGCCTCGACGTTCACGCCCTCATAGCAGGAGGTCGGATAGCCGTAATAGGAGAAAAGGAAGGAGCAAAGGCGCATCTCGGTGCCGGGCTCGCGGAGGCGCTCAACGCCCTCGGGCGTCAGGCGCACGATCTCGCCGGGACCAAGCTCGCGCTCGGCCTCATAGCCGAGCTTCTGGTACGCGAAGGACTCGAAGGTGACGCAATAGCCCTCGTCCTTCTTGCCAATAAGAACCGGCAGGCGGCCGTAGCGGTCACGCGCAGCAAGAAGCGAGCCGTCCTCACAGAGGATGAGGATCGAAAGCGCGCCCTCAATGACCTCCTGCACGAAACCGATGCCCTCGCAGAAGTCGTTCTTCGTATCAATGAGCGCGGCAACGAGCTCAGTATTGTTAACGCCGCCGCCCGTCATCGCGTCGAAATGGCGGCCGCCCGCCGAGAGATACTCGGTGATCAGGGCGTCGGCATTGGTGATACCGCCGACGGTGCAGATCGCGTAGCAGCCGAGATGCGAGCGGATGAGCAGGGGCTGCGGGTCCTTATCGCTGATGCAGCCGATGGCGGCCACGCCGCGCATCTCCTCAAACACGTTCTGGAACTTGGTGCGGAAGGGGGCATTCTCAATGTTGTGGATCGAGCGCTGAAGGCCGATCTCTTTGTCGTAGGCGGCAAGCCCTGCGCGGCGGGTGCCGAGGTGCGAATGGTAGTCAACGCCGAAAAAGACGTCAGAAAGACAGTCGCACCCGAGGGTCGCTCCGAAAAATCCTCCCATAAGCCTTCCTTACGCGAAGAAGAGCTCGGAGAGGGTCATGGGATCAATGTACTCGCCGTTCTTGTAGACGCGCATATTGCCCGAGGCGATCTCGTCGATCAGCATGACGTTGCCGTCCTTATCGTAGCCGAACTCGAACTTAATATCGTAGAGCACAAGGCCCTTTTCAAGGAGATCGTCGGCCACGATGCGGGTGATCTTCTGGGTCATCAGCTTCATATCCTCGTACTGCGCGTCGGACATTACGCCGAGAGCAATGAGATCCTCCTTGGTGACCAGCGGATCGCCCTTCTCGTCATTCTTGAAGGTCATTTCGACGTAATCGGGAAGATCGGCGCCCTCCTCGATGTAGTCGCTATAACGGCGGTAGAAGCTACCGACGGCCTTATGACGGCAGATGACCTCAAGACCCTTACCGAAGACACGGGCGGGGAGCACCTCCATCGTGGTGCTCGCGAGGTCGGCGTTCACGTAGTGAGTAAGAATGCCGGCGGCATTGACCTTCTCAAAGAAGTAGATCGACATACGGAGGTTGACGTCACCGACACCGTCGATGGTAAGACCGACCGAGTTCTCGCCGGGATCGAAGACACCGTCCTTGCCGGTGCAGTCGTCCTTGAACTTCAGGAGGTAGTTACCGTTGTCGAGTGCGAATACGTCCTTGGTCTTGCCTTTGTAAACGAGTTTCATTGTTGCGATCTCCTTGTATTTTTTAATTTTTATTTTTGATTTTCGGTAATTATTCGGCGGCGGCAAGGCTCTCGCCGAGGGCCTTGTCCTTCTCCAGCACCTTCCGGGCGTCGGCGGCACGGCGGGCGTCAAGCTTCTCGGCGAGCGCATCGTCACCGACGGCGAGGATCTCGGCGGCGAGAAGCGCCGCGTTGGCGGCACCGCCGATCGCTACGGTAGCGACCGGGATGCCCGAGGGCATCTGGACGGTGGAAAGGAGGGCGTCGAGGCCGTCAAGCGTTGACGACTTGCAGGGGATGCCGATGACGGGGAGGGTGGACTGGGCAGCGACAGCACCCGCAAGATGTGCGGCCATCCCGGCGGCGGCGATCAGAACGCCGAAGCCGTTCGCCCTCGCGTTCTTTGAAAATTCGGCCGCCTCCCGCGGTGTGCGGTGCGCCGAATAGACGTGCGCTTCAAACGGAATGCCCAGCTCACGGAGCGTGGCAAAGGCCTTTTCGACAACGGGAAGATCACTGTCGCTCCCCATCAGGATCCCAACTTTTTTCATAGCTTGTCCTTTCTCCTCCAAAAAATTAAAAAAGGGCACATTATCCCTTGCGAAATAATTGCGCCCAGACGGTCGGCCTTCGGTCACCCTGCTCCCCCGCGGTATCTCTCCGCGCATCCGTCAGTTGCAGGGGCCCGCGCGCAATGTGTACGCGCGAATTATTTAATACATATGTAGTATATCATTCCTCTTGCCGTTTGTCAAGCAATTTTAAGAAAACGCCCTTGGCGGAATCAACGAAAATTCGACCTTCCCCTTCTTTCTTTTTGACAGGGCTTGACTTTTGCCCCTCGGTGCGCTATAATTCATACTTGTATGAAAAATATGACGAAAGGAGTCGCCATGACAAAAGGTAAGCATCTCCTCGGCCAACGGGGTGGGCGACGCATCTTCGGCACGGTGCGTGTCGGCGAACGCGGACAGATCGTCATACCGAAGGAGGCACGGGAGATCTTCGGTATTGAGCCGGGAGACACCCTGCTCGTCCTCGGCGACGAGAAGCACGGTCTGTTTGTTTCGAAGCCCGAGGTCATGGATCACGTGGCGGAGCAGCTGTTCCGCAGAATGGAGGAAGAATGAAGGATATTGAAAAAATGTACCGAGAGTTAGGCATCAGCCACGAGGTCTTTGCCTACGGCGAGGCCGCACTCTCGCGCCTTGAGGAGCGCTTCCGAAAAATCGACGAGCGCGCCGAATACAACCAGCAGAAGGTGCTCGCCGCGATGCAAAAAAACCGCGTGAGCGCCACACACTTCGCCGCTACCACGGGCTACGGCTACAACGATGCGGGGCGCGATGCGCTCGAGGCGGTGTACGCCGACACCTTCCATACCGAGGCGGCGCTCGTCCGCCCGCAGATCACCTGCGGCACGCACGCGCTCACGGTGGCTCTTTCGGCCAATCTGCTCCCCGGGGACGTTCTGCTCTCTCCGGTGGGTGCCCCCTACGACACGCTTGAGGAGGTCATCGGTATCCGCCCCTCGCCCTGCTCGCTCGCCGAGTACGGCGTCAAGTACCGTCAGGTCGATCTTCTGCCCGACGGCTCGATCGACTACGAGGGCGTTGAAAAGGCTCTTTCCGAGAGGATCGCGCTCGTCACGATCCAGCGCTCGAAGGGATACGCGACCCGCCCGACCCTCTCGGTCGCCGAGATCGGCAGGCTCATCGCCTTCATCAAGGAGTGTCAGCCCGAATGCAAGGTCATGGTCGACAACTGCTACGGCGAGTTCGTCGACGTCATCGAGCCGAGCGACGTCGGCGCCGATATGACGGTCGGCTCGCTCATCAAGAACCCCGGCGGCGGTCTTGCACCGATCGGCGGCTACATCGTCGGCACGAAGGAGTGCGTCGAGCGCTGCGCCTACCGTCTGTCGGCCCCCGGGCTCGGGCAGGAGGTCGGCGCCAACCTCGGGCTTCTGACCTCGCTCTTCCAGGGCTTCTTCTTAGCACCCACGGTCGTGGCATCGGCCATCAAGGGTGCGATCTTCGCCGCCAATCTCTACGAGCCCTTGGGCTTCCCCGTCATCCCGAACGCGACCGAGGACAGGCACGACATCATCCAGGCCGTCTCTCTTGGGAGCGCCGAGGGGATGGTCGCCTTCTGCGCCGGCATCCAGGCGGCCGCCCCCGTTGACAGCTACGTCACCCCCATCCCCTGGGCGATGCCGGGGTATGACTCCGAGGTCATTATGGCGGCGGGCGCCTTCATCCAGGGCTCGTCCATTGAGCTGTCGGCCGACGGGCCGATCCGCCCGCCCTACGCCGTCTACTTTCAGGGGGGCCTGACCTTCTACAACGCCAAACTCGGCGTTCTCCTCTCGCTCCAGAAGCTGGTCGAGCGCGGGCTTGTGACGTTACCAAAAGATCCTTGATTTGAAAAGTTTTATTTACAGGAGATAGCATTATGTGGTTCATTCTTTCGCTTACAGCCTTCCTTTTCTGGAGTGGGTCAGACTTCTTCTCAAAGCTCGGCTCACACCCCAGGGACAAGTATTCGCACTGGAAGATGGTCATGGCGGTCGGCGCCGTGATGGGTCTTCACGCCCTCTTTGAGGTGACGGTGAACGGTGTTTCGGTCACCTTCTCCGACATCCTCGCCTACCTGCCCGCCTCAGCGCTCTACATCGGCTCGATGGTGCTCGGATACATGGGGCTCCGTTACATTGAGCTGTCGGTCTCCTCTCCCATCTGCAACGGCTCGGGCGCGGTGGCGGCCATCCTTTGCATTGTCTTCCTCCAGGAGCTCCCGACGGCGCTCGGCTGGATCGGCGTTGCCGCGATCGCCGTCGGCGTTGTTTCGCTCGGCGTCGTCGAATGGCGCGAGAGCGACGAGGCGAAGGACCTGCGCCGCGCCGAGGGCATCAAGTATTCGCGTTCCTTCCTCGCCCTGCTCCTGCCCCTGCTTTACTGCCTGCTTGACGCGCTCGGCACCTTCATTGATGCCTTCATCCTGCGTGAGGAGCCGACCGAGACCTTCCTCGATTTCCTTCCGGCACTCGCCGAGGACACCGCCAACGTCTGCTATGAGCTGACCTTCCTCGCGATGGGTGTCTTTGCCGCCGTCTACGTCTTCCTTATTAAGAAGCAGTCCTTCCTGCCCTCCTCCGAGGTGCTGGCCGAGGACGGCACGACCGTCAAACGCCACCTCGTCCGCCACGAGGCACCGAAGCTTGCCGCCGCCGCCTGCGAGACGGCCGGTCAGCTCGCCTACGTCTACGCCCTCGCCGATACCGAGCACGTCGCCTTCTCGGCCGCCATCATCTCGTCCTACTGCGCGATGTCGGTGCTGCTGTCGCGGCTCTTCCTCAAGGAAAAGCTGTCGGTGTGGCATTATGTGGCGATCCTTGTGGCCTTTGCGGGGATCGTGGTGCTGGGTATTTCCGATCCGTAACAGTTGGGGTGCGGGAGAGGCGGCGATCATAGGCGCCAAGCCCTTCCCTGCTTCACAAAGTAAAAGCTCTTCGCTTTTTCCCATAAGGTAGAAAACCGCCCACATGGGCGGTTTTCCTTTTGATGGCGCCTATTAGCCGCCTTTTCGCCCTCTCGACGTACCCTTGTACGCCTTCGGAGCGAAGAAGGCGGCTTCTCCATCCACTCCCGCGCCCCAAGGCAGCATCTTCGCCGTGGGAGAGGCGGCGATCATAGGCGCCAAGCCCTTCCCCGCTTCACAAAGTAAAAGCTCTTCGCTTTTTCCCATAAGGTAGAAAACCGCCCCCATGGGCGGTTTTCCTTATACAAAAAAGGAGCACGACTGTGCTCCTTTTTTGAGTATGGGATTACTCCGCGGGGGCATTGATCACCGTCGTACCATAGGCGGTGAAGGTGAAAGTGACGACAACATCCACCGTATCCCCTTCGCAGGATTGAAGCATGTTGCAGGACAGGCTATGCAGGCTTTCGCCCTCGTTCAAGGTGACAAGATTGTTTGTGGCAACGATAGTGGCGCGTCCCGCACCAAGGACATCGCATTCATAGGTGATGGCATCGTTGCAACGGTACCCCTCATTCGTAAGGGCAAACCGATCTCCCTCTGCGAGCAGGGCAAGGGCGGTGTCGACAAAGACCGAGCGTACCATGGTGGCATCGTCGCCTTCATAGAGCTGGGGATCGCCTCCGTCGTTGTCTATCATCAAGCAATTGCCGTTGGCAAAATAGATGTCGTAGTCAAAGTCGTCGCCATCCACGGTGCCCACCATCTTCATGGTGACGTTATCAAACTTCTCGGGCTCGCTGATCTCCTCAAGAACCTCCTCGGGAGCTGCCGTAGTGGTCACGGTAGTGGTGGTGGTCGTGGTTGCGGCAGTCGTATCGTCGGGGTCGCCAATCGGGCCACAGGCCGCCATGACGAGACAGAGGACAACAACAGACGCAAAAATCAAAAGCTTTTTCATACTGTTCTCCTTTGCATACAATATTGTGTGGGCTTCACACGTTTAGGATTATAGCACCCACCCCACGGAAAGTCAACGGCGCTTTGCCCAAAAATGGCGTTGATTTTTGTGCAAAAAACGAAAGAATAGCCAAGCATCGGCAAAAAAGGAGCACAGGTGTGCTCCTTTTTGCTTTTCCGAATTGCGGGGCGGTCATCTTCTCTGGACGGGGCCGAGGGCCTCATAATCAAACCCATACGTCGGGCCGGTTCTCGTCTGATCGAGGGCAAGGACGGCCTCGGCCTCCCGAGGATCGAGGGTCGCGGCGATCTCGGCGCGGACCTCAGGGAGGAGGGTATAGTCGTAATTGCGGGGATCCTTCATCACCTTTTCATACTCGTAACGGAGGAAGTTGTACTGCTCGTCCGAGGTCGGGACGTAGCCGAGGGCACGGCGGTAGCGCCATTCCTCGCCCGAGAGGTAGCCCTCCTTGGCAGGGCCGTCATTGATCATGGCGGCGTAATCGACGTCACCGATGCGGTTTTTGCGCTCCTCGTCCAAGAGGGGCGTGCCGCCGAGAAGAATGTTGTTCTTGATCACGCAGAAGGCGGGCGCGCGGCGGAGGCGCTCCATCGCGGCGATCTCCTCATAGGCGAGGGTGACTTCTCCGCTTTCGGGCACGGTAACGGTGTGCGAAGGAACCGTCACGGGGGTGTAATCCTCGGCAAGGTAGGTGTATTCGGGAATGAGAAGCTCGGTGCCTGCCGGGGCGGCGGACGACGTGTAGGTCTTGCCCGTCCACCGGGCGGGAGCGTAGAAATACTTGATGCGGTAGTCGGAATGGTCGAGAGCATCAAGGACAAGGCGCGTGCCGTAGAGGTGGTTGACGTAGGCCGGGTCGCGCCTCTCACGGGCGGCGACGTCACCCTCCTCGAGGTAGATGCGGAGCTCGCCCGCCTTCATGCCCTCCCACCAATGGCCGGCAAGCGACTGGGAGGCATAGAAGTCGGCAGGGACATCGCCGTAATCGACGGGGTACAGCTCCTCCCTCCCCTCGACCACAAACTGATAGCGGCGATTGGTGACGGCGGCGTGCTCCTTCCCGAAGTAATAGTAGAAGAGGGCCGACTGGTTGATGCAGTCGCCAACGCCGACGACCGGCTTCTCGTCCTCGTCACCGGCGACCGACTTGGCACGGGCGACCTCCCACGGATCGCGAAGGACCATAATATTGCCGAAGCAGATATTGCCCATCCCGGTCGAGGAATACCAGCCCTTATGGTGGTTGCACCTTGAATTCAGGGTCGAGACGATGTTGTAGTAGGCGTAGTTGCCGGCGTTCATCGTGTCGTTATAGACGGCGTTGTGCGTCTCATTGAACATATGGAAGAGGTTGTAGCGGATGTGGTTGCCGCGGCAATGCGTGCCGCTGGCGTAGTACATGCCGCCGTCCACGACGTCGGCACTGCCGCCCTCAAAGCGGTTGTATTCAAAGATGCACTCGCCGGCGGCCGAGGCGTTCACGCAGGTGTTGCGGAAGTAGTTGTGCGAGATGACGGCGCGGCAATCGTTGCAGGAGATGGCGAGCTGGCGCGTGGGCTTGGCATCATGGAAGAAGCAGTTCTGCACAAGGTTGTCGGTCGGGACGAGGTTCTTGACCTGCGTTCTCCCCTCAAGGCCGAGCATATGCGTGTAGGCCGCCGAGAAATCGGAATAGAGGACGGCCGAGCGGAAGCAGTCAAGGAGGGCGACCGAGCGCTGCTTGGTGTTCTTCACCGTCATGTGCTGGAGGATGACGTTGCGGCACCCTCTGAGCTCGATGCCCGTGGCGTTCGAGCCGTCGACCTCGATGCCGTCGATGATGGCGTACTCCAGCCCCTCGGCGGTGATGGGGGCGTACTCGGCCTTGCCCGAATAGCCGATCTTCGAGCCGAAGAAGCCTTCGCCGTTCTTCGGGTAGACGTAGAGGACGCCGGTCTCCTTATCGTAGAACCATTCGCCCGGCTCATCGAGCGCCTCGATGGCGTTGAAGAGGTAGAAGGTGTTGCGGCCGGCGGGCGAGTTGCCCGAATGCTTACAGCCGTAGATGCTGTGCTCGACCGACTTTAAGGAGAAGTAGCCACGCTGTCCCTCATAGGTGTAGGGGCCCTCCTCATCGGGCACAAAGGCGCCGAGCAGGGGGGTCTTTTTCTCGGTGTCGCCCTCGGCGTAATGGGCGAACTCCTTGCCCTCGGTGGTAAGGGCGAGGTTGTAGTAGCCGAACTCCCAGCCCTCAAAGACCGAGCCGTAGTACCAGATGTTGCCGGTGTTGACCCAGGACAGGAGGAACTGCGCGCGCTCTTCGGCGGTCGGGTCACGGCGGATACTGCCGGAGGCATTCTCACAGTTGTCCTTGCCATTCAGAAGCCGGAACTGCCAGCCGATGTTGTGGAGGCGGTCACCGCCGAAGTCGCGGTCGGCACGCTCGGCCCAGGTCCAATAGAGGTCGGAGCCGTCACGCGCCTTGACCGTGCCCGAATCGTAGGGCTTTGTGAAATAGAGGAGCTCGTGGATGGTGGCCGAGCGGTTGGGGTAGCGCGCGAGGATGTATTCCTCGCCACCGACGAAGAGACGGGGGGCGCCGCCGCCGGCCCCTGCTGTGATCTCGGCCATATCGGCAGCCGAGAGGCCCTGCTCGGCAATGGTGGTCGAGAGCACCTTGCCCTGCGCCTCCTTCGGAAGACGCGCGGCGACGGGATCGGTCGCGGGGTCGGCCACGCGCCAATGCGCGCGGTCACTCGAGAAGCTCTTGTTCGCCGTGAGGACGGGATGCGCGCCGGGGGCGGCGCGGAGAATGAAGGGGGCATCGACGGTGCCGCTGTGCGCGGCCGTCAGGGTCGCCGCCTCGGTCAGCGAGTAGGTGCCGTCACCGAGGGTGATGGCGGCGCCGCCCTTGCCGGCGGTACGCGAGAGTGCCTCGGCGAGCGTTGCTACGGGGGCTCCCTCGGTGCCGGCGGCGGCATCGTCACCCGAGGGTGAGACGAAGATCTCGGTCGTAGCGCTTGCGGGGTACGCGGCAGTATCAAAGCGGGGGAGGACGGTGACCTCCGTCGGCAACTCATCACGCGTTGCACGGAAGCGTGCCTCAAACGCCGCGGCCGACATGGTCAGCGGCACTCTGCCGCGCAGGTCGGAAAAGCCCTCGGGAAGGTTCAATTCATACAGGTTCGGGGAAGACGTGTTTTTCATCGTTTCTCTCCTGCTTTTTCCTTATTTTTTGCGGTGTTCCCGCACCTTCACTATAAAGCAATCTCCCTCCCCCGTCAACCCCCGGACGGCGTTGTTCACGTTTTGTTAACATTACCTCTGCAAAGGGGGACGCATCGCGAAGGATTGCACAGAGAGGCACGGCGAGACGCACTTAAAAAGGCTCCCCGGTGGGGGAGCCGTAAAAAGGCGTACGGCCCCCACGGCTGCAAACGCAGCCGTGGCGTATCGCCGTTTGAGCCCGCGAGAAGGGGGCAGGCCGAAGCCTGCCCCCTTCTTTCTCATTGCCAGAGGGAATAGTCGTAGGAATACGTAACCCCGCTCCTCCAACAGCTTATCCTCGAGACGAGGGCATAGCCATCATCGGTGAGGGCGTCGTCTATGGCGGGGAGGACGCTCTCCTTGATGCCGTACTCGTGCGCATCGGCATCCTCCATAACGTCACCGTAGACGTAGTGGAAGTAGTTGCTTGCAACGCGGGTGGTGTCGATGTAGCCAAGGTAGTTGACAGCATCGTTCGTGACGATGCGCCAGGGATCGGACTCGGTCGTATACTTGCCGTTCTCCATCGTGGCGCGACCGCCGAGGATCACATTGTCCTGAATGACCGAGACCGAGGGCTGGCGGCGGAAGCGCTCCATCGCCGCGATCTCCTCGTACGTCAGGGTGATATGCCCCTCGGAATCGGCCGCGCGCACCTCGAGGGGTGCGGTCACGACCGTCCCAAGCTCGTTCCTGTACTGATACTCGGGGATCAGGATCTCGGTGAAGGCGGGAACCGTCGCCGTATAGGCCTTGCCCGAGAGAGTCCACGGCGCATAGAAGTAGCGCGGATGGTAGCGCTCGCTCTGGGGGACGGAGGTATCGGCGTAGGCATCAAGGATCAGCTTGGTGCCATAGAGATGGTTGATGTAGGCAGGATCGCGCTTCGCCCACTCGTCCGTCAGGGCGGTCTCAAGGTAAAGCTCTACCTCCTTCGTCTTATTGCCGACCCACCAGTGACCCGCGAGCGACTGGCCGGCAACAATCTGCGTGCCTGCATCATTCTTGATGGGAGCGCCCTTCATATCCACGAAGGAGTAATGCGAGGCGGAGCCGCCGGCGCTGTAATTGTCGCCGAAGTAGTAGTAAAAGAGGGCCGACTGGTTGACGAGGTCGTTGGCGCCCGTATAGACGACGTCGCCCTCGTCGCCCGCCGAGGAGCCGGCTGTGGCGACCTGCATCGGGTTGCGGAGCACCATAATGTTACCGTAGCAGACGTTCCCGACACCCGACGAGGAATACCAGCCCTTGTTGCGGTTCGACTTTGACCCAAGGGTCGAGATGACGTTACCGTAGGTGTAGTTGCCCGAGCACATCGTGTCATTGTACACGGCATTGTGCGTGGCACGGAACATATGGAAAAGGTTGTAGCGGATATGGTTGCCGCGCGAGGTCAAGCCGCCCATATACACCATGCCGCCGTCCACAACATCGGCGCTGCCGCCCTCAAAGCGGTTGTATTCAACGATGCATTCGGTGGCGCTGCCCGTGCTCACGGTGGTGTTATGGAAATAGTTGTGCGAAAGAACGGTGCGGCAGCCGCCGACCGAGACCGCCGTATGCAGGGTGGGGAGGGCGTCGTGGAAGATACAGTTCTGCACGATGACGTTTGTCGGGGCCATCTTCCGCATCGCGGCAGAGAGCGAGAGATTGATCATCACATTCGAGGCTGCCGAGAAATCCGAATAAATGACGGCGGTATCGGTGACCTCACCGCCGAGTGTGAGGCAGGTGCCGCTCACGTTTCTCACCGTAACGTCCTGCAAAACGATCCTGCGCGAATTCATGATGTTGATGCCGTTATTGGTTGCTCCGTCCACCGTGATACCGTCAATGACGACGTTCTGGATCGCGGTCAGCGAGAGGAGATGAAAGGGCTTGGCGCCGCGCACCTCCATGTCCGCTTCGTGAAAGCCCTCGGTGGGATAGAGATAAAGGATGCCCTTATCGCGGTCAAGGAACCATTCGCCGGGGGCGTCGAGCGCCTCAACGGCATTAAAGAGATAGAAGGTGTTGCGGCCGGCAGGCGAGTTGCCCGACATCTTCGCGCCGTAGATGTTGTAGGTCATCGACTTCAGCGCATAGCCGCCGTCCTCCTTCAGCTTGCCAAGCAGAGGCACCGAGGGATCGTCGGGGGAGGGGTGCGACCAGTCCTGGCCGCCGCCGGGGATCTCGTCGGCATCGGTGAGGGCGAGGTTATAGTAGCCGAACTCCCAGCCCTCAAAGACCGAGCCGTGGTACCAGATGTCGCCCGTATTGACCCAGGAGAGGATCTCCTCGCCGAGCGGACCGTCGGGAATGCGGATCTCCCAGCCGACATTGGCCTTTTCACCGTAGCCCCAGCGATTGGCGCGCTTGATCCAATCCCAGTAGAGGTTCGAGCCGTCGCGAGAGGTGACGGTGCCCGTGTCGTAGACCTGGGTAAAATAAAGGAGGTCAAGGGGCTCGTTGCTGTTCGGGAAGCGAGCGAGCGTGTAGGGCTCGCCGTCAACGTACAGGCGGGGCGGGCCGCCCGAGGAGCCTGCCTTGATCTCGGCAAAGTCGGAGGCCGACATCCCCTGTGCCGCGAGGGTCGTATAGATGACGCGGTCGCGCGCCTCCTCGGGGATGCGGTCATAGACGTCGGCATTGGCGGTCGGGGACAGGGCGCTCCAGAGCGCTTCGTCGGTCGAGATATCCCTGTTCGCCGAGAGGATGACCTCCTCGTCCTCCCATGCCTTGATAAAGAGGGGGGACAGGCGCATGCCGCTGTGCTCACGCTTCAGCTCGATCGCTTTGTCAGTGTAGTAGGTGCCGCCCATCATATAGATGACGCCGCCCGCGCGGTCCTCCATGCGCGCGATCGCCTCGCTGAGGGTGGCAAGGGGCTCCTCCTTGGTGCCCGCAGCCCCGTCGTTCCCCCTCGGGGAGACGAAGAGCTGGCGGCTCCTTGAGGCAGGGTAATTGTCAAGAGATACGCGCTCGACCGTCGAGACCTCGTCGGGGAGCTCGGCCTTGGTAGCAAGGAAGCGCTGCATGACAGTGCTCGCCGTCATCGTAAGGCCGACGTCGTTCTCGAGCGACGGCAGAGTTGAGGGCAGATTGAGAGAAAAGAGGGGAATAAGACCGACATCGCCCGTCTTCGGCGTTTCGTAATCCAGCCTGAGACGGCGCCCCGAGCCCTCCATCTCCTCGCAGAAGGCGAGCACGGCGTCGTAGGCACCGTCGTCTCCCGAGCCGGTCAGATAGACGCGCGTGCCCACCGTCTCGATAGTCCACTTGCCCTCCCCGACCTCGGGCGACTTGCGCTCCCCGGAATAGAAGTCGCCGACAAGGATCTCATAGCCGTTCGTCACCTCGGCGCGCTGGCCGACGATTTTGAGGTAGGCTCCCGTCTTTTCGGCGATCTTATCGCGCAGGATGGTGGCGATCGCCTCGCTCTTGCTGTCACGCACAATGCTGTAGTCGTAGATATCGACGCCGTTGATCGAGGCCTTGCGGTAGGGGTATTCCTCAAGCGAGAGCATCCGCCGGCGGGGGCGCATCACGCCCTCCTCGGTGATGTACTCCTCGGTGAAGTACTCAATGCCGCGGATCAGCGCCCCGTCCGAGCCGCCGCGGATGACGAGGCGGTCATTCTCGTACCAGATGCCGAAGTCGTTGATGCCGAGGTTATAGCTTTTGCTCTCCTCGCGGTTGGTGTTGCCGATGAGGATCTCAAGGGTGTCGGTCGGGACAGGGTCACCCGTTTTCACAAAGTCCTCTCCGTAATCGAGCTTCGCGCCCGACACGTCCTCGATCTTCTCCATCATCGCGCGGATGGCGCGGAAGGGCTCGAGGCCGATATTTGTCGCATAGACGATCTCGTAGTTTTCAATTCCCTTGAATTCGACGGCCTTGGCCCTCCCACACGAGCCGAGGGTCATTGGCAGGAGGAGGCAAATGAGCAGAACCAGGGGCAAAAGACGGCGCATTTTCATATATAGTCTCCTTTGAAAGATTTCTTTGGGAATTCCTGACTTCCTTTCTCCCATTATACCACAAGTCGCGCGCGGGCGCAAGGGGAAAAATGACGGTGAGGGAGGGGGAACCCTCTCGGTCGCCCACGGTGCCACCTCCGCGACGCTTCGCCCTGCGCAACTCAACTAACCGAAAATCTGCCCTGTCGGTTGATTTTCGGAGTTTCGCATGCCCGCGGAGGGAGGCGACCACAGAACGCAAGAAAATGGCAGAGGGGGCTTGCTTTTTTTGCTCGTGTGATATATAATGAATAATTATGAAAGTAAAAGCGCCCTACGGGCGTTTTAAGGAGGTCTTCCATGTACAACAAGGTACCGACGAACGTGAACTTCGTTGACCGCGAGCGTGAGGTGCTTGCCTTCTGGAAGGAAAACGGCATCTTCCAAAAGAGCATCGAGGGCAGAAAAGAGGGGGAAAACTATACCTTCTACGACGGCCCTCCGACCGCGAACGGCAAGCCGCACATCGGCCACGTGCTGACGCGCGTCATCAAGGATATGATCCCGCGCTACCGCGCGATGAAGGGTGCTCACATCCTGCGTAAGGCGGGCTGGGATACCCACGGTCTCCCCGTCGAGCTTGAGGTCGAGAAGAAGCTCGGCCTTGACGGTAAGGAGCAGATCGAGCAATACGGCATCGCCCCCTTCATCGACGAATGCAAGGAGAGCGTGTGGAAGTACAAGGGCATGTGGGAGGAATTCTCGGGCATTGTCGGCTTCTGGGCCGATATGGACGATCCTTACGTCACCTATCACGACGACTACATCGAGTCGGAGTGGTGGGCGCTCAAGCAGATCTTCGACCGTGGCCTGCTCTACAAGGGCTTCAAGTGCGTGCCCTACTGCCCGCGCTGTGGCACGCCGCTGTCGTCACACGAGGTGGCGCAGGGCTATAAGACGGTCAAGGAGCGCTCGGCGGTCGTGCGATTCCGCGCCTGCGATGAGGATGCCTACTTCCTCGCCTGGACGACGACGCCCTGGACGCTCCCCTCGAACACCGCGCTCTGTGTGAGCCCGACCGATACCTACTGCCGCGTCAAGGCCGCGGACGGGTACGTCTATTATATGGCCAAGCCCCTGCTTGACACCGTGCTCGGCCCGCTTTCGAAGGAAGGCGCCCCCGCCTACGAGATCCTTGAGGAGATGGTGGGCGAAGCGCTCGTCGGCAAGAGCTACGAGCCCCTTTACGCCTGTGCCGACGATATCGCCAAGGCGCAGGGCAAGCGCGCGCACTACGTGCTGTCGGACAGCTATGTTTCGATGTCGGACGGTACCGGTATCGTCCATATCGCCCCCGCCTTCGGTGATGACGACTCGCGCGTTGGCCGCCGCTACGGTCTGCCCTTCATCCAGATGGTGGATGCGAAGGGTAACATGAAGGAGGCATCGCCCGCCGCCGGCAAATTCGTCAAGGACGCCGACCCCGTGATCCTTACCGATCTCGATGCGCGCGGCCTTCTCTTCTCGGCGCCGAGGTTCGAGCATGAGTATCCCTTCTGCTGGCGCTGCAGCACCCCCCTCATCTACTACGCGCAGGACACCTGGTTCATCAAGATGAGCGACGTGCGTGACGACCTCATCCGCAACAATAAGACGGTCAACTGGATCCCCGAGACCATTGGCGAGGGGCGCTTTGGCGACTGGCTGAAGAACGTGCAGGACTGGGGCCTTTCGCGCAACCGCTATTGGGGCACCCCCCTCAACATCTGGACCTGTGAGTGCGGCCACCTCACGTCGGTCGGCTCGCGCGAGGAGCTCCGCTCGCTCTCGAGGAACTGCCCCCCGGACGTTGAGCTCCACCGCCCCTTCATTGACGAGGTGGTGATCGACTGCCCGAGGTGCGGCAAGGAGATGCACCGCACCCCCGAGGTCATTGACTGCTGGTTTGACTCGGGCGCCATGCCCTTTGCCCAGTGGCATTACCCCTTCGAGAACAAGGAGATCTTCGAGCAGAACTTCCCTGCCGACTTCATCAGCGAGGCCATCGACCAGACCCGTGGCTGGTTCTATTCCCTGATGGCGATCTCGACCCTCATCTTCAATAAGGCGCCCTACAAGAACGTCATCGTGCTCGGCCACGTCCTCGATAAGGACGGGCAGAAGATGTCGAAGTCGAAGGGCAACGCCGCCGACCCGATGGAGGAGCTCTCCAAGTACGGTGCCGACGCCATCCGCTGGTACTTCTACTCGAACAGCGCCCCCTGGCTCCCGAACAAGTACCACGAGGGGGCCGTGCTCGAGGGCCGCAACAAGATGATGGGCACGCTCTGGAACACCTACGCCTTCTACGTCCTCTACGCGAACATTGATAACTTCGACGCGACGAAGTACAACCTTTCGGACTGCGCCCTCACCGCGATGGACCGCTGGATCCTCTCGCGCCTGTATTCGACGGTCGGCGAGGTCGACCGCCGCCTTGGCAATTACGAGATCCCCGAGACGGCGCGCGCCCTCCAGGAGTTTGTGAACGACCTCTCGAACTGGTACGTCCGCCGCTCGCGCGAGCGCTTCTGGGCGAAGGGCATGGAGGCCGACAAGGTCGCCGCCTACATGACGCTCTATACCGCGCTCGTCACCCTCGCGAAGATCGCCGCCCCGATGCTGCCCTTCCTCGCCGAGGACATTTACAGGAACCTCGTCGCCACGCAGGACGCCTCGGCTCCCGAGAGCGTGCACCTCTGCGACTTCCCCGAGGTTTTGACAAGTTTTGTTGACGAGAAGCTCGAAAAGGAGATGGATGCTGTTCTTTCCATCGTAACGCTCGGGCGCGCGGCACGCGCTTCGGCGGCGGTGAAGAACCGCCAGCCGCTGGCGACGATGTACGTCCAGGGCAAGGAGGCGCTCGGTGAGCAGTACCTTGAGATCATCCGTGATGAACTGAATGTCAAGGAGGTCGCCTTCACCGATTCGGTGCGCGATTTCACGACCTACACCTTCCGTCCGCAACTCCGCACGGTCGGCCCGAAGTACGGCAAGCATCTCGGCTTCATCAAGACGGCGCTTGCGGGTCTTGACGGGAACGATGCCTACGACACGCTGAAGGCCGAGGGCGCGCTCACCTTCGAGAACGCGGGGGAGGCCATCCGCCTTGCCGAGGAGGATCTGCTCATCGACATGGTCAAGGCCGAGGGCTTCGAGTCGGTGACTGAGCGCGGCGTGACCGTCGTGCTTGACGTGCGTCTTACCGACTCCTTGATCGAGGAGGGCCTTGTGCGCGAGCTCATCAGTAAGATCCAGACGATGCGTAAGGAGAGCGACTTCCAGGTGACCGACCATATCGTGCTCGGTGTCACGGGGAGCGAGGCAATCCTTGCCATTCTCAAGAAAAACGCCGCCGAGATCGGCGGTGCGACCCTGACCGATGAATTCCTCCCTGCCGCCGAGGAGGGCGGTCGTGAGTGGAAGATCGGCGATGAGAGCGTGACCCTTTCGGTCCGCCGTATTTGAAAGAGGTAATGAAGATGAACGAAAAGATCCTTGCTAAGGTCGGCGGTCTTGCCGTGACCGAGGCCGACCTTGCCGTCATGCTGCAGGCCCTTGGCCCGCGCGGCGCACAGTACCAGAGCCCCGAGGGGCAGCGTGCCCTCGTCGAGGAGCTTGTCAACCAGAAGCTCTTCCTGCTCGACGCCCAGAAGAACCTCCTCGAGGCCGAGGCCGAGTTCCAGGCTCAGTTGAAGCGCGCTAAGGAGTCGCTCCTGACCGAGTACGCCATCCGCAAGGCCATCGCGAAGGCCGATGTCAAGGAGGAGGAGATCCGCGCCTTCTATGACGAAAATCAGAATAAGTTCACGCAGGGCGAGACGGTGAACGCCTCGCACATCCTCGTCGAGGACGAGGAGACCGCCGCGAAGGTCGCCGCCGAGATCGCCGCCGGCAAGACCTTTGAGGAGGCCGCGAAGAAGTATTCCTCCTGCCCCTCGAAGGAGGCGGGCGGTAACCTTGGCGAGTTCGGCCGCGGCCAGATGGTCCCCGAGTTTGAGGAGGCCGCCTTCGCGCTTGAGATCGGCGTCGTCTCCGAGCCCGTCAAGACCCAATTCGGCTATCACATCATCCGCGTGAACGCCAAGAACGAGGCGAAACCGGTTTCCTTCAACGAAGCCAGAGAGTCGATCTGGCAGAAGCTCGTCGCCGACAAGCGCGAGGCCGCCTACCGCAGCCGCGTCAATCAGCTCAAGATCATGTTCCCCGTGGATATGATGCTGTGAGGTAAGCAATAAAAAAACGCCGCTATCGGGGAATATTCTTATCGGAGAATTAAAAAAATACCACTAAGTGCGAGCATCGCATTTGACCGGTCAAATGCATTATGGGTTAAGCCCAAAACCTTATACAAACAGAAAGAGCAAACACGCCAAGACGAAAAATCTTGTATGTCTGCTCTTTTTCTGTTGGTCTTAGTTTAGAGTTATGAGGCTCTCTGTGCTCGCCGTTATGAATTTGCTACGCAAATATTATGATATGGTTGCCCTCGCAGCTTAAAACTTGGCGAAGCCAATCATAACTATGCAAGGCATATCATCACTCATAACTTGCCCGTAAGGGCAATCATAGTTTAGCGTGATTTGTCCGTTAAGGGCATCACTCTATGCGGCGGTTTTTTGTAGAGAAGCCAAGGAGAGGTCACTCGTTTATTATTGGCAAGGCAGGTGCAAAATTACTATTTGCCGTGCATCGCAAAGAATGACAAAATATTTGCAACATGCGCTAATATAATAGATCCATGTGGTTGACTTTTTTATCCTTAGGATCTCTTAATGCGACCGATACATCCATGATGCGCACATTCCAAATAAAAAAATCTATTTGGAATTTAAAAAGTTTTATTTGGAAAAATGTTGACATATTTTAAAAGCTATGATAACATATTTTTGTGATCATATTCTGTCGAGGAGAAACTAATGAAGGTTATAAATCAAGAAAAAGTAAAGAACTATCTGTTGCGTTTGATAAAAAGCGGAAGAAAGGATTATGTTAAAGCGACGATCGAAGCCTTCAATATTAGCAAATCCAGTGTTTATAATTACGTTAAGCAAATGGAAACGGATGGCTTGATCGAAAAAAAAGAAAATACGTATACTCTTCGAACTAACAATTATCATTATTTTTTCAAAAACGATGGAACATTAGGCGAGGATCGCGTATACAGTCAATTTATTTCGCAGCATATCCAATTCAAGAAAAATGTGAATTCTATATGGAATTACGCATTTACCGAAATGATGAATAATGCCATTGAGCATTCGGAAGCAGAAAATATTTCCGTTAGCATTTATCAAAACTGCCTTGATACTGAAATACTGATTATAGACGACGGTATTGGAATTTTCAAAAACATCCAAAGATTTATGAAAACCAGCAAAAACGAAATGATCTCTCTTCGAGAATGTGTATCGCTTTTATTTGCAGGGAAGTTCACAACTGCCAGGCAATATCATACAGGCGAAGGCATTTTCTTTACCTCTCATGTTATGGATGAATTTATTATTTACTCCGACGATAACTTTTTCACCAGAAACAATTTTACATCTGCACAAATAGAAGATACTAATCTGCATAGCCTCATGCAAATGGAAAAAGGTACTATCGTAAGAATGACGATCAGTAACAGTACCAAAAAAGTTTTGTCTGAAGTTTTTAATACCTTTGCTCCGGTAGATGAAGGATTCATAAAAACAACTATCCCGGTGGCGCATATGTTTGCGGGCGGAAATCCCGTATCACGCTCGGAAGCAAGAAGGTTGCTGGAGTGTATAGCTCTCTTTAATGATATTGATTTGGATTTTTCGGGTGTGGAGGAAATAGGGCAGGGCTTTGCTCACGAGCTTTTTGTTCTCGGAAAACAAAAATATCCACATATAAATCTAAGAACGATCAAGACCTGCAAAACAGTTGAAAATATGATAAAGCGTGTCATTAATACCTCGGCGCTTCAATAACGGCTCAACCTTCGCCAAGCAAGCTCCGCTCAAAATGGCACGGGTGGGGACTGTTGCCCGTCTTCCCCGACAAGAGAAGGGGAAGACGCAAAAAGGAGCACGGATGTGCTCCTTTTTCTGTTATACCGCCGAAATCCCAAAAGGCACGGTGTGCCTTTGGCTCCTTCGCTCCACGCGGAGCTCAACTGCGCTCAGGATGACGCGGCGGCGGCGTAATTTTCCCCGTGCGGTTCCTCATGGCGGTAAAACTGAAGCTATTACGAGGACGGACCGTCCGGGAGGGCTATTCTCACAGCCGTTTGGATTTGGCGCGGAACACCAATGCCGCCAAATACCCGAAGACGATCGCCGCGGCGGTGCCGCCTGCGGCGGCACGGAGGCCGCCCGTCAGGGCGCCGAGGAGCCCCTCCTCGGCGACCGCCTCGCGGACGCCGACGGCAACATTGCCGCCAAAGCCGACAAGGGGAACCGTGACACCGCTCCCCGCGAACTCGCGGAGCGGCTCGTAAAGACCGAGCGCCCCGAGCGCCACCCCTGCCACCACGTAGATCACGAGGATGCGTGCCGGCGTCAGCCGCGTGAGGTCAAGCAGGAGCTGTGCGATCACACAAATACCTCCTCCCACGAGAAAAGCCGTGAGATAGGAAATAAAACTTTGCATTTTATACCTCCGTAATGCGGATAAGATGCGCGACGCCCGCGATGCTCCCGCCCTGCTGAAGACTACCGGGGTTCATCAGCGCCCCCGTGCCGACAGCCAGCATCCGCCGCACCTCGCGGCGGGCGACGCGGGGCAGAAAGACCCCCGCAAGGAGCGAGGCGATACAGCCGCAGCCCGAGGCGCCGCCGTGGATGTCCTTCTCCTTGTCGTAGAGCAGGCACCCGCCGTCCTCGTGGACACGGGAGAGGGTCGGAAGCTGCTCGGAAAGCAGGGTGTAAAGAAGCACGCTCCCTTCGCGCCCAAGGTCGCCCGTCAGGATGAGGTCGAAGTCCTCGGGAGCTTCGCCCGTCTCTCGGAAGTAGGCAAGAAGGGTATCGGCGGCGGCCGGCGCCATTGCAGCGCCCATATTGGCGGCATCGGTGATCCCGGCATCGCAGATGCGTCCGGGGAGGAAGGCATCGACCGCCGCACTTCCCTCGCGGCCGAGGATGGCCGCCCCCGCGGCGGTGGCCGTCCATTGGGCGGTCGGGGTGCGCTGAGAGCCGTACTCAAGAGGGGTTCGGAACTGCCGCTCGGCGGCGGCGTTGTGCGAGGAGGTCACGACCCCGACAGTTCTGAGTGAGGGGGTGGCGGCCAGCGCAAGCGAGGCGACGCCCAGCCCCTCGACCATCGTCGAGCAGGCGCCGAACAGCCCAAGGAAGGGCGCACCGAGCGAGGACAGCCCCTGCGAGGAGGCCACGCACTGGTTCTGAAGGTCGCCGGCAAAGAGCAGATTGAGGTCATCTGGGGGAAGATCGGCCTTCCCGAGCGCGAAGGAGAGCGCCATGCGCGCCATCTCGCCCTCGGCCAGCTCGAAGGACTCCATCCCGAAGCGGTCGTCCTCGGCGCAGAAATCGAAGGCCTCGCCATACGGGCCGCGCCTCTCCTCGTAGCCGCCGACGGCGCTCGAGGCGCGGACATAGGCCGGGGGGAGTGTGAGAAGTCGGCTCATGCAGCACCTCCGAGGATCCACAGAATCGCGCCGTATACCGAGCCACTAAGGATCGCGTAAAGAAGGACCGGCCCCGCGACGGTAAAGATCTTTGCCCCGATGCCGAGCACCCGCCCCTCGAGCGAGGCATCAAGCGCGGGAGAGACGACAGCGTTGGCAAACCCCGTCACGGGGACGAGGGTCCCCGCACCCGCAACACGGGCCACGGTATCGAAGACGCCAATGCCGGTCAGGAGTGCCGAGAGGAAGATGAGCGTCACGGTGACGAGCGTGCCCGCCGTCTTTTCATCGGCACCGAGGGTAAGATAGAGCGATGACAATGCTTCACCGAACAGGCAGATCGAGCCGCCGACAAGAAAGGCGGCAACGCAGTTCTTGACTGTGGGGGATCGCCCCGCGCGGCGGTCGGTAAGAGCACGGTATTGGTCTTTATTCATAGGAGCCTCCTCTTTTTTTAGAAAGTATGCGCGCATGAGACAAAAACTATTCCTTGCTTTTTGCCCTTGCATACGCTATAATGAGAATGAACGCCGCCATGCCCCGAACGGGCAGAAAGGACCCCCTATGCACAACAACAGCGAGATCCGCGCAAGAGCGCGTCAGCAGCTTGGAGACAATATTTTTGCCGAGACCTGGCTTTTCGGCCTGATCGTTTGCTTTATCATCTCGACCCTTACCAGCATGGCTACCAGCTTTATCATCGGTATTCTCGTCGTCGGCCCGCTCACCTTCTCGCAGACCTATATGTTTATGGCGCGGACGCGCGGCAAGGAGAAGTTTGATATTATGGACATCGCCCAAGGGTTTACGAACGGCCAGTTCGTCCGCACGACTCTGCTCCTTCTGCTCCAAGCCGCCTTCCTCTTCCTTTGGTCTCTTCTTCTCGTTATCCCCGGCATCATCAAGTCGTATTCCTATCGCCTCGCCTTCTATGTCGCGGCTGACCGCCCCGACCTTTCGGTCAACGAATGCCTCGCCGAGAGCGCGCGCCTGATGCGCGGCCACAAATGGCGCGCCTTCTGCATGGATCTTGTGATGTTCCTCTGGTCGCTCGTCGGCTCCTGCGTCTGCGGCATCGGTACCCTTTGGGTCGCCCCCTACCGCGAAGCCGCCATGGCCAACTTCTACGAGGATCTGAGATAAGAATAAGAAAAAACGCCGCACGGCGTTTTTTCTTTTGGGAAGGACATCAGACAAGCAAGGGCTTGCCAAAAAGCGAAAAAGTGTATATAATGATATAATAAAAGTAACTAAAGCCCGAGGTGACGCTATGCTGACCTATTCCGACGTAAAACGCGATCCAAGGATCAAGACCTATATTGAGATGGCCGACAGGGCTCTCTCTGCCATCGGCTACACCGAGCACAACCACGCGCACGTGGGGATCGTTGCCAAGCGCGCGGGGGATATCCTCGAGTCGCTCGGCTACCCCAAGCGGACGGCCGAGCTTGCGCGCATTGCGGCGCATCTGCACGACCTCGGTAATATTGTCAACCGCAAGAAGCATTCGCAAAGCGGCGCCCTGATGGCCTTCCGCCTCCTTGACACGATGGGGATGGAGGCCGAGGAGATCGCCACGGTGGTGAGCGCTATCGGCAATCACGATGAGGACGAGGGCGAGGCAGTCAGCGAGGTGGCGGCCGCGCTTATCTTAGCCGATAAGTCGGACGTGCGCCGCTCACGCGTGCGGCAGATTGATCGCGCGACCTTTGATATCCACGACCGTGTCAACTATTCGGTCATCTCCTCCCTGCTTTCCACAAGACCCGAGGAGAAGCGCATCGTGCTCTCCCTGACGATCGACACCGAGATCAGCCCCGTGATGGATTATTTTGAGATCTTCCTCGGCCGTATGCTGATGTGCAAGCGCGCGGCAGCGCGCCTCGGCCTCTCGTTTGGGTTGGTCATCAACGGCCAGGCGATCGTGTGATGAAAAGGACAGAACTCTGCGGTTCTGTCCTTTTTTGATGCATACTGAATGATAAAAAATGAGGATAACCGTTTTAGCCGGCGGTAAAGTCCCCCGTAAGGTCAATCCCCCACAGAAGAAGGAGGTTGCGGACAACGAAAAATACAAGGAAGATGACGAGAACGGCAAGGGCCGGCCAGCGCTTCGCGCGGCGGAGGGGGGCGGCGTTGTTTTTGATAGCGGCTACCAGCCCGCAGATCTCATAATAGAGAACAAGGGCGATAAGAGTAAAAATACAGGGGTTCAGACGGAGGGCGGCGGCAAGGTCGAGGCGAAGGAGGGCGTGAGAGGCGCGCGTGACGCCACAGGTCGGACAATAGACGCCGACCGTGTGCAGGGGGCAAAAGAGAATTGCATCAAAAAGGTCAAAGCGATCAAGGAGAAGAAATAAAGCAAGAGAGAGGATGACCGTAGCGTTTGTGAGAATATAGACCGACCGGACCGACAGCCCTCTTTTTTTATCCACGCCACTCCCTCCCTCCAAAAACATATTGCACTTTCCGCATTTTTGTGGTATACTTTATATAATGACAGTATATCATCTTACGCTGTCTGCGTCAAGCGGACAAGGAGGAAATATGAAGCCTTCCGATCCTATCCTCCGCCCGGAGGAGGAAAAAACAAAGCAAGCCTCTTACACGCCTCCAGGCGCCGATGCACCGCCAAAGAGCCGGGAAAGCGAGCCGTCCGATGCCCCCACCGTGACCGAAGAGCCCGCAATCGGCGGTACCCATGAAAAGGCCCTCGGCTCGGGTCTTTCGATCGCCTCGCTCATTCTCGGACTTTTCGGCGTCATCTGCTGTAGCTGCTGCGGTCTCCCGACGGGCGTTGCGGGCATCATCCTTGCCCTTGCCGACCGTATCCGCCGCGGCCGCTTTGACGGGATCGCCCTCGCGGGTCTTATCACCTCTATCGTTTCGATCCTTCTTTTTGTGTTTGCCTTTGCCACCTTCTTCTTTCTTGGCATTATGGACGGTCTTATGGATGACGGCATGGTCATTCCGCCGGCCGGAGCATTCTTGTTTCGGAGGTTTGTATGAAGCTCTTAAAAAAACTTTTACTTCTGCTTCTCATCTCTGCTCTTTTCCTTTCTCTCGTCTCCTGCAGTGAGCCGATCGAAAGAGCCCAAAGGATCCTCGAGGAGGAGGGATTCACGGTGATACGCACCGAGGAAAAGCTGCACGCCGATCTTGAGGCGCACCTTAAGGCAACGCGCCAAGGCGAATGGCTGGACATTTACGTCTTCAAGAAAGAAAAAAAGGACGCAGCCGAGGCCATGTATCAGTCGATGCTTCAAAATTATGAGCACCTTCCCAATATGATCGCGGTGCTTGACGGCACAACGCTTATCCACGGCCACCGCACGGTATATCTCCTCTTGGAATGACGTCAAAAGAAAAAAAGAAGCACTCAGGGGGTGCTTCTTTTTTGTTTGGTTTTCTTTACCTTTATCTATTATATAGGAAGCTGTTGCTTACTTTTCAATCCTTTTGATGCGTTTTTTCATCCGGCGGAGGTCGCCGAGCATACGGAAGGTATCGCGAAGGACACGCACGCTCGACTTGCCGTGGCGCTCGACGGCGACGGGAATTTCCTTGAAGGTCATCCCAAAATGAAGGCCAAGAAGAATAGCCTCAAAGTCGAAGGCAAAGCGGTCTATCTCGGCATTTTGGAAGATCCGCTTAGCCGCCGCAAGGCGGAAGCCCTTGCACCCGCACTGCGAGTCCGACAGCGGAAGCCCACCGAAAACGCGGAGAACGGTGAGATAGGTGCGGCTGACGATCTTACGCATGAAGGAATACGAGGCGTAGCCGTTCTTATGCTTTGTGCGTGAGCCGACGGCAATATCGGGTGCCCCCTCAGGGGCGAGAGCATCGTAGAAGGTCTTGATAACGCCGGTGCCGTAGGCAAGGTCACAGTCGGTAAAGAGAATGACATCCCCAAGGGCGGCCTCAACGCCCTTTCGGATGGCATAACCCTTTCCGCGGTTTTCTCCGTAGCTGACAAAACGGATCTCCTCCCGACAGCAGGCAGAAAGGATCTCCTCCGACGAGTCATGAGAGCCGTCATTGATAAAAATGATCTCATAGTCGCTGCCGAAGGTCTCCTTCATATAGTCTCCTACCTCACGGACGGTCGACGGAAGAATATCCTCCTCGTTATACACAGGGATCAAAAGACTGAGCTTCATATTTCTTTACTCCTTTAGCCTACACAGGCGTTTCTCGGCTACCTCTCAGTATATCAAATTGTATATTTTTTTTCAATCCTTTTTTAAAAGACTCCAAATGTAAATTATTTATTACATTTTTCGCGTTTTTCTCTTGTAATATAGTTTAATATATGTTATAATAGCCATATATAATTTAATTCATTGAAGGAGAAAGGAGAAAGAGATGAAAAACGAGTTTTTAGAGATTGGCGAAGCGGTGCTTCATCTCCTCCGCGAAAGATACGCACAAAACGTATTTGCCGTATGGTTTCGCGATCTCGTTCTCGAGGATCTTACCGATAAATCCGCCGTTTTCTCCACAAAATCCAGCTTTAAGATCCGCTTTTTGCAGGACAATTACCGCCCTGTCATTGAGGAATGCCTCTCCTCGGTGATGGGCTGTCACATCTCGGTCTCCTTTGTTTGCCGCGAGGGCGAGGGTAAGGGAACGCCCCCTATCTTTGAAACCAAGGAGGAGGAGATTCCGGAGGTCGAGGAGAAGGAGCCCTATCAGATCAACATCCAGGATATTCAAAATCCTCGCACGATCGTTGAAAGATATACCTTTGAAAACTTCCTCGTAGCCGACTCTAACCGCTTTGCCCATGCCGCCGCCTTAGCCGTTGCGCGCTTTGCCTGCGATATGGGAGCCGAGAATGAGAACATCTATAATCCCCTGTTTATCTACGGCAAAAGCGGTCTTGGAAAGACCCATCTTCTCTACGCCATTACGAATGAGATCAAAAAGAAAAATCCGAACGTCCGCATCGTCTATAAGCGCGGCGAGGACTTTACGACCGAGCTGATCAGCGCAATGCAAAATAATTCGACGGCGGCCTTCCGCTCCTATTACCGAACGGCCGATATCCTTCTCATTGACGATATCCAGTTCATTGCCGGTAAGGTACAGACGCAGGAGGAATTCTTCCATACCTTCTCGGCGCTGTATGAGGAGGGAAAGCAGATCATCCTGACCTCGGACCGTCCGCCGCGTGAGATCCGCCCTCTTGAGGAGAGGCTCCTCACCCGCTTTGAATGGGGGCAGCTGGCCGACATTCAGCCGCCATCCACCGAGCTGCGTACCGCAATCATTCAGAAAAAGGCGACCGAGGATACTCTCTATCTGCCGTCTGACGTAATCTCCTTCTTAGCTGAGAATCTGACCGAAAATATCCGCCAAATCGAGGGTGCTATCCACCGTCTCAAGGGAATTACGATGATCTCCTCCTCCGAGGTAACGCTGGATATGTGCCGCCGCTCGATCGCCGACCTTCTTCATACACCGACCGCCGCCTCCGACGTTGTTGACAAGGTCTTCCGCGTGGTATCGCGCCGCTATAACGTGCATCCCGACGATATCAAGGGCAACCGCCGAACGCAGAACATTGCAACGGCGCGCCACACCTGCATCTATCTCATCCGCCAGCTGACAGATCTTTCCCAATCGGCGATCGGCGTACACTTTGACCGCGACCATACGACGGTCATCAACTCGATCAAGACCGTGGAAAAGAGCATTCGCGAGAACCCCTCGGTCGAATACGACATTGAGGAAATGATCCGCGAGATCCGAGGTTAACTCCTCCTTAAGTTTTCCACTTTTCTGTTAATTTTTTTGTGAATAACGCTGTGGAAAAAAAAAGACTTACGTTCCCCTTTCCCGCATGCCCCTCTTATGCACGGGTTTTGCATTTTTTGATGTGTATAAGTTTTACTTAAAAAAGGCTTATACAGTGGGATAAATTTCAGTTTTCCACACTTTCCCCCGCCCCTACTACTGCTACTACAAAGAGTATTAGTTTATTTATCTTTGTTTTTACTCTCGCTCTTTCAGTGAGAAGAAAGGAATATCCTATGAAGATCACGTTTTCAAGGTCCCGTTTTCTTGAAAAGCTGACGCCCGCCATGGGCACCGTCTCTAACAAAAATACCATTGCCTCTATCGAGGGTGTTCTCATTGAGACGGTGGAGGACAGGATCCGTTTGTCTACCTACGATATGAAGAAGGGGACAGTCTCGGAGATCGAGGCCATTGAGATCGTTAACGGAGGCAGCTTCATTATCAACGCCTCGCGTCTTCTCCACATTCTGAAGGTGATGCCCGAGGATGAGGTAACGCTGGAGGTCGACGATCGCTTTAATGCCAAGATCTCAAGCGGTGCCTCCTCCTTCTCTCTCTTTGCTCTTAGGGGGAGCGATTTTCCAAACCTGCCGGTTCTTTCGGGTGAGAAGGGCTTTGAGATAGACGCTTCCATTTTAAAAAGAATGATAGGTAAGGTCATCCACTCGGTGGGTGAGCCGCAGGAGTCGCGTCCTATGCTCGGCGGTGCCTTCTTCCGTCTCCTTGACGGAAGACTTGAGCTTGTCTCGTGTGACAGCTTTACTCTTTCCTTTGTGACAAAGGAGTGTGAGATCAAGGACATCGGTGCTGTGAATTCGCCTGCTTTTGAATTTATCGTGCCGGGCCACGCTCTCAATGAGCTGCTCCGCATCCTCCCCGAGGGCGAGGAAAGGATCAATATATATCTGACCCGCCGCCATGCTATCTTCCATCTGGATGAGATGACCTTCTTCACGCGTCTTATCGACGAGGATTACATTGACTATCACCGGATCATGCCGAAGGATCAGACCATCTTTGTGACGGTTGATCGCGCACGCTTCCTTGAGGGGCTTGAAAGAGCTAACCTCGTAGCCGAGGATAAGAGCCAATCGAACGGGCGAAGCTATGTGCGCCTTCTGATAGAGGATAACATTATGACCCTGACCTCGACCTCGGTCTCCGGTAAGGTATATGATGAAATGAGCTGTCAGCATACCGGCGAGAGTATTGAGATTGGCTTTAACTGCCGTTTTCTTATCAACAGCGTGCGCGCGGCCGAGGGGGATGAGATCCTCCTGACTCTGAAAAATGCCAAGAGCAGTGTGACCATTGAGCCGAAGGAAGAGGGAGAAGAAAAGTTTTTCTATATGGTTCTGCCTGTGCGCATGTCCGAGTAAATGGAGATACAGAGCCTCAGCGCCGTCTCCTTCCGTAACATTGAATGCGAGAGGGTTCATTTTTCGCCCGGTGTCAACCTCCTTTTCGGGAATAACGCCGAGGGAAAGACCAATCTCCTTGAGGCGGTCTACTACTTCGCGCGCGGCAAAAGCTTCCGCGGAGCTTCTGACCGTGAGCTGTGTCGCTTTGGGGATGAAGGCTTTGAGATCGAAGCCTCCTTTCATGGCGGCGGCCGCCGACAGACTCTTCTCTATCGCTCCTTCGGCAGGGAAAAGGTAAGAAAGAGAAACGGTGCGCCAGTCGAGTCTGCTGGGGAGATGATCGGTCATCTGCGTGCTGTGCTCTTTCACCCCGAGCATCTGATGCTTGTCAAGGGGAGCCCTGAGAAGAGGCGTGAATTTTTGAATATTGCCATTGCCCAGAACGACCCCTCTTACATTTCTCTCTACGCCACCTATCAGAAGATTCTTGAGAACCGTAACAGTCTTCTGAAAATGGCGCAAAAGGGTGGGCCACTGTATGGCGATGAGCTTGATATATGGAGTCAAAAGCTCGGCGAGGCGGCTGCACACATCGTAAAAAAGCGCATTGACTATGTGGAGGAGCTGGCCCCTGCCGCTAAGGCTCTGCTTACCGAGTTCTCCGCGGGGCGGGAGGAGCTTTCTCTCTCCTATAAATGTGAATGTGAAGAAAAAAGCATCCCCATTTTAAGTGAAAAATATATTACACTCTTAAGAAGCGACATCCGCCGCGAGGTGGCCGCCGGCTTCACCGTCTTCGGTCCGCATCACGACGATCTTGAGATAAAGATCGGCGGTCATCCGGCCCGCGAGTATGCGTCGCAGGGGCAGCAGAGGTCTATCACCCTCTCCTTGAAGCTGGCCGAGGGCGAGGTCTCGCATCACCTCTTTTCTGAATATCCCATCTTCTTATTTGATGACGTATTGAGTGAGCTCGATCCCGAGCGCCGTCGGTTTCTGCTTTCTTCGCTCCGCGGGAGGCAGATCCTCGTTACGGCGTGTGATGACCGTGACTTCGGTGACAGTGAGGCACGGCGCATCAAAACTGTGGGAGGGTCGTATGAGATTGTGGCTGAATGACGAGTATTATTTACAAAAGGAAGATATTGTCGGTATCTTTGACTTAGATAATGCCACGGTCGAGCCGGCGACAAGGACCACTCTCAAGCGCTTTGAGAGAGAGGGGCGGTTGACGGTATCGACCGTGGAGATCCCGGTGTCGTTTGTTGTGACGGCAGGAAGCAAGGAGCAAAGGATCTACTTTTCAAGAAACGCCCCGCGGATCCTCTGCCGCCGCGCGATGAGGCGGGGCTCGTAAGTAAACAAGTAAAAAACACAGGGCTTGCTACCCGAAAGAAGCATTACCCCATGTGGGGAAAGACGAGGAAGAAAGCTATGGAAGAAAAGATCATCGGAACAGAGGAGTACAACGATAGTCAAATCCAGGTGCTGGAGGGTCTTGAGGCCGTCCGTAAGCGCCCCGGTATGTACATCGGCACGACCTCCTCGCAGGGGCTTCACCATCTGATCAATGAGATCGTGGATAACGCGATCGACGAGGCGTTGGCCGGATACTGTACCACCATCCGCGTCAGCCTGAATAAGGATGGGAGCGTGACGGTGGAGGACGACGGCCGCGGTATCCCCGACGGTATGAACGAGAAGACGGGGCTTCCGACGCTTGAGGTCATCTACACCGTTCTGCACGCCGGCGGTAAGTTCGGCGGTGACGGCTATAAGATCGCCGGCGGTCTTCACGGCGTCGGTGCCTCGGTCGTGAATGCTCTCTCGGAGTGGCTTGAGGTCTCAAACCACCGTGGCGGAAGAAAGTATACCGAGAGATTTTCGCGTGGGCACGTGGACCGCCCCTTCAAGTGTGAGGGTGAAACCGAGCTTCACGGCGTGACGGTGACCTTTAAGCCCGACCCGACGATCTTTGAGGAGACCGTGTTCGACTATGAGCGGGTGCTTGCCAGAATGCGTGAGCAGTCCTTCCTAAATGCCGGTGTCAAGATCATTCTCGAGGATCTGCGCGGCGAGGAGATTGTCAGTGAGGAGCTGTGCTACGAGGGCGGTATCATCTCCTTCGTCGAGTACCTGAACGGTCAGAAGCATTCGGCTCTGATCCACAAGGATATCGTCTATATGCGCGGCGAGAAGAACGGCATCCTTGCCGAGGTCGCTCTCCAGTACAACGATTCCTATAACGAGACCCTCATCTCCTTCGCTAACAATATGGCGACGGTGGAGGGCGGTACGCATGAGACCGGCTTCAAGTCGGCCATCACCAAGGCGATCAACGACTACGCCCGCAAGATCGGTGCCCTGAAGGACAACGACAAGAATCTGTCGGGCGAGGACGTGCGCGAGGGCATCACCGCCATCGTGAGCGTTAAGCTCCAGGACGCACAGTTCGAGAGCCAGACCAAGGCCAAGCTCGGTAACTCCGAGGTGCGTGTTCTCGTTGACTCGATCGTCTCGAAGAAGATGGAGGAGTATTTTGAAGAAAATCCCGGCTCGGGCCGTGCCATTATCGAAAAGGCCATGGCGGCCTTCCGCGCGCGTGAAGCGGCCAGAAAGGCGCGTGAGCTGACCCGCCGTAAGGGCGTCCTTGAGGGTGGCGGTCTTCCCGGTAAGCTCTGGGACTGCCAGGAAAAGCGCGCCGAGCTCACCGAGCTCTATCTTGTCGAGGGTGACTCGGCAGGCGGCTCGGCCAAGGACTGCCGTGACAGCCGCTTCCAGGCCATTCTTCCTCTCCGCGGTAAGGTGCTGAACGTAGAAAAGTCGAGCCGCGACAAGGTGTATTCCAATACCTCCCTAATACCGATCATCCAGTCGCTCGGCTGCGGCATCGGTGAAGAATTCGATATTGAAAAGCTGCGCTACGGCAAGATCGTCCTGATGGCCGATGCCGACGTGGACGGCGCGCATATCCGCGTGCTTCTTCTGACCTTCCTCTTCCGTCATATGAAGAAGCTGATCGAGGAGGGTCACGTCTATCTCGCCCAGCCGCCGCTTTACAAGATCAAAAAGGGAAAGCAGGAGAAGTACGCCTTCTCGGATGAGGAGCGCGATCGGATCATCGAGGAGCTTGGCGGCAACATCGAGGCCGAGCGATACAAGGGTCTTGGTGAAATGGACCCCGAGCAGCTCTGGGAGACCACGATGAACCCCGAGACGCGGACGCTCCTTCGCGTCGAGATGAGCGACGCTATCCTTTGCGACCAGATCTTCTCCCTCCTGATGGGGGACGACGTCGAGCCGCGGCGTGAGTTCATCGAGCAGAATGCGAAGTTTGTCGAAAATCTTGATATTTAAGAAGGGAGAAAGAAAGCATGGCACATGAGCATAAAGCGCAGGGTGACGATCTTTCCTTTCCCCTGCAGAAAATAGAAAACCGCTATATGGAGAAGGAGGTCAGACAGGCCTTCCTCGAATATTCCATGAGCGTTATCACCTCGCGTGCACTCCCCGATGTGCGCGACGGGATGAAGCCGGGTCAGCGCCGCATCATGTACGCAATGTACGAGGACGGTCTCACCCATGATAAGCCCTTCCGTAAATCGGCCACCACGGTCGGTAACGTGCTGGGCCGCTACCATCCGCACGGTGACTCGGCTGTGTACGACACGATGGTGCGTATGGCGCAGTCCTTCTCGCTCCGCTATCCTCTTGTTGAGGGTCACGGTAACTTCGGTAACGTTGACGGCGACCCTGCCGCCGCCTACCGTTACACCGAGGCGAGAATGGAGCGGATCGCCGCTCATATGATGAGCGACATCGAGAAGAACGTCGTCGACTTTGCCCCGAACTTCGATAACAGCCGCCGTGAGCCGACCGTGCTCCCCTCACGCTTCCCGAACATCCTCGTGAACGGGTCGGTGGGTATCGCCGTCGGTATGGCGACCAACATCCCGCCGCATAACCTTTCCGAGGTCATTGACGGCACCGTCTACCGGATGGACCACCCCGAGTGCTCGGTTGAGGAGCTGATGCAGTACATCAAGGGGCCCGACTTCCCGACCTACGGTCTCATCTACGGTTCGCGCGGCATGTACGATGCCTATGCGACTGGCCGCGGCCGCGTGATCGTGCGCGCACGGGCGCGCATTGAGGAGAGCGAGCACCGCATCATCGTCACCGAGATCCCGTATATGGTGAACAAGAGTCAGCTCGCCGCGTCGATGGCTGACCTCGTGAAGGATAAGAAGATTGAGGGCATCACCGACATCCGTGACGAATCGGGCCGTGCCGGTATGCGCATCGTGGTGGAATATCGCCGCGATGCGAACGGTGAGGTCATCCTCAATCAGCTCTATAAGTATACCCAGCTGCAGAGCACCTGTGCCGTCAATATGCTGGCACTCGTCGGCGGTGAGCCGAAGGTCCTTTCGCTCCCCGATATTCTTGACCATTACATCCACCATCAGGAGGACGTCATCACCCGCCGCACTCGCTTTGAGCTTGAGAAATCGCTCGCCGAGATGCATATCTTTGAGGGCTACAAGATCGCCCTCGACCATATCGACGAGGTGATTGAAATCATCCGCCGGTCGGCCTCGATCCCCGAGGCGAAGGAAAAGCTGTGTTCCTCCTTCGGTCTTTCCGAGGCGCAGGCGCAGGCCATCGTCGAGATGACGCTCGGTAAGCTTTCCGGCCTTGAAAGACAGAAGATCGAGGATAGACTCGAGAAGCTCACCGTCCGCGTTGCCGAGCTGCGCGCGATCCTCGCCGATGAGGAGAAGGTCAAGGAGATCATCCGCGAGGAGCTTTTGACGGTCAAGGACAAGTACGGCGATGCCCGCCGCACCGAGCTTGTCGAGGCGACCGACGAGATCGACCTCGAGGACCTCATTCCGCGCCACACCTGCGTCATTACCCTGACCCACGGCGGCTATATCAAGCGCCAGCCCGCCACCACCTATTCGGCACAGCATCGCGGCGGTAAGGGCATTATGGGTATGACGACGAAGGAGGAGGACTTCGTTGAGAACGTCCTCGTCGCAAACAGCCACGAATACCTGATGTTCTTTACGAACCTTGGCAAGGTCTATACGAGAAAGGCCTATCGCATCCCCGAGGCCTCGCGTACCGCCAAGGGCACCAATATCGTCAACATCCTCGAGCTTGAGGAGGGCGAGAAGATCACGGCCATCATTCCGATCGCCGCCTTCTCGGACGAGGAGTACCTCACGATGATCACCAAGCGCGGTATCATCAAGCGTACCCTGCTTTCCGAGTACGAATACCAGCGCCGTGGCGGTAAGCGCGCCCTCGTCCTTGACGAAGGCGACGAGCTCCTCTTTGTCCGCCATACGAAGGGCGGCGGCGACCTCATCCTCGCTACGAGGCACGGTCTTGCCACCCGCTTCACCGAGGAAAATGTGCGCGTGATGGGCCGTGTGACCCGCGGCGTGCGCGGCATCTCGCTCCGCGAGGATGACGAGGTCGTCGGTGTTGCCATCGTGGAAGAAGGTAAACAATTCCTTACGATTACAGAAAAAGGCTTCGGAAAGCGGTCGGATTTTGACGAATTCCGTTCCATGAAGAACCGTGGCGGCCTTGGCGTTGCCTGCCACAACATTACGGAGAAGACAGGCAATCTTGCCGCCGTCGCCTCTGTGGACGAGGAGGATGACATCATGCTGATCACCTCGGGCGGCGTCATTATCCGCACACCCGTTGCGGGCATCCCGAGCTACTCGCGTACGGCGGGCGGCGTTATTGTGATGCGCCTCTCGGAGGACGAGAAGGTCGTGACCTTCACCCGTCTTGAGAAGGAAGAAAAGATCGAGGAGGAGATCGAGGCAGCCCCTGCCGATGAGCTCGAGGCTCCCGTTTTCGTGCCGAGTGAGGCCGAGGACACCGAGAGCGGCGCTCCCGCCACCGAGGAGGCCGACGGATGAAGCGCGCCTTAGCCCTTCTTCTCTCGCTCCTTTTCCTCCTTCCCCTCACCGCCTGCGGCGGCGGAGGCGACTATGTGACTGAGGTGGAGATCCTCCCGGTAGCCCGCGACCTGATCGCGCGGTCGGTGCCGGTGAACATCGCCTTCCTCGGTGACGGCATCCCCGTTGCCCCGGGCGCGATCGCCATCGGGAAGTATTATCCAACCGACGAAGCGTGGCTTGCCTCCTACGGCATTACCTGTCTTGATGAGCTGAAGGCCGAGGCGGAAGCCGTCTACTCAGCGCCCCTCGTCGCGGTCCTCTACGCGAAGGCCTTCCCCGAGGGGAACGTCTACTACGATTATCAGGAGCGCTCGATCGCACAGGGGAAGGGGATCCTGATCCTTGCCGAGCGCGAGCCCATGCTCTCCTGGTACAGCGGTGTGTCCCACGAGTATCTCTATGACACGATGACGCTGACCGACGCCGGCACCGACCGCGCCGAGATCACGCTCGACGTCAAGGTGACGAAGGATGGCGAGACCAGGACCCACAGCCTCGAGCTCACGCTCGTCTTGACCGAGGGGGGCTGGCGGTGCGATACCTTCACCCCGGTAGCATTCCAAACCGTTGACGAAGAATAAGAAATATAAAAATCACACAGAAAGGTTCTACGAAGATGAAGTACAATGAGAAAATCGTGGCACTCAGAAAGGCCAACGGCTTCACTCAGGAGGGATTCGCCCGCGCAGTCGGCGTGACGCGTCAGGCGGTCTACAAATGGGAGGTCGGTGATTCCTATCCCGAGGCGGAGAAGCTGATCGCCATCAAGCTGCTCTTTGGGATTAGCATCGACGACCTGCTTGATGATACCTATGAGGTGATCGTGGAGAAGGCGAAGAAGCCCGCTCGCAAGAAGACGCTTCCTCCCGCCCCCGTGGCCAAGGCCGAGCCCGTTGCTGAGCCTGAGCCTGTGGTCGAGCCTGCTCCCGTGGTAGAGCCTGCTCCCGTGGTAGAGCCCGTTCCCGCTCCCTTTGTGGCAGATGAGCCCGCGACCTTTGCTCCTGCACCGGCCCCTGTGGTCGAGCCCGAGCCCGAGGCTGAGCCCGTGCCTGCACCGGTGCCCGTGGTTGAGCCTGCTCCTGCTCCTGCTCCTGCTCCCGCTCCCGCCTCGGCCCCTGCCGTTACCTCCGAGGACGACCTTGACGAGTTCGGCTTTGAGGCCACTGAGAACACGACGGGTGCGAAGGAAGGGAATTTGTTCGACGTCTTCCTGAAAAACAAATAAAAGCCGTAAAATCGGCGCTTTTTCTCGCGCTTGCTCGCTCGAAAAACGACAACTTAAAAAGAACCTTGTGTATGCCGGGGGCGGTCACGCCCCGCCCCCTGCGCCTTGTTGCACCCGAGGATAGCACTCACGCGTTTTCCTTAACGCGCGAGATTTTCGGCTATGCAGTGAATAGACCGCCCTTTTTTGGCATATACTTCCTCTGAATACTGCGAGGAGATGTGTATGGTCAAAGGATGTGAAAAGCGTGTCGTGAGGCTGCAAAAGCCTGACAGCCGTTGGTTTGAAGAGGTATTTTTCGTGCTGAGGGACGATCCCTCGGTCATTCCGCGTGACGCGGATATCGTGACCGAGGCAAACCGCCTCCTTGAGACGGTGGAGTCGAAGCGTCCACGGCGGCGTGCTCGCTTCTCTCCCCTCCCCTTTTTGCTTGGTGCAGCGCTCGGCGCTGTGTCTCTTCTCCCTTTTCTTTTGTGTTGATTTTTATTCCCGCCGACGGCGTCCCTCGGGAGCACGGCGGGGCCTACATAAAAAAGAAATAAGCCCGAGGGATACCGTCCGTCGCGGCGGGTATCCTTGCGGATGAATTCCGAATTCATCCCGATCGGGGGAGCGATTTCGCTCCCCATTTTCGGTTTCGTATACCTTGCGCCGCGACAGAAATGGATAGCAAATGGAAAAAATGAAAAAACAGGTGCATGGCGCCGAGAAGCCGATTGCCGCGCCCGGCAAGGCCGAAGCCGCGCCGAAGAAAAAAGGCGCGCCGAGACGTACCGAGGCGGCGTCCGTTCCGCCGCAGCCCACAAAAAAGAAGAAGCCGGCCGCGGACGAGGCCGCTGTGACGGCTGCCAAAAGGCCACGTAAGGAAGCGCCGAAGGCGGAGGCAAGAAAGACGCCGAGGTCAGTCGGGAAAGCTCCCGCCTCCTACCCTGTGACCCCATCACCAAGGACGGCGAAGAAGCCGTCGGCGAAGGGCGCGGCGGCAGCCGGGGCATCTGTCCCCTCCGTGAAGGGGAGCAGGCGGAGCAAAAAGCCGCAAGCGAAGCTCCGCGTCGTCTTCCTCGGTGGGCTTCACGAGATCGGCAAGAACATGTGCGCCATCGAGTACGGCAACGATATCGTCGTCATTGACGCCGGCATCGCCTTCCCCGATGAGGAGATGCTTGGGGTCGATCTTGTCATTCCCGACATCACCTATCTCACCGAGAACGCCCATCGCGTGCGCGGCGTGCTTCTCACTCACGGGCACGAGGACCACATCGGCGGCGTGCCCTATCTTCTGCGCGAGCTTCATGTGCCTGTCTACGGTACGGCGCTGACGCTCGGCATCCTCGGCCACAAGCTCGAGGAGATGCACCTCCCGAAGAAGCCCGATCTCCGTCGCGTGAAGGCGGGGGATACCGTCACGCTCGGCGCGTTCCGTGCCGAATTTGTGCACGTCAACCACTCGATTCCCGACGCCTCGGCCATCGCGCTCACTACCCCCGTCGGTACGGTCTTTCATACCGGCGACTATAAGCTCGATGTCTCGCCGATCGGCGGACGGATGATGGATCTTGGGCGGATCGCCAGGATCGGTGACGAGGGAGTTCTGCTCCTTCTTGGGGAATCGACCAACGCCGAGCGCGTCGGCTACACGCCCTCCGAGCGCCGGGTCGGGAATTCGCTCGAGCATCTTTTTATGAAATACCCCGACCGCCGCCTTGTGGTGGCGACCTTCTCGTCGAATGTCCACCGCGTCCAGCAGATCATTGACGCCTCGGTGCGTCACGGGCGGCACGTGGTGGTCTTTGGCCGCAGCATGACAAACGTTGTCGGTGCGGCGGTCGAGCTCGGCTATATCACCGCCCCCGAGGGGACGATCATTGGGCCGCAGGATATGAAGCGCTATACCCCCGCGCAGCTTACCCTCCTGACGACCGGGAGCCAGGGCGAGCCGATGTCGGCCCTCTACCGGATGGCCTTTGGCGCGCACGACCGCGTGACGCTCTCGTCGCAGGATGTTGTGGTGCTTTCGTCGTCCGCCATCCCCGGCAACGAGAAGTTGATAGGCAAGATCATCAACACCCTCATTGCCTCGGGCATCCGCGTTGAGAACGACGATTCGATCGAGGGCATTCACGTGTCGGGCCATGCCTGCAGCGAGGAGCTGAAGCTGATGATCGCCCTCACCCGTCCGCGCTTCTTTATGCCCATCCATGGTGAAGCACGCCACCTCTTTGCCCACAAGGAGATCGCCGAATTCATGGGCATCGCCCCCGAGAATATCTTCCTCGGCGAGAACGGCCGCGTGCTCGAGCTTGACGGCGAGCATGCCGCCTTTGCGGGGAGCGTTCCCGCCGGCCGTGTGATGGTCGACGGCGCAGGCATCGGGGATGTCGGAACCGCCGTGCTCCGCGACCGCAAGCTGCTGTCGGAGGACGGACTCATTGCCGTCGTTGCCACCGTCGATCGCCACGAGGGGCTCATTATGGCGGGCCCCGAGATGATCTCGCGCGGTTTTGTTTACGTTAAGGAGGCCGAGGGCCTGATGGACGAAGCACGCGCCCTCGCCGCCAAAACGCTCGAAGGAATGCTCCACCGCGGTGTCTTTGACTTCAATGAAATGAAGAACGGCATTAAGGAGGAGCTCTCGCGCCTGCTCTTTAAGAAGACACGGCGCCGTCCGATGATCCTGCCGATCATCCTTGATCTCTGATGCTGACGGTCCGTTGCATTGAGATCGGCGAGGCGCTGGCGCTCACAGCCCCTCTCCCCGCGGGGGCGCAAGGCTATGCCGAAGCACCGAAGAACGACGGCGTCAGGGCACAGCGTCTTGCGGGGCTCCGGCTTCTTTCGGAGGTCTATCGCGAGGCGACGGGAACTCCCCTGCCCTCCCTTGTCTTCGGCGAGCGCGGAAAGCCGTCGTCTGCCGGCGGAGAGCTCTCCTTCAATCTGACCCACGCGGGGCGGCTGGTGGCCGTCGCGCTTGACTCCTCGGAGCTTGGCATCGACCTTGAGGCCTACGGCGACACCGACGAAGGACGCGCCGAACGCCTGCTTTTGCTCTTTAACGACCGCGAGCGCGCCCTTGTGGCCGCCTCCCCCGATGCCCGGCGCGCCGCCGTTGAGATCTTCGTCCGGAAGGAAGCGCTGTCCAAAAAGGATGGCCGCGGCTTACCCGTTCTCCGCCGTATGGACGGGTCACAGCCCCCACGCTACGAGGCGCGTCCGCGCGATGCCGAGGGGCGCGAGTATTATTTGTGTGTGTACTGAAGAAGAGAGGTGCCCGGCACCTCTCTTCTTGCTTGCGCAGGGCTTCGGATCTTGGCATAACCGAAACGGGAGCTGCCGGGTGCCGCTCGTTTCTTTCACCGCCTCCTCCCCCGATGTACTTTTTGTACGCCTGTGGGTCGGAGAACCGCAATTTCTGCCGAAGATCCGCGTGCCTTTGTGCAAAAGCTTGCTCGCAAAAGAAAAAACGCCCCTACGGGAGCGTTTTTAGTATTGTGTAAACCTTACATTGCAAATTGCAGAGTGCAGAAGGCGGCATAGACGCCGAGCAGAGCGATACCCTGCCAGCGGTAGAGCTTACCGCGGAGGAGGGCAGGCAGGGTGAGCAGCACCATGACAGCGAGCATCACGGGGATATCGAGGACGAGCGACGCCGGATGGCCGAAGAGCGCGGTGCCGGCGGGAACATCGAAGGGCGAAAGAGCGACCGACACACCGCTGACGAGCACAAGGTTGAAGATATTAGCACCGATGATGTTGCCGAGCGAGAGTGCACCGTGCCCCTTAGTGAGCGCGGTGATAGCGGTGACAAGCTCTGGGAGAGATGTTCCGAGCGCCACGAAGGTCAGCGCAATGACCGATTCGGGAACGCCGATCGCCTCGGCGATCTTCGTACCGTTATCGACGAGGAGGTCGGCACCGAGAGCAATGAGCGCCGCGCCGAGTACAAGCTTTGCGAGCGCTGTAAGAAGCGAAAGCTCGGGCAGATCGTCATCGTGGACGTCGGTTTCCGGCATCGGATTTTCGGGTGAGACGGCGAGGGGAGCGCGCCGTGCGGCGATGACCTGCAGGGTCATATATCCGAGGAAGACCGCGAGCAGAACGAAGCCGATCCAACGCGGGAAGCGGCCGAGGGCGTACGCCGAGATGAGGTAGATCGCGGCTGAGCCGAAGAAGAAGATCACCGGCACCCGGAGGGCGTGGCCGGGGGCGGCGGTGGGGCGGATGGCAATGGTGATAGCGGCGATCAGCGCCGTGTTACAGATGATCGAGCCGATGGCGTTGCCGTAGGCGATCTCGCCGTGACCCGAAATGGCCGATGTGGCCGATACCATGACCTCGGGGAGTGTCGTACCGATCGAAACGACGGTCGCGCCGATAAGGAGCTCGGGCACGTGAAAGCGGTGAGCGATGCTTGTTGCCCCCTCGACGAACCAGTCGCCGCCCTTGATAAGCAGGAGGAGGCCTAAGGCAAACAGCATGATCTGATCGTACATAAGGGTTTCCTTTCCTTTTGAGAATGCGGTAGCGCGTCCAGCGGGGAGGGATGACGCTGTCGGATTCCGTAGAGCTGTGTCGATGCGCACCTCTACTATCATATCATAGGTCAGCGGAAAATGCAACAGGGTTTCTTTTGTGAAAAATCGGTCGATACGGTTGCCAAGCGCCGAAAAATAAGGTATAATAGAAGCATAACAGAAACAAAGGCATATCTCGGGAAAGGAGGACGGCTATGGTGAAAAAAGAATGCCTCTCAAGGATCTCGGCGCTGCATTACGGAAAGCTGGTTCTGCGCTCCCTGATGCTTGTGCTTGCCTTGGTCTTTTATATCCTCGGCCGCATCCGCGGCGTCGAACGGCCGCTTGCCTTCCTCTCGCGCCTTTCCTGGCTGCATCTCGCGATCCTTTTTGTATTCGCCGTCGAGATGCTTCTCCGCTTCTTCCCCTCGCGCCTTGAGAGCATGGGGTGCCAGAAGCAGTTCCGCCGCAACTACCGTCCCACCGAAGCCGCCGAGCGCCTCACGGAGGAGGGCGGTCGGTTTGCCCTCGGCACATGGCGGTCGACTCTGGCCGTGGCGGGCGCATGGCTTGGCCTCAACGGCATCTTCGCCGCCCTCTTTTACACGGGTGTCATCGACGCCGGGATCCTCATCCTGATCTCGCTCTTCTACTCGGTCGCAGACATGATCTGCATTCTTTTCTTCTGCCCCTTCCAGACATGGTTCATGAAGAACAAGTGCTGTGCCTCCTGCCGCATCTACAACTGGGATTACGCCATGATGTTCACCCCCCTCGCACTCATCCCGAACATCGTCACGGTCTCGCTCTTTGCCATGGCACTTACACTTCTTATTTTCTGGGAGATTGCCGTCGCGCGCCATCCCGAGCGCTTCTCCCCGGCCACTAACCGCGCCCTCCTCTGCGCCAACTGCCCCGAGAAGCTCTGCCACCATAAGCGCCAGCTCCGTTCCTTCTTAAAGAAGAATGCGGAAAGGATCCGTTTCCGCGAGAGCCTGGCTCTCGCCCGTGCCAAGGCGCGCCGCCTCCTTCGTCTCGATAAGGACAAGGGAACACCCCCGGACGGAGCCCCACCCGAGAGCACGACAAAAGAGTAAACAAAACCATGCAAAAAAGAAGGACATGTCGTAAGACGTGTCCTTCTTTTGTTTAATACAGCCGCCAAGCAGGGAGGGCCGGTGAGACGTGCTCTCTGTCGGCGGCATCGGTGATGGCGGCAAGGATCACCTCGGCATACGCTGTGTGGCCTCGATCGTTCGGGAGACCCGTGTGCTCGCCCTCGGTGTGCACAAGGGTCGCATCGGCGGTGAAGGCGGGGCGTACGTCGGCGGTCACGAGACCGTAGTGGGCGGCGAGCGAAAGGATCGCCTCGGCCTCTTCATCTGTTGCTGAGTGGGGTATGACGAGCAGGATATCACAATAGGGACGCGACGAACGGATGCCGCGGATCATGCTCTCAAGATCGGGGGTGAAGCCGCGACCGAAGGTGGCCCCCTCAGTAGCGCTGACGTTATCGCTGCTCGGTGCAAGGATCGCCAGGCGGAAGTTGAGGGGCGAGGCGATCAGGTCAGCAAGACCGATCTCAAACGAGGGAGTGATGTGAGGGTACACGCGGCCGAGGAAGCCCTCGGGGGCACAGTAGAGCTCGCGCAGTCCCGCGCGGATCTGCAGGCGGTAGGGGTAGGCCGAGGTGTCATTGCGCTCACCGTAGAAGTCGGAGGCCCCGTAGCCAAAGATCGTGGCATCCCCAAAATAGAGTAGCTCGAAGTCCGAGATCCCCTGCGAGAGCAGGCGGTAGCCCGAGAGGAGCGAGGGCGGCGTGGTAGACGGCGCCGTGACGATCGGCTGCCCGTTTTCCTTCTCCCGGCGCTCCTCCTCAAGGCGACGCCGTTCGACGGCGTCGCCGATCAATGCTACCGCAAGCATCACGGAAAGTGCAACCATTAGCGCAAGCGCTGTGACCGTAAGCAAACGCCGCGTTTTCTTCGTCAGTCGCTTCATTGCGGGCCTCCAAGGAGCGATGTGAGAAGCGTGTCAAGCATCTTGGCAAAATATGGAAGATATACCGGTAAAGTGGCAAGGAGTGCAACAAAGACGATGATGGCGGGGATCAGGAAGCGCAGGTCGTTGCCCTGCTTTTCAAAGCGGATCTCGGCGCGACGGCGGTGGATATCGTCCAGATAGTAGGAGGCAGTCAATACGTCAAAGCTCAGCGGTCCGGTGGGGGTGAGAAGGGCCGACAGGCGTTCGGTGGTCTTCTCGGGGGCCTCGGCCGTACCGACGCTCTCGGAAGCGGCGGCTTCAGCGGCGGCTTCAGCGGCGGCTTCAACGGCTTTTGCCGTTTGAGGCGCGAGCTCCTCCTCGGCGTGGATGGCCGATGCCTCGGATTCCTTCTCGGCAAGCTCGTCGTCAAGGCTGCGAAGCGGCTCGATCACGCGGCCGTCGGGCAGAACGACTGTGGTGAGCTTTCGCACAAGAGACGTGCGCGCAAGGAGAGCGCGGCGCAGTCCGAGGATGGGTCTGACCCCCAACTCATCAAGCGTTTTGGCCGTTTCGGGTGACGTAGCACCCTCGCGCCGGAGCAAAATAAAGAAGCGGCTGACAACGCGCTGGTAGAAGACGGTCGCAATGGCTGCTAAAAGGCCGCCAAGGAGCAATCCCACGATAAGAACCGAGAGATTAAAGGCGATCCCGCCCGGAGCTAGGTAATTATACGGGTTTTCTTCGGTCGCTAAAGCGACGAAAAAGGAAAGATTCACGGCTTATTCCTCGTCCATAAAGGCGTCACCGCACAAGCGGCGCAGAAATGCGTCGAGATCCTGGTTGTCCTCATAGTAGAAGGTAATGGTCTTTTTTCGCTTGCCTTCCTCGATGGTCACGCGGCGGCCAAGCTCGCGCATCAGTCGGTTCGAGAGCACAGCGGCGTAATCGACCGAGAAGTTGGCCTTCTCGGAGGTATTTTCCACGGCCGCCTTCTCGGTGGCCTTTTTTGCGCGCAGAGCACGCTTGACCTGCTCCTCCAGCGTGCGTACCGACCATTCCTCGGCGATCGCGCGGCGAGCCATGGCGGTACGGTCACCGTCGTCACGGAGCGAAAGCAGGGTGCGGGCATGTCCTGCCGACAGATCCTTGGCAGCCACGAGGGCCAGCACCTCGTCGGGAAGGTCCAAAAGACGCTCAAAGTTAGCAATGGCCGAGCGGCTCTTGCCGATCTTCTGCGAGATCTCCTCCTGGGTCATCCCGTAATCGTCGGCGAGGGCACGGTAGGCCATTGCCTCCTCAACGGGGTTCAGGTCTTCTCTTTGAATGTTCTCGACGAGGGCGATCTCGGCGGCCTCGCGCTCGTCCCCTTCGATAATGATAACAGGGACCTCAAGGAGCCCTGCCAGCTTCGATGCGCGCCAGCGGCGTTCGCCGGCAACGATCTGGTATTTGCCGTTCGGTAGCTCGCGCACGAGGATGGGCTGGAGCACACCGTGTGTGGCAATCGAGGCGGCCAGCTGCTCAAGCGGCTGGGTCTCAAAGGTCTTTCTCGGCTGACCGCTTTTCGGCTCGATCAGGCCGATACGGAGGCTGGTCTTCTGGCTTTCGGCGGTGTCCTCCACCGAATTTTCTAGGAAAAGCGCGTCAAGGCCTCTCCACTGTCCTTGCGGTTTTTTAGGCGGCATAGATTCTCTCCTTATAGTTAACGGGCGACCGTACCGGCGCCGTCCGGCGTCGGTCTGCGGTTCGCGGGTGAAGCATGGGACCGGGGCGGTAGCATGGGAAGAAAAAGGGAAATAGGTCGAAACGGCACGAAAACGGCACAACCGCTTGGCAAACCGGGGTAACGCTCGGCAAAAGCGCTACACCTCGTCCAACAGCGCCACTTCTCTGTGGCTCCCTGTGTTATACGCGGAGTAGAAGCTCCTTGACCACCTCGCGGTATTCAAGCGAGCTCTTTCCGTATGGGTCAAAGTACGAGATCGGACGGCCGAAGCCGGGTGCCTCGGCGAGCTTGACGCTCCGCGAGACAGTAGTCTTGAAGAGCTTGTCCGCATAATACTTCTTCAGCTCACCCTCCACCTGCGCCGTCAAAAGCAGGCGCTTGTTATACATTGTCAGGAGCAGCCCCGTGATGTCGAGCGAGGGGTTGTAGAGGCTACGCACCTTTTTGATGGTCAGATTCAGCTGAGAAAGCCCCTCGAGCGAGAAAAAGTCGCAGGGCATTGGAATGATAACACCGTCAGCAGCGGCCAGAGCATTGATCGTCAGCATACCAAGGGTCGGTGGGCAGTCGATTAGAATAAAGTCGTAGTCATCGCGAATGGGCGCAAGCGCGTTCACGACGTTCTTTCCTCGCTCCTCGCTCGTGTGGAGGTCATATTCGGCTCCCACAAGCGAGATCGTCGAGGGGATCAGTGACAAATTCTTGAATTCGGTGACAAGAACGGCGCTCTTGGCGTCGGATTCCCCGATCAATACCTGATACGAGGAGATCTTTACCGATTTTTTGGCGATCCCGAGGCCGCTCGTGGCGTTCCCTTGGGGATCCATATCAACGAGAAGCACACGCTTTCCGCGCTTCCCGAGCTCGGCGGCGATGTTAATGACGCAGGTGGTCTTCCCTACGCCGCCCTTTTGGTTGGCAAAGGCCAGGCAAATGGCACTCATACTGTCTTCCCTCCGTGGAGAAATGGTCGATGGTTGACGAAAGGCTTGCTTGAGCCTACTAAAAGGTCGCAAGAGCAACGGTTTTGCTAGTCTCTCGGTTACTATTATTATATCACCGATGCCGGGTGCTGTCAACGATGTTTCACGTGAAACATTTGTGATTTTCTCGGCCGGCTCTGTGCACGCAGCTGCACTGTTTGCTTCCGCGTCCGGCATCGCCCCATGCACTGCTTCCCTGTACCCCGCGCACTCCCCACTTCCTCCGTGTGCTTGCCTTCCTCGACACCCCTGCTCCCCGAAGGCCGCTTGTTTCCCCGCGCTTTCTGCGTTCTTTGACACGTGGCCTCGCCTCCTTGATTTTTCAAATGTTGGCTTTGGCAAGATCAAGCAAAAATCGTTGTTTCACGTGAAACATGGGGTGTCGGCTTTTTTGGCTTCTGGGCCTGCTTTTTGGCAAAACAAGCACACTTTTGGTGGCCGCGCCCGGTTTCCGGAGGCCTGCGCCAGCTTTTTGGGGGGCTACGCTTGCTTTATGAGCGGTGATGTTGTTCTCGCGGTTAATTTTGGATTGTGCCGCCGGCGGCTGTGACGCAGGACGGCTTTTGCCCATACGTCTTCCGGGGGCGTGGAGGCACGCCCCTGCCAAAAGGGCAAGAGTTCTCCGAGGCTTTTTTGCAATCACATACACTTCAAAAGGCCAAATGAGTGTAAAATGCACTAAAAAGCAAGATTTTGATTGCCTTGCGGTGTTTTTGCTTCGTTGGAGGTGACTTTTGGGGCGTGCTGCGCCCGAGGGAACGCGCGCCGCGCCGCCGGCTACCGTTTGTGCCTGGAGTTTTGACATTTTTACGGCGGTTTTTTGCGGGGTTTTTCTGTGGTTTTTGCGGAGGTTTTTCTGAATTTACCAAAATCTGCATAATTTTAAAGAGTCGAATTGTACAAAGATAAACAGGAAAAATAACACATATTTGGATAGAAAATACAGCGCCACGTCTGGCAGATCGACGTGATGACAAAAGAGAAAAGGCGAGGATGGGAAACGAAATAACTCGGAGAATACAGTAGAGAAAACGGTTTCTCTAAAGAGAAATGAACTCAGAAGGGGCGAAGGTGGGACGGAGAGAGGATGTGGAAGGCGGCGGAGAAGAATGAATATATAAAAGTTGAAATATACAAATTTTACCACCGATCTTTCTACGGAAATTTTACCGCCGCTTCTTGCATAGAAATTTTTACTGTCGATCTTCGCATCCAAACTTTTTTCGGCCGGTCTTGCATACATCCACTTGCCGATGGATTCTGCATACAAGGCCGTGTCGGCTGATCTTCTCGCTGTTTTCATTTTCGCGGCCGGGTATACCCGCAGGGCTGTATCCTCGCGGGCCTTCGCCGTGTCCGTCCGTTAAGCTTTTGAAGGTGCATTTCCACAGGCCAAGGGGGATTCCCTCGGCCTTGCCCGGCGGAGGGGGCGGCGGACAGGGCGCGACGGACGGGGCGCTCCTAACGCGCGCCGAGGGGGCTTGAAAAGACTTTTTTGCGGTGTAGCTCCGCGCACCGAGGAGGCTTCGTCATTCGCATGCCGGTCCCCCCTGCGAAATGCCGCCAAAAAATGGGGTGCCCCCTTCCTTTTCCCTGACGCTCCGGGCGGGGCCTGACGGCCTTGAGCCGATACATGCGATAGTATTTGTTAAAAACCAACAAAAAGTCTTGCAATTTTTGTACCGCCAAGCAGCCGAGATTCCTATGGGAAATCGAGGAAAGCCGCCCCCTGCCTATTGACAAGAGGCGCTCTCCTATGGTAAAATGAATTACTATAATAGGAGGGGTTTCCCCTTTTTCACCCCCGGTTTTCATTTGCCACGGCAAATTAAAATAAATCCACAACACTTTTCAAAAAGGAGAATCCTTATGAAAAAGCGCGCACTTTCCATGCTTCTTCTGGTTGTGATGGTGTTCGCGGCAGTGCCTCTCTCGGCATTCACCGCGGTTGCCACCGAGGCCGCGGGGAGCGGCACGGACTACACGGAGGAAGACTATAACGCCCTTTACGCCGACCAGGAGAACCTTGTGTTCGCCGTCGACTTCTTCGCGACCAACGAGTATTGGAATGCAGAGAAGTCGTACACGGACAACGCCACATGGACGACCAAAGCCAAAAACATGCTGAACGCCTACCGCTGGAAGGGCACGCAATCCTTCAACATAGGCGCAGCCTTCCAGACAGGCTTTTCGCTTGCGGACGGCAAGGTGACCGTCACGGGCGAGGGTGCCGGGACGGCTGAGTTCAAAATCGACAGCGTTGCCGCAGATCTGAATTACGGCTACGGCGAGGTGACCAGAGACGATGAGGGCAATGTTACCGGTTATACCGGCGGTGCCACGCAGGAGATCATCCGCTCCAGCCTTCCCACCGTCAACACCATCTTCGCCGTAGCGGGTGTTCGTTTTCAGGTCAACTCTGACGGGAAATTTTACGGCTTAGGCTGTGGCTCGTCCCCCACCTCGGGCAGTAGTGCCGTCTCGCAGGCGGTGGGGACGTCAAGCAATGGTATTATCGCGGTGACCGGCGGGACTTCTCTCGCAGCGTTGCCGACCACCGTGCAGTCCTACCGCACCTCGATCATCCGCCCTAAACCTACGGGTATTGGCACTAACGCAAGCTCCATAGATTTCTACAAATATAAAACGGTATATGTGAACAGCGAGGGCGCCGTTCTTACGGAAGCTGCCGATGGCTACAAGCCCGTTGAGGTGGTCGATACTACCACAAAGCTCACAAAAAGCGGCTACTCCTACGGTCGCTACAATCCCCATGTCAAGGTAACGCCCGAAAAGGTCTGGGACGGCACGGCGCTCGTTGACAACACCACGCAGTACAATGTTCTTGTTGACCGCTTCACCCCTGCTACCGGCTATGCCGCCTTCTATCAGGGCACGGACGAGGTGTATAAGAACGAGGCTCTTGCCTACCTTAACAACACCTATGATATAGGTTCCAGCCTCCTTGCCTGGAGCGGTAGCTTTGGCGACATCTACGCCGTCCGCTACTACAAGGGCGTCCTGACCGACG
>JAZNAD010000048.1:0-1782 GCA_045586345.1 Eubacteriales bacterium
GCACGGCGCCAAGATCGATATCCAGCCCGTCGGCAAGCTCGCCGACCGCGACCGAAACGCCGCCTGCACCGAAGTCGTTGCAGCGCTTGATCATACGGCAGGCCTCGGGATCGCGGAAGAGGCGCTGGAGCTTGCGCTCCTCGGGGTCGTTGCCCTTCTGCTCCTCGGCGCCGCAGGTCTCAAGCGACGAGAGCGTGTGCTTCTTGGACGAGCCGGTGGCACCGCCGCAGCCGTCACGGCCGGTGCGGCCGCCGAGAAGGATGACGGCATCGCCGTCCTCGGGGCATTCGCGGCGCACGTTGGCGGCAGGAGCAGCGGCGATGACCGCGCCGATCTCCATGCGCTTGGCGGCATAGCCGTCGTGATACAGCTCGTCAACCATGCCGGTGGCAAGGCCGATCTGGTTACCGTAGGAGGAGTAGCCGGCCGCCGCCGTCTGCACGATCTTGCGCTGAGGGAGCTTGCCCTCCATCGTCTCCTCGATCGGACGGGTGGGGTCGGCGGCACCGGTCACGCGCATCGCGGCGTAGACATAGGAGCGCCCCGAAAGAGGATCGCGAATGGCACCGCCGATGCAGGTGGCGGCACCGCCAAAGGGCTCGATCTCGGTCGGGTGGTTGTGGGTCTCGTTCTTGAAGAGCAGGAGCCAGGGCTGCTTCTCGCCGTCAACCGTCACGTCGATCTTGACGGTGCAGGCGTTGATCTCCTCGGACTCGTCAAGCTTATCGAGGCGGCCGTCCTTCTTTAACTGCTTGACGGCGATGGTCGCCACGTCCATCAGGTTCTTGGGCTTTTTGCGGCCAAGCCCCTCACGGACGGCGAGATAGTCGGCCCACGCGGCGGCGAGAGTCTCATCCTCGAAGCTGACATCGTCGATCGTGGTGAGGAAGGTGGTGTGGCGGCAGTGATCCGACCAGTAGGTGTCGATCATACGGATCTCGGTCAGGGTCGGGTCGCGCTTCTCCTCCTTCTTAAAGTAATCGCGGCAGAAGCGGACGTCGTCAAGATCCATCGCAAGCCCGTAGGTCGCAAGGAAGTCGGCAAGACCCTTGTCATCGAGAGCGATAAAGCCCGTAAGCGTTTCGACCTCGGTCGGAATCTCGTACTTCATGGCGAGGGTCTCGGGCTTATCGAGCGAGGCCTCGCGCGCCTCGACGGGGTTGATGATGTACTTGCGGATGGCAGCAAGGTCTCCTTCGGTGAGGTCGCCCTCAAGGAGATAGACGCGCGCCGTGCGGATGACGGGGCGCTCGACCTGTGCCAGGATCTGGATGCACTGCGCGGCCGAATCGGCGCGCTGGTCGAACTGACCGGGCAGGTACTCAACAGCGAGGGTATAGGGAGCCTCGGGGCACTCGTCATACACGATGTCGAGCTGGGGCTCGGCAAAGACGGTGCCGACGGCCTCGCGGAACAACTCCTCCGGGAGCCCCTCCACGTCATAGCGGTTGAGAAGGCGGACATTCGTAAGTCCCTTAATGCCGAGGAGCCCGGTGAGCTCCGCGAGGGTAGCCCTCGCCTCGTTCTCGAGGCCCTGGCGCTTCTCTACGAAAATTCTGTAAACCATACTTTGCTACTCCTTACTTTTCGGCGGCGGCGAGTGCACGCGCGCCGATGTCGTGGCGGTAAAACGCACCCTCGAAGCGGATCCTCTCGGTGCGGGCGTAGGCAATGCCGTTATCACGCATCACGTCCACGGTCATGTCGCTGAAGGTACCCATAGGATAGGCGCACCCGCGGACGATACGCCCGAACAGCGCCTCCAGTACTTCCCTGTCCTTG
>JAZNAD010000049.1:0-16331 GCA_045586345.1 Eubacteriales bacterium
GATCTTTAAGCCCACCCGTTGCTTTTTCGGTACAGCTGTGCTATAATGAAGCAACACCATCTATCGCAAGGAGATATGCCATGTATACGATCAGCGTCGTTTTTAAATGCCTCCCCGGAAAACGCGAGGCCTTCCTTGAAAGAGTCAAGGAAGAGGGGATCCGCGAGGCGGTGCTCGCCGAGGACGGCTGCCACCGCTATGACTACTATCTTTCCGATGCCGATCCCCGGGAGCTTCTGCTCATCGAGGTGTGGGAATCGAAGCGCCACCAGGAAATCCACATTGACCAGCCCCATATGGCTCGACTCCGCTCCTTCAAGGGCGAGTACATCGAGACAACGATCCTTAGGGAGTTCGAGCTGAAATAAGCCCGAAGGCCGGGGCATTCCGATGACAAAAAAGAGAGCATCCGCGAGGATGCTCTCTTTTTGTGATGAAGTAGTCGGGGGCTATATTGAAACCAACCACACATTTTAATTTTGGGAGAGATACGCAATCATAACGTCTTGAAAAATACTTCCTGAAACCTGAACGGTGTATTGCACCTGTAACGAATAGACCTGTGATGCAAGTTCAACTTCTTTTTCCTCATTTATGCCAACATTCATTGTATGACTGCTATAATAAGGGTATACCCCATCATATCCTCCATAAACCTTTCTTCCTGTTGCAGTGATATTAAATGTCACGGAAACATTAGAGTAATAAACGCCATCGTCTTTTGTGCGTACACTTGCGCGAATTCCTCGCCACCCCACAGCCACACACGAAATACTTAAATAATCTTTGTAGTTTGTGCTATTTAATAAAATTGATCGATACTCATATTTTATGTAACGTGTATCTCTATACGTTATTCCATTTAATATTACTTCGGCAGTAAATTCAAAAGTAGTACGTGTTTTGCTTGCATTTTGAAATACGGTATAGTCGGTATTAGAAACAAACGTAGACACCGTTTTTGTTTCTCCACACGAACAAGAGAATTGTGCTGTAACATTAAACCCCTCCTTATTTTCTATCCAAGTAAATTGGGGAGGCTGATGCTTATGGAAGATTTCCTCTAATGTCTTTGAAACCGAAGTATCAATAGTATCTATTTGTAAAATGGGTATTGCAAGATTCAGATCAAGCCCATCGCCAAAGCCGGCACTAACGATACCGATTACTTTGCCATATGAGTCTATAAGCGGTCCACCGCTATTCCCATGAGTAACAGCCGCGGTGATTTGAATGTACGTTGCTCCATCAATATCCCTTTCTGCAGTAGAAATTATCCCTTCAGATAAGCTACCGTCAAGAAAGCCTAAAGAGTTGCCGATTGCATACACCTTTTCTCCTGTTTTCACCTCAGTTTCTCTTGTTTCGAGAGGAATACCGTTAGTGTAAGAAACCTTAAGAATAGCTATATCTTTTTCTTCGCTATATCCCAGCACGCTTTCAACTTCATATTCTTCTCCCGTGGAGAGAGTAATAGAAGCAGTAGTGCAATTCTCTATAACATGATAATTGGTTACGATTGTACTTCCATCATTGACAAAAAATCCGGTGCCACTACTCTGCTCCCACTGGGATTGCGCATTTATCACAACAACCGATGGTGCTATGAATTCATAGATTTCTTGCGCATTAAGCTCTTTATATCCGCCAAATATGTTAGTCAAAAGATTACACGATGTCATCGACAAAACAGTAATGAGCATTAAACAAACAAAAAACAAAATACGTCTTCTCATCATTCGGCCTCCATCAAAAAAAGAGCGTCAACCGCAGTTAACGCTCCGAAAAACGCAAACCCCGATTGTCGCTCAACAAATCAAATCAGAACGGGAATAGCTTCTACATCCTAATTTGTGGAATTCGCGTTTTTGCCAAATTCAAAATTAGGATGCGAAAAAAGGGTATAATTATCCCTAAAAAAAGAAACTACACCTTTTTCTGATTATTCGATTTGTTGAGCGTGCTTATTATATCACAAAATTCGCAGAATAGCAAGCCGTTTTAAAAAATAACTTTGGCACTGTGGCGTGTGCTTGTCCCCGTACGGGAATTTCGCCTACGGTGAAGATCTTTGCTCGCGCCGACCGTGAGCGAGCTCCCGTCGGGCAAGCTAGCAAGATGCGAACCCTCATCGTGCACCGAAGGCGCTCGGTGAATGGGTGAGATGACCGGAGGGGCGACACAAAAAAGAGAGCACACCAAGGTGTGCTATCTTTTTTGTGGTGACCCGTACGGGAATCGAACCCATGTTTTCGCCGTGAGAGGGCGATGTCTTAGCCTCTTGACCAACGGGCCTGGTAGCGGAAGTCGGATTTGAACCAACGACCTGTCGGGTATGAACCGAATGCTCTAGCCAGCTGAGCTATTCCGCCATTAACCAAACGCTCTAACATTATAGCAGAGGTTTTTCGGTTTGTCAACACCTTTTTGTTTTATTTTTTCTCTTTTTTTCATTTTTCTTTTGGAGAAGCCCCACATTCCCTGCACTCGGTTGTGAAAACATCACAAAGCGAGCGGCGGTTTTCCCGAAAAACTTTCTCTTTTCGCTACGAAAAACGATTGACGAAACTGTTTTTTTGGTATATAATGTGAACATGGTACAATAACGCGTACGCGTGCCGTGCGCGTAGCAATTTAGAGAAAGGACGCGTCAATGACGCACAGCACAATGGAAAGAGTCTTTAATTTCTCCGCCGGCCCCTCCATGCTTCCTCTCGAGGTTCTTGAGAAAGCCAAGGCCGAACTCACAAACTATGGCGATTCCGGGATGTCGGTGATGGAGATGAGCCATCGCTCGCCCGACTTTGAGCCCATCATCCAGGGGGCCGAGGCCTCGCTCCGGCGCCTGATGAACATTCCCGACAACTACAAGGTCCTCTTTCTCCAGGGCGGTGCCTCCACCCAATTCGCGATGGTTCCGATGAACCTCCTTTCCGACCATAAGTGTGCCGACTACATCGTCTCGGGTCAGTTCTCGAAGAAGGCCTACCAGGAGGCCAAGAAGTACGGTGACATCGCCTGCGCCGCCTCCTCGGCCGGTGCCAACTTCACCGCCGTTCCCGAGGTGAAGCCGAGCGACATCCGTCCCGATGCCGACTACGTGCATATGTGCTTCAACAACACCATCTACGGCACGAAGTTCTACTACATCCCCGAGACCGGTAACGTGCCGCTCGTCGCCGATATGTCCTCCTGCATCTGCTCGGAGCCTGTCGACGTCACGAAGTTCGGTCTGATCTACGCCGGCGCACAGAAGAACGTCGCCCCCGCAGGTGTGACCATCGTCATCATCCGTGACGATCTGATCGGTAACGCCGGTGAGACCGTCCCTGCCATGCTCGACTATAAGCTGATGGCCGACAACGATTCGATGTACAACACGCCTCCCTGCTGGTGCATCTATATGGCGAAGCTCGTCTTCGAGTGGCTCGAGAGCATCGGCGGTCTCGAGGAGATCAAGCGCCGCAACGAGTACAAGGCGGCCCTGCTCTACGACTACCTTGACAGCCAGGATTACTTCATCGCCCCCGTCGATAAGAAGAGCCGCTCGATGATGAACGTCGTCTTCGTCACGGGCAACGAGGAGCTTGACAAGAAGTTTGCGAAGGAGGCCTCTGCGGCCGGCCTTAAGAACCTGAAGGGTCACCGCTCGGTCGGCGGTATGCGTGCCTCGATCTACAACGCAATGCCCGTCGAGGGTATCGAAGCCCTTATTAAATTTATGAAGGAGTTTGCGGCCGCGAATCCGAAGACCGCAGAGTGAAGCCATGAAGATCAAGCTGATGAACAAGATCGCATCGGTCGGTACCGATGTGTTTGATAAGAGCCGCTACACCGTCAGCGCCGACGAGGTGGGGGCCGAGGCGATCATGGTGCGCTCGGCCGCGATGCACGATGTGGCCTTCGAGCCCGAGCTGCTCGCCATCGCCCGCTGCGGCGCCGGCGTCAACAACATTCCCGTCGACCGCTGTGCCGAGGAGGGCATCGTGGTCTTCAATACCCCCGGCGCCAACGCCAACGGCGTCAAGGAGCTGGCCATCCTCGCCCTTATTCTCGCCTCGCGTGACGTCGTGGGCGGTATCAACTGGGCGAATACCCTCGAAGGCAGTGAGGACGTGGCCAAGGCCGTCGAGAAGGGCAAGGGTGCCTTCGTCGGCTGTGAGGTGATGGGTAAGACCCTCGGCGTCATCGGCCTCGGTGCCATCGGCGGCATGGTCGCCAACGCCGGCGTCAACCTCGGGATGAACGTTATCAGCTGTGACCCCTTCCTCTCGGTCGCCGGTGCCTGGAGCCTCTCGCGCGCCGTTCACCGCGCCACCACCTTCGAGGATATCTACAGGGATGCCGATTACATCACCCTGCACGTTCCCGCCACCCCCGATACCAAGAAGATGATCAACCGCGAGACCATCGCCAAGATGAAGGACGGCGTCCGCATCCTGAACCTCGCCCGTGCCGACCTTGTCGACGCCGAGGCCGTGAAGGAGGCTCTTGCCAGCGGGAAGATCGCCGCCTACGTCACCGACTTCCCCACTGAGGAGACCATCAACCAGAAGGGCATCGTCGCGATCCCTCACCTCGGTGCCTCGACCGCCGAGTCGGAGGACAACTGCGCCGTGATGGCCGCGCATGAGCTTGTCGAATATCTCGAATGCGGTAACATCCGCAACAGCGTGAACTACCCCGCCGTTTCGATCCCCCACAACGGCGCGGCGCGCATCTGCGTCCTGCACAAGAACATCCCGAACGTGCTGAACAGCATCACGGGCTACGTTTCCGAGCACGGCATCAACATCGCCAATATGTCGAACGGCTCGAAGGGCAACTACGCCTACACCATCCTCGAGCTCGACGAGGCGGTTCCCGCCGGCACCGAGGAGGCCCTCTTGAAGATCGAGGGCGTCATCCGCGTGCGTACTCTGTGATTTCCTGCCGAATGAATGCGGGAGATACGCTTTGACAGCGTATCTCCCGCATTTTTTATCCGCATAAGAAAAGAGGAAGGGATATCATACTAAAGAATATAAAGAAAAATGGATACAAAAAAGGAGGATCTTATGAAGTATCTGAGGATCAGTACCGGTGCACTGAAACGGTTTGCTCTGTTCTTGAGGCAAGAGGAACGGAGCGCGGCCACGATCGCCAAATATCTGCACGACGTTGGCCACCTTGCCGCCTTTGCCAAGTGCAGAGAGATCAATAAGGATACCCTGCTCGAATATAAGCAGCGGCTTGGCGAGTGCTATGCGGTAACGAGTGCCAACTCTATGATCGCCGCAGCCAACGCATTTCTTCGCTTCTGCGGGCATCACGAGCTTTGCATCAAGCAATTCCGTGTCCAACGTGACGCCTTCTGTCCACAGGAACGCGAGCTGACGCGCGCCGAGTATCTGCGGCTTCTTAAGGCCGCAAGGGGCAAGAACAACGAACGGCTGAACCTGATAATACAGACCATTTGCGGCACCGGTATACGGGTCAGCGAGCTTTGCTATATCACCGTTGATTCGGTGCGTCGGGGAGAGGCCACGGTCAGCTGCAAGGGGAAGCGCCGCCGCATCTTCCTCGTGCGCGAGCTGCAACGGCGCCTACTCCGCTATGCAGAAAGGCGAGGCATCCGGGAAGGAGCCGTCTTCATCACAAGGAAGGGCGCGCCCGTCAGCCGATATACTATATGGAAGGAAATGAAGGGACTTTGCCGTGAGGCCGGCGTGCCGCCCGAAAAGGTCTTCCCCCACAATCTCCGCCACCTTTTTGCCAGAAGCTTTTACCAAATTGAGAAAGACATTGCCAAGCTTGCCGATATCCTGGGACATGCCAACATTAACACGACACGCATCTATATCACTACCACCTGTAACGAGCATCGACGCAAAATGGAGCGCCTGCGGCTCATCGTATAAAAAAAGCCCGACGCCAAAGCATCGGGGACGAAAAAATCACATAATGAGAGTTATGTGGTTAAGTGGCATAACTATAACATAATCAAAAGCGAAAGTCAATACCTTTTTTGAATTTTTTCGGATAAATCACAACGACAAAGGACCTTCCGTTTTTCAATTTGAAAAAAGTGTACGGAAGGTTTTTTTGTTGCGTTTATTTTTTTGTAAAAAACGCCAAAAGGAACGAACCCATCTCAAAAAAGACCACATAACTCTCATTATGTCGCATTCACAGTAACCACATAACTCTCATTATGTTATATTCAAAGAAAACACAAGAAAAAATTAAGAATTTTTCGGAATCCAAGAGCGCGGAGCTTTCCAATCGACCGACCGGCGAGAGCCCCGCCGAGAGCCCCGATACTACGTGCGTGCTTTGCGGCTGTATCGTCCCCGAGGGACGCCTCGTGTGCCCACGCTGTGAATTTGAGATCATGGGGAATCCCGCATCGCGGTGAAGGTTGAGGGCAAAGAGCCCCGCCGAGGGAGGAACACATATGACGAAGGAACAGGGTAAGCGAGTAGCATCCATCCTCCTCAATACCTTCTTCTTTACCTTTCTCGCCATTTGCACCTTAGCCGCAATTCTCCTTGTATCCGCGAAAAAGGATCCCTACGGCGCCGCCGAGATCCTCGGCCACCGTCTCTTTATCGTGACCTCGGATTCCATGGAGCGATGTGAGGCGACCCCCACCGAAGGCTTCGAGATCGGGCCTATCCCCAAGCGCTCTATGGTGCTTGTCGAATCGGTTCCCGAGGGCGGCGCCGCGGCAGATGCGTGGTACGCCTCTCTCAAGGTCGGTGACGTGCTTACCTTCCGCTATGTCTATGATACGCAGGTGACCATCACGCATCGCCTGGTTTCTATCCGGAAGGAGAAGGACGGCGGCTACATTTTACAGCTTGCCGGCGACAACAAAGCGGCCGAGGCCGATACCCTGTATCAAACCATCAACACCTCCAAAAAGACGGGGGGCAATTACGTCATCGGGCGCGTGAGGGGACAGTGCTATCCCCTCGGCATCCTCATTTCTATTTTGCAGACCAAGGCAGGCACCGTGGGGATCGTGATCGTTCCCTGTGTTATCATCATTCTCCTCGAGGTGATCAAGCTTTCCGGCCTGCGGGCAGCAGCAAAGCAAGAAAGCACAAACGCCGAGCTCCTGGACCTGCGTCGCCGCCTGGCCGAGCTCGAGGCCGGAAAAAGCACCGAGAGGACCGACCAAGACGCACCGCATGAAACTGAGAAGAAGGAGACGATTCCGTGAAGCAATGGATCATTAGTATAACAATTTCCCTCCTCCTCGCCTGTGCCGGCGTGATTGCGACCTACAGCATCCTCGGCAAGCCGGAGGACGGCACCACCTATCTCCGTGCCGGATCACTTGAGCTCGAGCTGATACGGACTGAGCTTGACTGCTGCCTCCCCGCCGACAGCGGCTATCTTGAGCGCGTCGTGCTGAGCGAGGAAGCCGATTTCACCAATACCGCCGAGGAAGGCCTCTTCGGCGAGAGCGGGAGCAAAGCCCTCGTGCCGGGGAGCTACCTTGACGCCACCATGGAGCTGCGGAACCGGGGAACGGTTGCCGTGGCTTACCGCATTGAGCTCCGGGCGACAGGGGAGAGGAGCGCCCTTGCAGAGCAGCTGACCGTGACCCTGAGGAGCGCTGACGGCACCGTAACAAGCTTCCCCCTTGCCGAGCTTCCCGACGGCGCGATCCTGCTCGAGGGGAGCATGGGAGCAAACGAAAGCAGCCAGAGCTTCGGTCTGCGCATTGAGTTCCCCGACCGAAGCGACAACAACGCCGCCAAGGGAGCAATGGCCGGGCTTGATTTCCTTATCACAGCCACGCAAGCAACGGCAGAGAAAAAGGATCTGCCTTTATATATACAGTAGCCTGCAAAATCTCTGCTTCTCTTGTAGGCCAAAGCTATAGCTCAGAAAGGGTTTTATTATGAAAAAGAAAGCACTTCTCTCCTCGGTTCTGACGATCGCCCTCTGCCTCTCTCTGATCGCCGGCTCGACCTTTGCGCTCTTTACAAGCGAGGATAAGGTCAACATTGCCGTCAATGCGGGTACCGTGCAGATGACCGCCGACCTCAAGGATATCCGCACCCGTTCTCTCGATACTCCGGACGGCGAATGGTACGCCGACGGTCACTTTACGGCCGGCGGCGCCGCCTCCTTTGAGGGCGGTACGCTAAGACTCGATCGCATCGTCCCCGGGGATGAGGTCAGCTTCCGCATTGTCGGAACCAACGAAAGCAACGTCAACATCAAGTACCGTGTCAGGATCGCCTGCACCGATGGCACCGCGCTGATGTCCGGCCTTGTCGTAACGGTGGGTGACACCGCGTATCGCTCGATCTCCCGCTACACCTCGGCATGGGCAAGCCTCAAAACCAACGAAACCATGCCTGCCGTTGCGGTTTCTATCGCGCTCCCCAAGGAGGCCGGGAATGCCTACCAGGGGCTCTCTGCCGCCATCAGCATCACGGTAGAGGCGGTACAGGGCAACTCCGATGTGACGGGCGGCGAGGAGATCGTTCTTTGGGACGGCACCGCCGATACTACCTGGTACGACGAAACCAAAACCGAATTCGAGCTCTCCTCGGAGGAGCAGTTTGCCGGCCTTACGGCGCTCGTTGCGGAGGGCAACACCTTTGAGGGTAAGACTATCCTTCTTGAGAGAGATCTTGACCTTAGGTCCTACGACGAAAACGGCATTCCCGTAAGCTTTACCCCTATCGGCAGCAGCAAAACCGTCCCCTTCAAGGGTACCTTCGACGGTCAGGGACACACCGTCGAGAACATCTATCAAAGCGGCTGGGACTTCGGCTATGAATGGGGCAGCTACGGCTCTGTCGGCCTTTTCGGCGCCATCGAGGACGCCACCGTCAAGAACGTCACCATCAAGGGCGCCGAGTGCTTTGTTGAGGGCGGCGACGTCGGCGGTATTACCGGCAGCGCCGAGGGTGACTGCGTGTTTGAGAATATTACGATCGCCGATACCGATCTTGCCACCTACAACAACGGCCTTGGCGGCATCATCGGCTGGTCGGGTGCCGGCACTTACACCTTCAAGAACATCACGATCGACGGGGATACCGTGCTCGGCGGTCTTTGGGGCTCCTTTGACAGCAGCATCGGCGGTATCGTCGGCCAGGGGGAGCCGGGTGCGACCTACAATTTTGAAAACGTCACGATCGCCTGCCGCCTGGATGCTTATAACGATGTGACGGCGTCCTACGACTACTATAACTACCGCATGTCCGGCATGATCATCGGCCGCCTTGCAAAGACCGCCACCGTGAACGGTGTGAACTACCCGGATATGACGCAGTACAACATTACCTGTACCAACGTTGAGGTCATTTACGGCGATTGGGCCAACTACCATTATTGCCGTCCCGAGGGCGGTCGGGGCATCCGCGTGGAGCCCGGGTATCAGTATGGCGGTATCGCTGCCGACTACGACCACTCCACCTGCACCGTGCATCATATGGAGCTTATCCCCTTTGATCAGCTCTTTGGTGGGGATCAGTACGGTGTTAAGGGGCTCCCGTCCTATGAGGGCGTTGAGGTTACCTACGAGATCAGCTCCGCCCAGTCGCTTGTAGAATTCGGGCAGCTGGTCAACGCCGGCAAAAGCTATCGGGGTGCCAAGGTCGTCCTTGCCGATGACATTGACCTTGCGGGCATTGCCTGGACTCCTGTCAACGGCTTTGGCGGAACCTTCGACGGTCAGGGCCACACCATCTCTAACCTGACCATTACCGGCGAAAGCAACGTTGGCTTCTTCTCGGGCCTCCAATCCACCGCCGTAGTCGAGGATATCGTGTTTGACGGCGCCCATGTGTCCGGCACCCACTATGTCGGTGTTGTCGTGGGCTGGGAGGGCAACGAGATCGCCAACGCCACCATCGACGGTATCACCGTCAAAAACTCCACGGTGGTGTGCGACACCGATGCCACCGGCGATAACGGTGACAAGGCAGGCGGCATCGCCGGCTACGCCGTTTCCCTGAACATCATGAACTGCACCGTCACGGATAGCAGCATTACGGCCTACCGCGACTTCGGCGGCATCCTCGGCTATGCCCACAAATCGGTGTATGCCGCGGGCAACACCGTCAAGAACGTGACGCTTACGATCGACAACAACGTCAATTATAAGGAGTATACGACCGATGCCGAGCATGACGGGAACCCCATCGTCGGCGAGGCAGTTGACAGCGCTATACTCGAAAATAACACGGTTAACTAAGCTTTCCATTTCCCTTTTTCCTGCCGGGTATGCCTTGTGCATATCCGGCTTTTTTATTAAAAATCGTGCCGTCCTCCGCAATCAATGCCCGATTCCTCAAAAAGCAGTACGATCTCCTCTATTCTATCGAAGCAGTCAGAGTCTTTGAGATTCTCATCGCGAATGATATTCCTTATCTTTTCCAAAATTCTAAAGCATTCTTTTTCCGCATACCTGCAATATCAAATGTTTCGACAATCGCTTTTCTAAAACCATCGCTTGTCAAAGCGCTGCCTATCAATTCCCAAATTAAGTCCATATATAGTATTCTCCTTCGATATGGGGATTATATCCCCTTAATGAATAAGATTATAACCCCCATAATAATAATTGTCAATAGGGGGGTTATAAAATGATCGTTTTTGATAAGCTTTGGGAAACGATGGAGAAAAAGGGCTTCAGCACCTACCGTCTCCGTGAAAGCTGCGGCATTGACAGCAAAACAATCCGCAGATTGAAGGCCAACGACAATATCGAAAGCAAAACGCTGAATAAGCTCTGTGCCGCCCTCGACTGCGGCATCAGCGATATTATGGAATACATCCCCGACGGAGAGGTCTGATTCCTTGCGTATAACAAAAGAACAGAGAGCCACCGGCTCTCTGTTCTTTTCATTCTTGCTTTTTGCCGGCTGATATGCTATACTTATGATAGATATGTATGGAGTGGGAGGAATTTGCCGTGGAGCAGAAATACCTGAGCTTTCTTTACCCTGACCGCGAATGCGAGGCGCGCGAGCGTAACGCCCGGCAGGTAACCATTACAGACGAGGTGACCGAGGAGCTGGGGCTTGCCTCTCTCCTTTCGCTGAAGAATTCCTCGCTCTCCTCCTTTTTCACGGCCGATCCCGAGGTCATTGCCTACCGCCAGTCGGTCTTTGCCGACCTCGCTCGCTTCCCGTCTCTTGGGAAGACGCTCTGCGATATCCTCCCTCTGCTTTTCGATATTCAGGAGCTGCGCCGCCTTGAGGCCGACTACGACCCCTCCGGTGAGTCCTACCTTTACAGCATCACCGAGGTCGAGCTCTATGTCAGCTGCATCACCCAGCTCTACGAGGGGCTCTCGGCCATCGAGGAGCGCTTTGAGAGCACCGCCTTCCGCACCTTTTTCGATACCGTTGCGACCCTCGCCTCGAGCGAGTATTACGAGACCCTGAACAAGGATCTGGCCGCCCTCTCCTCGCGTATCCGCGAGGTGCGGAGCATCACCGTGGGCGTCAATCTTGATCAGACGATGCGCCCCTACGAGGCGGGTGTTATCTCGGTCAACTCCTCGCCCTTCAAGTCGGGGCGCGTGCTCGATAAGATCCTCCGCTTAAGCTTCAAGAACGATGCGATGACCACCATTGCACCTCTCGTTCCCTTCCTGAAGGGGCAAAACGAAAATCGGCGCGATGCGCTCACGACCGCCTTCCACGGGGCTCTTGATGACGTCTTCCGTTCCTCGGTGCGCTCTTGGCGCTCGATCGTTGGCGAATACGTCCTCGAGAATACCGACTTTCTTCTCCGCATCCTGCCCGAGATCGAGTTCATCACCCGTGCCTCCGACCTATGCCGCCGCCTTACCGAGCGCGGATATCCTCTTACGAAGCCGACAGCTGCCCCGATGGCCGATAAGGCCTTCTCGGCGCGCGGTCTCTACAATCCCGACGTTGCCATGCGCATTGAGGAGCGCGTGGTCGAGAACGACCTCACCTTTGACGACCGTGGCCGCGTCTATATCCTCACAGGCCCCAACCGCGGCGGTAAATCGGTCATTACCTGCGCCCTCGGCATCACCCAGGCGATGTTCCAGCTCGGGCTCCCCGTGCCTGCCGAGGCGGCAATCATCAGCCCCGTCAGCGCTATCTTCACGCATTTCCCAACAGGGGCCGAGGACACCCTCGACAAGGGGCGCCTTGGCGAGGAATGTGCCCGCCTGCGCGAGATCTTCGATGCGGCCGACAGCAACGCCCTCGTCCTTCTTGACGAGTCTCTCTCCTCGACCGGCTCCTACGAGGCCTCCTTCATCGCGGCCGAGATCCTGACGGCCTTCGCGGCCCTCGGCGCGCGTGTCCTTTTCTCCACTCACCTGCACGAGCTCGGAGAGCATGTTGAGGAGATCAATGAGCGCTCTCTGGCAGTCGGCGGTGTCGCCGTCGACACCCTGGTCGCAGGGATCGAGGAAGGACGCCGCTCCTTCCGCATCCACCGCAAAAAGCCGGACGGCAAGAGCTACGCGCGCGATATTGCCGAGCGCTACGGGCTCTCGTTTGACCTTCTAAAAAAATAATTTTTTCGCCGTTTTCTCCCGTATTTATTGACAAAACGGGACTTCGTCCGTACGCTGTGCAAAAAATAATAGAAAAAGTGTTGACTTTTTTTCAGCGCTTTTGTATAATATATCTATGAAAGTATATTTGAGAGCAAGGTGATTATTATATGAAGGAACAGTACAGCACTCCCGAATTCACCGTTATTCGTTTTGCTACCGAAGATAATATCACGCAATCTCAGGATTATGAAAGCAATGTTGACGAATTTCTGAAGGGGAACGCCAACAGCTGATATGTCTTAGGAGCAACAAAAGAGAGGCGCAAGCCTCTCTTTTGTTATTCTCTCATTTCGTCCGCAAGATTTCTGACGGGGATGCCGCGGCGGCGCGCCATCGCGACGGTGGTGCCCGTGCCGCTTGAGGGGGTCGCCATATACGCAATGCACAGGTCGGCCGCCTCAATAAGCGCGCGGTTGCGCGCCTGCATCACCCCCGGGGCATAGGCATCGGCAAGCGTCACCGTCCGATCGGCGGCCGAAAGCATCGCGGCATAACGCTCGCGGTCGCGCGGCAGCCAGCGGTCGGCCTGATCGCGGCAGGGCAGGATCAGCTCGAGCCGCATATCGGGAAATTCACGGTCGCGCAGGAGACAGACGAGGGCAGCGGCCAGCATATCAAAGCCAAGCGCCCCTCCGGCAAGGAAGCGGCGACAGCCCTCGGCATACGCCCGACGGATCGCCTGCTCGCAGAGCTCACGGAGACGGTAATATCTTTCGTCCCCGGGCAATCCCCGGTGTCCCGTAAAGCAGCAGCTCTGCATAACACGTCTCCTTCCTCCGACAGCGATCAACGGCCGTCAGTCCTTCCAAACATACACCCATTGTAGCCGATAGCGCCCCCCTTGTCAAGTGGCGAAGGGGGCTCTTTTTTCTTTTTTCTCACCCGGGAATCGAGAAAGACGAAAAGAAAAAGAAAGGTAAGGTACAGGCAAAGCGCCAGGAGGATCCAAAGGATCAGCCCGACGACCGTGTCCCCGAGGGGCAGCATAAGTCGCAGGACCGTCACCGAGGTGAGAAGAGCCGCGAGGGGGAAGAGAACGCCCCGCACGTACGGAAAGCGGAAGTCCAGCGAAGCATGGAGCCCAGCGATCGAAAGCCCGAAATTGAAGATCTCGGCAAGCAGGATGACAAGCACGTACCCAACGGCACCGAGCCGAGGCAAAAGCAAAAGAACGAGCAGAATGCTGCCCACAGAATCGAGGATGTTCACTCCCATCGCATAGACCTGCCGCCCGAGCCCCTTGAGCATCACGTCGGTCACGTGATCAAGATACATCACGGGAACGATCGGTGCCAAAAGAGCAAGATACAGCCCCGCCTCTCCCGTATGATACACAGCCTTCGTCAGGACGGGCGCCGTTACAGCCATCACGCCCCCCACCGCGATCCCGAACCAGAGTGCCGCCGAAAGTGTCCGCTCGGCCAGACGGCTGTTCTCCTCGCTTCTGCCAAGCGCGGCGCGCTCGGCAAACTCGGGCACAAGCAGGCCCGCAAAGGCCGACAGCACCGCCATCGGATAGAGGGCGATCGGCAGGGCCATCCCCGAGAGCGTGCCGTAAGCGCCGAGCGCCTCCTCACGCGAGGTCGAGCCCCCCTCAAGCGCCCGTGGGATCAGCATATGCTCAGCACTTACAAGCCCCGATCGGACATAGGACGAGGCGGCCACAGGGAGGGTAATGTGCAGCACTCGCCCGACGGGGAGACGTCCGACCGCCACACGCCGTAAGCGCCGCACGTCAATGACGTAGAGAAGCCCCGCAAGGAGAGCCGACAGGATCTCGGCGACCGCCGAGCCGAGAACGAGGGCAAGGCAGGCATAGGTCATGCCCGACGGCAAAAGCGCCGTCAGAGCAAAGACGGTCAGAAGAATGCGGATGCCCTGCTCAATGACCGAGGTCGCCGCCGTGCGCGACGGACGCCTAACGGCGGTGAAATATCCCGCAAAAACAGACGAAAGCGCCACGGGAACCAACGCGACCGAGGCAAGGCGCAGGGCGGGCACGGTACGCCCGTCGCCAAGCAGCACCCGCCCGAGGAAGGACGAGCCCGAAAAGAGAACGACCGAGGCTAGCGAGCCGAAGGTAAGGGCATAGAGAAGAGCGGTACGCAGGACCGCCCTTGCCCCCTCGTGATCGCCACGCCCCTCGGCCTCGGAAACGAGGCGCGTTACGGCAAGATGCACCCCCGAGGTAGCAAAGGTGACAAAGAGCGTGTAAACGCTCATGATCAGCGAATATAGACCCATCCCCTCGGCGCCCACCCGGCGCGTGACATACGCGCCGAAGGCCACCGATACCGTCCGCATCAGGAGCGCGGAAAGGGCCAAAACGGCACCGTTCTTAAAAAAACGGCGCACATCAAACGACATAGAATCACCTCCATACCTTTATATGTATGCAAGGCAGCGCGGAGTATGAGGGAAGCCACTTGACACCGCCGCAGATTGCGTGTATAATAAGGACACGACATAATTCGGCACCGCAAGGACGGTGCAACTGCCACTCAGCGTGGCAGGGGTAAGGAAATGCGGGGAGGCTCCGCAGCAACAGCCATTGCCGTGATCGCCCGGGGAGGGGCGTCAGCCGGAATGCTTACCGTCTTGTGCAGGGAAATCGCTCTTGGGCAACAGGAGAAGCGACTCGGAACCTCGTGTTCTTTTTGTGCGCGCTCTCCTTGGAGAGTGCGTTTTCTTCGGGAAAGGAAGTTTACAAAATGAACAAAAAATCAACACTCCTTCGCGTCGTTCCGCTTCTTTTGCTTCTCGTTCTCCTCCTTGACGCCTGCAACCCCGTGCCGGTCTCCTGGGAGGACGCCATCTACAAGAAGGATGCCACCGTCGGTGACGGTGCCACCACGGTCACGGTCAAGGTCACGGCCGAAGACAAGACCGTCACCCTGACTCTCAAAACCGACAAGGCGACCCTCGCCGACGCCCTCCTGTCCGAAGAGCTCGTCAAGGGAGAAAATGCGCAGTACGGCCTGATGATCTCTCACGTCAACGGCATCCGCGCCGATTACGACCTCGATAACGGCTACTATTGGAAGCTCGTGACCGACGGCGAAACCTCCCTTGAAGGGGCGTCCTTCACGCCTATCCGCGAGGGCGCCGTCTACGAATTTATCCGCACCAACCAATGGTAACCGGCCGCCACGCGCGCAGAGCGCGCGATACCGCCGTCTTTGGCATGTTCGGAGCCTTGATGTTTGCCTCCAAGTACGTGATGGAGGTCCTCCCCAATATCCATCTCCTGGCTCTGTTCATCGGCACGCTCACCGTGGTGTATCGCCTCCGCGCACTCATCCCGCTTTACGTCTACGTCTTTCTTGACGGTCTTATTCACGGCTTTTCACTCTGGTGGATTCCCTACCTTTACATCTTTCTCCCGCTCTTCTTCGGCTTTCACCTGATCCCTCGCCGATGGCCTGCCGCCGTCCGCGCGGTGCTCTATCCGACGGTCGCAGGACTGCACGGGCTCCTCTTCGGCGTGCTGTACGCCCCCGCCCAAGCCCTGTTCTTCGGGCTTGACTCGTGGGAAAAGGTCGCGGCCTGGATCTCGGCAGGCGTCCTCTTTGACGTCACCCATGCGGTCTCAAACGTCATCTTCGGCACGCTGATCCTTCCTTTTTCTGCGCTTATCCTCCGTCTTGAAAGCGAATCCCAACGATAAAAGAAAAACGACCTCCCTGAGGTCGTTTTTCTTATGCTTTTATGCCGTTAAGATCTCCACCAGCAGTGAAACCGCCGTCTCCATCCCCTCGACCGACACAAACTC
>JAZNAD010000050.1:0-24271 GCA_045586345.1 Eubacteriales bacterium
GGGATGCCGTCAACGATCCGCTGATCGGTACCCTGATTGATAACGATACGCGGAAGTACCGCGCCGGCAAGTTCAAGAAAGTCGGAGGCCAAGCGGTCTTAGGAAGACAACTGTTTGGTGCAACTCCTTGGCTCACAGAACGACATGGCTACGATCCGACTTGGGATGCCGTCAACGATCCGCTGATCGGTACCCTGATTGATAACGATACGCGGAAGTACCGCGCCGGCAAGTTCAAGACCTACATCTTTATCGGTGCCTGCGGGCTTCTTGTTGGCGGCGCCGCCGTCTTCCTGCCCTTCCCGAATTCGGGCCCGGTCTTCAAGGCCGTCCTCTTCATCCTCGGCTATATCGTCTGGGATGCCTTCTACACGATCGCGAACGTCCCCTACGGCTCGATGCTCTCAGTCGTGACTGAGGACGTCGGCGAGCGCGCCCAGCTCTCGACCTGGCGCTCGGTCGGCTCGATGATCGGTAACATCCTCCCGACCATGATCCTTCCGGCGCTCATCTGGCGCAAGGTGACCTACGACGGCACGACCGATTTCCTCGAGAATATCGAGATCCCCGAGGGGGCCGAGGATATGTTCAGCCCCGATAAGTTCCACTCGAACCCCCTGACGGGTGAGGCGTACGAGCAGGGCGCCGAGGTGCTCAGCCCCCTAACGGGTAAGCCTCTTGAGGTCCTTCTCGGTGAGCGCGTCTTCTGGGCGGCGCTCATTATGGGTGTCATCGGGTTCCTGGCCTTCCTCTTTATGCTTAAGAATATCACCGTGCGTGTGGATGAGACTACCGTCAAGACCACCGAAAAGGCCGAGAAGTTCAATGTCCTCAAGGCCTTCGGTAACTTTATGAAGAACCGCCCTGCCGTCGGTGCGACACTCGCCGCGATGGGGATGTTCCTCGGCATGAACGCCGCGACCACGGCCACCACGATCATGTTCGCCACCTACTTCAATATGGCGCAGCTCTCAGGCGTTGTGCAGATGATCGGATTTTTGCCGATGTTCTTCTTTATGCCCTTCATTACCAAGATCGTCAAGAAGTACGGCAAAAAGGAGTCCTCGGTCGTCGGTACGCTCGCCTCGCTCATCGGCGGTGTTATTATGCTTTTCTTCCCGCTTATCAAGAATACGACCGTTGCTCTTGTCGTCTACCTCTTTGCCCTCGTCATCTACGGCGTCGGCATGGGTGTCTACACCTGCGTGTCCTGGGCGATGATGGGCGATGCCATCGACTACAACGAGTGGAGGTTCGGCACGCGCGAGGAGGGCACCGTCTACTCGCTCCATTCCTTCTTCCGTAAGCTCGCGCAGGGCATCGGCCCCTCGATGGTGCTGCTCGTCATGGGCTGGCTCGGCTATCAGTCGAAGTACGGTACCATCGGTCAGAGCGCCACGACCGCCCACAACATGTGCTGGCTGGTCGCCGGTCTCTACCTCTTCAGCGCCATCCTTCAGTTCATCGGCCTTGCCGTGATCTATAACCTCGATAAAAAGACTCTTGAGACCATGACGGCCGAGCTTGCCGAGCGGAACGGCACCGCCGCTCCCGATGCCCCCACCGAATAAAAGGAGAATCTATGAGACACACCGTAAACCTCAACCGCGGCTGGATGTTCTATAAGGACACCGCCGACATCAATGCCATCGGCGGCGAGGCAGTCGACCTGCCCCACACCTGGAACGCGACCGACGGCCAGGACGGCGGCAATGACTACTTCCGCGGCACCTGCCTCTATAAGAAGACGCTGGTCAAAAGCGACCTCCCCGAGGCCGACCTTTACTATCTCGAATTCCGCGGCACCAACTCCTCGGCCGATCTCTTTGTCGGTGGCGAGAAGCTCGCCCATCACGACGGCGGCTATTCGACCTGGCGCGTCGATATCACGGGAGCCCTCGGCGACGCGGCCGAGATCGCCCTCCTCGTCGATAACGCCCCGAACGAGACCGTCTATCCTCAGATGGCCGACTTCACCTTCTACGGCGGCGCCTACCGTGACGTCAATCTCATCGCGGTCAATGCCGCCCACTTCGACCTCGACTACTACGGTGGCCCCGGCCTTGCGATCACCCCCACAGTGAACGGCACGGATGCGACGGTTGAGGTGCGCACCTTCCCGAAGGGAATGGCGGAGGGGCAGACCCTCGTCTATACTCTCTACGATAAGGATGAGAACGAGCTTGAACGCATCGAGACCACCGAGGATGTGGCCACCTTCACGATCCCCGGCGTCCACCTCTGGCACGGCCGCCGCGACCCCTATCTCTACTGCTGCGAGGTCGAGCTTATGGCGAGCGGCGAGGTGCTGGACAATGTCTGCAGCCGCTTCGGCTGCCGTAGCTTCGACATCGACCCCGAGCGTGGCTTTATCCTGAACGGCGAGGAGTACCCCCTGCGGGGCGTATCGCGCCACCAGGACCGCCTCGGCGTCGGTAACGCTCTTTTGCCCGAGCACCACAGGGAGGACATCGACCTTATTATGGAGGTCGGTGCCACCACGATCCGTCTTGCGCACTACCAGCACGACCAGTATTTCTACGACCTCTGCGATGAAAAGGGACTTGTCATCTGGGCCGAGATCCCCTACATCTCGCGCCATATGCCGGGCGGCCGCGAGAACACGATCAGCCAGATGAAGGAGCTCATCACGCAGAACTACAACCACCCCTCGATCGTCGTCTGGGGGCTTTCGAACGAGATATCGATCGCCGGTGCCGACGAGGATCTCTTAGAGAACCACCGCATCCTCAACGATCTTGTGCACGAGATGGATAAGACGCGCAAGACCACCATTGCCGCCGTCTCGATGTGTAAGATGGACGATCCCTACCTCCTGATCCCCGACGTCGTCTCCTATAACCACTACTTCGGCTGGTACGGCGGCGACACCTCGATGAACGGCCCGTGGTTCGATAAGTTCCACGCCCTTCATCCCACGATCCCGATCGGCTGCTCGGAGTACGGCTGTGAGGCGCTCAACTGGCACACGAGCGATCCAACACAGGGCGACTACACCGAGGAATACCAGGCCCTCTACCACGAGGAGCTCATCAAGCAGCTCTTTACGCGTAAGTACATGTGGGCGACCCACGTCTGGAATATGTTTGACTTCGGTGCCGATGCGCGTGCCGAGGGCGGCGAGAACGGCCAGAACCACAAGGGTCTTGTCACGATGGACAGAAAGTATAAGAAGGATGCCTTCTACGCCTACAAGGCCTGGCTGTCCGACGATCCCTTCGTCCACCTCTCGGGCAAGCGCTATATCGACCGCGTTGAGGATGTCACCAAGGTCACCGTCTATTCGAACCTTCCCGAGGTCGAGCTTTTTGTCAACGGCGAGAGCGTCGGGAAGAAGACCGCCCCCGACCACTTCTTCTACTTTGAGGTGAAGAATGAGGGCGAAAGCACGATCGTAGCCCGTGCGGGCGAGCTTACCGACGAGGGGAAGATCCGCAAGGTCGCCGAGAGAAATATGGACTACGTTCTCGTCGAGAAGGGTGCTGTCCTCAACTGGTTTGACATCAATGCCCCCGAGGGACGCTTCTCTCTGAACGACAAGGTCTCGGACATCATGGCAACAAAGCGCGGCAAGCTCTGGTTCCTTGGCGTCGCTCTTAAGCTCAAAAAGAAGATGAACGCCAATAAGAAGGGCAAGGGGGCAGGGAAGGCCGGTGGCTTTGACGTCGACCTCAGCGCGGCCGCCGACGGCGGTCTTATGGAGATGATGGGCGGCTTCACCGTCCTTCGTCTGACCTCGATGCTTGGCATGGCGAACATCTCCTTCACGAAGGAGGAGCTTCTTGCGATGAATAAGAAGCTCAATCGCATCAAAAAGCCCTCAAAATAATAGGACTTCGACCTTTGGCATAACCGAAAAAGAGCAGACCATAAGAGCCGTTCTCTGAAGCACAGTTTTGAAAGAATACGGCATACTCCTTTAAGATATGCCGTATTCTTATTTTTATAATTGCAATCATAGGGAAAGTAAATTGCAGAGTGATTAAAAAGCATCTTGCGCCGATACCGGCGCAAGACGCTTTTTGGTTTTAATCATCAAATACAAGGAATTTATACGCCGGAACATTCAACACCTTTGCAATCTCAAAAAGGGTATCAAGGGATACCGCCTTGTTAATATTAGGTGCTTCAACGTGGCCGATAAATCCGGGAGCACGATCAATTTTCTCTGCCAACTGCTCCTGCGTTAATCCGCGCAATTTGCGATAGTATGCAATCTTTAAACCGATCTGCATATACTCGTATTCATACATCAAATTCATACCCTCACCTCTCTACCAATATTTTACCCCGTTCAAGCAATCATTGACAGAAACCAAGAGTTACGATATAATATTTGTCAGATATAAAAGCGTGCTTTAGAGTGCATTTTTGCGGTTTTCTTGCACGGTGAGCTCACAGAAAAAGAGAGGGGAAAAGAATGAGCAATTATAGCAAAATAAAAGAGCAAGCTGTTAAAAATATAAACGATGAGGATCTTCTTGAGGGTATGTCAAACGAGAACCGAGAGCTTTTCCGGTGTGCATTATTGGAAGCGTTAGACTTGAAGATCCGCAAGATCGAGGAAGAAAGCAAGGATATGGAAATATCGCCTCCAAGCAAACGGCACAAGATACGAATGAACCGTCTGTTTCGTGAGCGTGTTGGCGGATCGTTTCTTCCGTTTCCCGAAGAGGATAATTTCTACGAGAGAGTACGAAGCAAGCTCGTAATAAAGCTAAAAATCAATGAATTTTTCGATCGTCGTGAAAAACGCGGATGTGCGAGATAAAAATCAAAAAGCACGGGCAAGCGCTTGAACTTACTCGTGTCTTTCCTCGTTTAGTAGCAGATTTTATCTTATATATCACAAAAAGAAAAACACAAGGAGCACACAGCGCACCTGCGATAAAGCAGGTGCGCTGTGTGTGCGTTTTTGCATCTTCGCCTCTCCCTATCCGGACTAACCTCAAGGATCCCCCTGGGGGCAGCTCCCGCAAAGCGGGTGAGAGGGCGAACACCGCCCCCCTCTCGGAGGGAGGTGGCGCGGAATGCGACGAAGGGAGAGTGCGGCAGCACCGAGTAAGAAGATGGCCGCTCTCTCCCCTTTTTTCTCTATTTTGGTAAAAATATCGGTGAAGAAATTGACAAACGCCGACAAAAATCGTACAATATCCTTAATAGGCATCGCATTCACATCATAAAGTGAGGACATCGTATGAATTTTCTCGAAGAGCGTATCCTGCGTGACGGCCTCGTAAAGCCGGGCAACGTCTTAAAGGTCGACAGCTTTCTTAACCATCAGATGGACGTCGCCCTTCTTGACGAGGTCGGTGCTGAGTTCCGCCGTCGCTTTTGGGGGAGCACCGTTACCAAGATCCTGACCATCGAGGCCTCGGGTATTGCCATCGCCTGCGCCGCCGCGCGCCACTTCGGCGTGCCCGTGCTCTTTGCCAAGAAGTCGAAGAGCGTTAATATCGACGGCGATATGTATGTGGCGGAGGTCGAGTCCTTTACCCACAAGTGTAAGAACCAGGTCATCGTGTCCAAAAAGTTCCTGCACCCCGGCGACCGCGTCCTTATCATTGACGATTTTCTCGCCAACGGCTGTGCCCTCCAGGGACTCATCTCGATCACCGAGACGGCGGGTGCCACCGTCGAGGGCATCGGCATCGTCATCGAGAAGGGCTTCCAGGTTGGCGGTGCCGCCATCCGCGAAAAGGGCTACCGCATTGAATCGCTGGCCATCGTCGATGCGATGAATGCCGAGACGGGGGAGATCACCTTCCGTCCTCAGGAGGTCTGACCGTGAAGGAGCTGTCCGCAAAAACTCTCGCCACCGCCCGTCGGATGCAGCAGAACGAGCTTGACGAGAGCGTTATCTATGAAAGGATCGCCCACTTTGCCAAGGGCGACCAAAATAAAGAGACCCTCCGTCGCCTCGCCCGTGAGGAAGCGGCGCACTACGAGATCTGGAAGAGCTATACCGGCGTCGAGATGAAGCCGCGCCGCCGCCGGGTGTGGAAATACACATGGATGGCACGCATCCTTGGCTTCACCTTTGCCGTCAAGCTGATGGAGCGTGGAGAAGGGAACGCACAAACGACCTACGCCGCCCTCACCGAGGAGGTCCCGGAGAGCGTCAAGATCCGCGCCGAGGAGGAGGAGCACGAGGCCGCCCTTCTCGCCATGCTTGATGAAGAGCGCCTCAAGTACGTCGGCAGCATGGTCCTCGGTCTCAACGACGCCCTCGTCGAGCTCGCAGGCAGCCTTGCCGGCTTCACCTTTGCCCTGCAAAATGCCCGCCTTGTCGCCCTTTCGGGGCTGATCGTCGGCATCTCGGCCACCTTCTCGATGGCCTCGTCGGAATTCCTCTCGGCGAAAAGCGAGGGCAGGAGCGATGCCCTCAAGTCCTGCGCCTATACCGGCATCGCGTACCTTATCACGGTGGCACTCCTCGTCCTGCCTTACCTTCTCTTTCCCCCGGCGCAGTACCTCCTCGCCCTCGTCACGATGCTCGGTATTATCGTTCTGATCATCGCGGGCTTTACCTACTACACCTCGGTCGCGGGGGACGAGCCCTTCACTCGCCGCTTCCTTGAGATGTTCTTTATCTCGATCGGTGTCGCCGTCCTCTCCTTCGGTGTAGGGATCCTTGCAAAGAGGTTCCTTGGAGTAGAGGTATAAGGAGTTGGGATTGCAAAACAGAAAAAGGAGCACATCTGTGCTCCTTTTTTACTTAGTTCTATTTTTCTGTAAACCTTACTTTACTTCCGAAAGCTTTTTTCTGAGATACTGCCCGGTGTACGAGGCCGGGTTCTCGGCCACCTCCTCGGGCGTCCCCGTGGCGATCACGGTGCCGCCGCCGTCGCCCCCCTCGGGGCCGAGATCGATGATGTGGTCGGCGGTCTTAATGAGGTCGAGGTTGTGCTCGATCACCACCACGGTGTTGCCGGCATCGGTGAGGCGGTGCAGGATGCCGATAAGGCGCGCCACGTCATCGGTGTGAAGCCCCGTCGTCGGCTCGTCAAGAATATAGAGCGTGCGCCCGGTGTCGCGCTTTGCGAGCTCGGTGGCCAGCTTGATCCTCTGCGCCTCGCCCCCCGAGAGGGTGGTCGAGGACTGCCCGATCTTGATGTACCCGAGCCCCACGTCACACATGGTCTTGAGGCGCTTGGCGATCGCGGGAATACCCGAGAAGAAGCCGACCCCCTCCTCGGCCGTCATCTCAAGCACGTCGTAGATGTTCTTGCCCTTATAGTGCACGTCGAGGGTATCGCGGTTGTAGCGCATACCGCGGCAAACGTCGCACTTGACGTACACATCGGGGAGGAAGTGCATCTCGATGCACCGCACGCCGTCGCCCTCGCAGGCCTCGCACCGCCCTCCCCTTACGTTGAAGGAGAAGCGCCCGGGGCCGTAGCCCTTGGCGCGCGCGTCGGCGGTCTTTGAAAAGAGGGCGCGGATCTCGGTGAAAAGCCCCGTGTAGGTCGCGGGGTTCGAGCGCGGCGTCCGCCCGATCGGGCTCTGATCGATCGAGATGATCTTGTCAAGATGCTCCTGCCCCTCGACCCCACGGCATTTCCCGGGGTGCGTGATGGCACGGTTCAGGTCGCGCGCCAGGGTGTCACGCAGGATCGAATTGACGAGCGAGGACTTGCCTGAGCCCGACACACCGGTCACGGCAATGAATTTCCCGAGCGGGAACTCCACATCAATCGACTTCAGGTTGTTCTCGGCCGCGCCGAGAACGCGCACGGTGTGGCCGTTGCCGGGTCGTCGTGTCCCCGGTACGGGAATGACGCGCCGCCCGGCAAGATACTCGCCGGTCAGCGAGTCCTCGGCCGCCGCGACCTCCTCGGGCGTGCCGGCCGCCACGATCTTACCGCCGTGAATGCCGGCCCCGGGACCGATGTCAATGAGGTAGTCGGCCTCCCTCATGGTGTCCTCGTCGTGCTCGACGACGATGACGGTATTCCCAAGATCGCGCAGGCTCTTGAGCGTTGCGATCAGCTTGTCGTTGTCGCGCTGGTGCAGACCGATCGACGGCTCATCCAGGATATACATGACCCCCGTCAACGCCGAGCCGATCTGGGTCGCTAAGCGAATGCGTTGGGCCTCACCCCCCGAGAGAGTTCCCGCCTTTCGGGCGAGATCGAGGTACTCCAGCCCCACGCTCGAGAGGAAGCCGAGCCGCGCACGGATCTCCTTTAAGATCTCCTCGGCGATGGTTGCTTCGGTGGAAGTCAGGGTCAAGGCATTCACGAACTCCAGCATCCGCGCAACCGACAGGCGCGTCATCTCGTCGATGTTCAGCCCCCCGACCGTCACGGCTAAGATATGATCTGAGAGCCGCCGACCGCGGCAGCGCGGGCAGGGCACATCCTCAACGAAGTCCTCGTACCCCTCGCCCAGTACGCCGTTCATCTTCATGCGGCGCTCGACGGTGTTCACAACGCCCTCAAAGGCCGTGAACTGCTCGTGCTCCTCCTTCCCGAAGAAGCGGTGCACGTGGTACTTTTTCGGGTGACCGTAGAGGAGCGCGTGGTACGCCTCGGGGGAATACTCCGCGATCGGCGTATCAAGCGTAAACCCGAGGTCCTCGCCCATCGCTGCCGCCAGGGGCCCCATCCAGCTTGCCTCGTCCATTGACTTAAAGCCGTTGCAGACGATCGCCCCCTCACGGAGCGAGAGCGACTTATCGGGGATCAGCCTCTCGGGGGACACGCGCCGCGTGTCTCCGAGTCCCGCGCAGTCGGGGCAGGCGCCTTGGGGATTGTTGAAGGAGAACATCCGCGGCTCAAGCTCGCCGAAGCTGACCTCATGCTCCTCGCAGGCGTAGCGCTGGGAGAATTCCAGCTCCTCGCTCTCGCCCTCACGCGGCACAGTCGCGATGATGACCCTCCCCTCCGAGAGGGCGAGTGCCCCCTCGACCGAATCTGAAAGGCGTGAGCGCACATCGGGGCGCATCACCAGGCGGTCAACGATCACCTCGATCGTGTGCTTCTGATTCTTTTCCAGCACGATCTCCTCGGTGAGGTCGCGCATCTCGCCGTCCACGCGCACACGCGCATAGCCGCGCCGCCGCACGTCCTCAAGCACCTTCTCGTGCATCCCCTTCTTCTCGCGCACCATCGGCGACAGGACAAGGAAGCGCGTGCCCTCCTCGAGCTGCATGATGCGCTCGGTGATCTGGTCAAGCGACTGCTGACGGATCTCCTTACCGCAATAGGGGCAGTGCGGAATACCGATGCGCGCGTAAAGCAGACGCAGATAGTCGTAGATCTCGGTCACCGTTCCCACCGTCGAGCGGGGGTTCTTTGAGGTCGTTTTTTGGTCGATCGCGATCGCGGGCGACAGCCCCTCGATCGAGTCGAGGTCGGGCTTGTCCATTTGCCCTAAGAACATCCGCGCGTAGGACGAGAGCGATTCGACAAAGCGGCGGTGTCCCTCGGCGTACAGCGTCTCGAAGGCGAGCGAGGACTTTCCCGAGCCCGAAAGACCGGTCAGAACGACCAGCTGATCGCGCGGGATATCCACGTCGATGTTCTTCAGATTGTTTTCCCGGGCGCCCCGGATGCGGATATATTTCGCCATAGTGTAGTGCCTTTTCTTTTTATTTTCTGTCGTCTTCCAGCTCGCGGATGCGGTCGCGCAGGTAAGCCGCACGCTCGAACTCCAGCCGCCGCGCGGCATCGCGCATCTCGGCGCGCAGGCGCTCGACCGTCCTCTCGCGCTCCTTCGGCGACATCGCCTTGGCGCGCTTCTCGGCACCCTTCGCCGGCGCCTCCTCGGCGCGGCCGAGGGCGATCAGCTCACGCACCTCTTTTCTGACCGTCTCGGGGGTGATGCCGTGCGCCTTGTTGTAGGCGAGCTGCACGGTGCGGCGGCGCTCGGTCTCGTCGATCGCGCGCTTCATCGAGCCCGTCACCTTGTCGGCGTACATCACACAGCGCCCGTTCGCGTTGCGCGCCGCACGCCCCACCGTCTGGATGAGGGATGTTGCCGAGCGGAGGAAGCCCTCCTTGTCGGCGTCGAGCACTGCCACGAGCGATACCTCGGGGATATCCAGCCCCTCACGGAGAAGGTTGATCCCGACCAGCACGTCGAATTTCCCGAGGCGCAGATCGCGGATGATCTCCATTCTCTCCATCGTATCGACCTTGTGGTGGATATACTTGACATGGATGCCGAGCGAGGCGAGATAGTCGGTGAGGTCCTCGGCCATCTTGGTCGTCAGGGTGGTTACAAGCGCACGCTCCTCTCTCTCGGTGACGCGGCGGATCTCGCCGACGAGATCGTCCACCTGCCCCTCGATCGGCCGCACGAGGATCTCGGGATCGACTAGCCCCGTCGGTCGGATCAGCTGCTCGGCCACTCCGTCCGCGTGCTCCTCCTCGTAGGGCCCCGGCGTCGCACTCACAAAGACGGTCTGCCCCATCCGCTCCTCAAATTCCTCGAAGCGTAGGGGGCGGTTGTCGTAGGCCGAAGGGAGGCGGAATCCGTAATCAATGAGGTTCCTCTTTCTCGCCGTATCGCCGCCCGACATGCCGCGCACCTGCGGCACAGTCACGTGTGATTCGTCAATAAAGAGAAGGTAGTCCTTCGGAAAATAATCGAGCAGGGTATAGGGCGTAGAGCCCGCAGGCCGCCCCGAAAGAACGCGCGAATAGTTCTCGACCCCTGAGCAGAAGCCGACCTCGCGCAGCATCTCAAGATCGTAGAGTGTCCGCTGCTCGATGCGCTGTGCCTCAAGCATCATGTCCCGCGCGCGGAAGTACTCGACTCTCTCGCGCATCTCTCGCTCGATCTCGGCGAGCGCCCGATGGCGGTGCTCGTCCGAAACGGCATAGTGGGTCGCCGGGAAGATCGCCACGTAGGAGAGCGACCGCAGAACGGCGCCCGTTACGGTATTCACCTCGCTGATGCGCTCGATCTCGTCACCGAAGAATTCGATGCGCAGGGCATTCTCGCCGAAGGAGGCGGGCACCACCTCGACGGTGTCGCCGTGTACGCGGAATTTACCGCGCGAAAGCGAGAGGTCGTTCCGCGCATAGCTGATAGCGACCAGCCGCCGGAGCAGCTCCTCGCGCGACAGCTCCTGCCCGACGCGGAGCGAGACTAAAAGCTCGCTGTACTCGGCCGGGTCACCGAGCGAATAGATGCAGGAGACCGAGGCCACGATGATGACGTCGCGCCGCTCGTAGAGTGAGCTCGTCGCACTGTGGCGGAGCTGGTCGATCTCATCATTGATGAGTGCGTCCTTTTCTATATACATATCCTGCCCGGGGATGTAGGCCTCGGGCTGGTAATAGTCGTAGTAGGAAACAAAGAACTCAACGGCATTGTCGGGGAAGAACTCGCGCAGCTCGGAGCAGACCTGCGCCGCCAGGGTCTTGTTCGGCTCAAGGATGAGCGTCGGGCGGCCGCACCGCGCAATGACATTCGCCATCGTAAAGGTCTTTCCGGAGCCGGTCACGCCGAGCAGGGTCTGCGCGCGCCGCCCCTCGGCCACACCGCGCACGAGGGCTTCGATCGCCTCGGGCTGATCGCCCGTCGGACGGAAGGCACTCTTCAGTTGAAACACAGCCTCCTTCACGGCGCTCACTCCTTTCGTTTCATACAAGGGGATGTCTTCTATTGAAGTATCTCTTAGGGAACGACTTTATTATACTATATTGTACACTTTTTTGCAACAGAAAAAAGTAGGCACCGCGTTCCGCGAAGCAATAGCAAAAAAGACGGAGAACACAGCTCTCCGTCTTTTACTTATAAGTTATTTCTCGATGACAAACTGCTCGTCTTCCTTAAGGTCAACCACCGTGCAGTCGTTCATGTAGGTGCACTCGGGCAGGACGATCATTGCCGCGAGCTCCGGGGCGTTCGCCGGCAGAGGCGCCAGATGCCAGACACAGGCGTTCATCTTGATGAGGGTGTGGCGCGGCACGAGGAAGGCACGGGTGTGCTCGGGAAGGGGCTTGCCGGCCGAGGGGGGCGCGACGTGCAGGATCATGTCGTCATTCAGCGGCAGGATCATTTCGCATGTCGTCGTGTGGTACTCGATCGACGTGATCTTCATCACGGGGGGGCGCTTGACAAGGATCGGCGAGAAGCCGACGCTGTGCCCCTGGTAGGCCACCACACGGTCGGGGAAGAAGCGGTGGATCTCACCCGTCAGGGGATAGCCGTCCGGCGTGTCCATCGTGTAATACTGCCCAAAGGGGGCAAAGGCCTCCTTCGTGAGGGCTTCAACTTTAATAGTCTTCATGGGGAAGCTCCTTTCGGTATGTATCTTGTATCCATTATAAGGTAATCGCTGCAAAAAATCAAGTGCCTTGCAAAAAAGAGAAATCCCTCCACCTCTTGCTTTTTCCCTCGGGAAGGTGTATACTGTTTGCGGTGCCCCAAGCGCGATATAGCGAGCTTGGGAACAAAACTTTACATAAAAGGTGAATTTGTGGCACAGGTTACCGTAATTTCCGTGGGAACGCTCAAGGAGAGCTATCTCGTTGAGGCGATCGCCGAATACAAAAAGCGCCTCTCGTCCTTGGCAAGGCTTGAGGAGATCTCCTTGAAGGAGGAGCGCATACCCGATGAGGACATCCCCAGCGCTGTCGCCGCCGCCCTCGCGGCCGAGGGCGAGCGCATCCTCTCCCGCATCCCCGAGGGCGCGTATATCGTGGCCCTCTGCGTTGAGGGAAAAATGCTCGATTCCCCTGCGCTTGCCGCCGCCATTGGCGGTGCCGTTGACCGCAAGGGCAAGATTTGCTTCATCATCGGCTCGTCGCACGGTCTTTCCCAAGCCGTCAAGGCGAAGGCGGACCTTCGCCTCTCCCTAAGCGCCCTGACCTTTCCGCATCAGCTGGCAAGGGTGCTTGTCTATGAAACCCTTTATCGCTCCTTCTCGATCCTATCAGGTAAAAAATATCATAAATAAGGTAGGAGATCGTTATGTTTTTCGCGGCTTTGCCCTTCCTTCTCCTCTCGACGGCAACAGGCCTTACCGAGGGTGTGATGATAAAGCTCTACAACCGCAAGAACGCAAAGGGTGGCTTTTTCTTTACAGCGCTTGTTTCGATTTTTTCCATGATGGTCTTCGTCATCCGCGAGGCTGTCGAAAGCGCCGGTGGCGGTGGCGGCTTCTGTTTTTCCTGGCCTATCGTTCTGTTCGGTATTCTCGGCGGCTACCTTTACGCCTCGGCATCCCTGATGACCTATCTTGCCGTGCAATGGGGCTCGTACGCGCTCTCCAATCTCATTCTCTCGTATTCTCTCGTCCTGACGGTGGTCTACGGTCTTATCTTCCGCAGCGAGGCGGCAGGCGTTCTCACCTGGATCGCTTTTGCCATCATCGCCGTCTCGATCTTCCTGCTCCGCAAAAAGGCTCCCGAGAATGCTCCCCCCGAAAAAGTAAAGATCTCCTTCCGCTGGGTCTTTGCCATCACCTATTCGGTCTTTGCGGCGGCAGGCTTCAGCATCGTTCGGATGTACCAGCAGGATCTCTACGTGAGCGCCTACAATAATGAATTTATGATCGTCAGCCTCGGCTTTTCGGCACTTGCGTTGATCGTTGTCGGGATCGTCCGCGACAGGGGCGATTGTTGGGGTATCCTTAAGAAGGGCGCACCCTTCGCCACCGCTGCGGGGGTTTCCAACGGCTGCACCAACCTTCTTCAGATCCTGATGCTCCAGATCGGCGTGAACGTCTCCTATTCGGGGCCCATGGGCTCAGTGCTGAAAAGCCTCGGCTCCTTCCTCCTTGCCGTCTTCCTCTTTCGTGAGACCTTTGAGCGCCGCCAGCTCATCGGCCTCCTCCTTGGCGCCATCGCCGTTGTCTTACTTAGTGTATAAGAAAAAGCCTCCGTTGAAGCGGAGGCTTCTTTATCTCTTTTAACGGCGCCAAATATTACGGCCGAATCCTCCGCGCCTCGAGATAATAGCGCTTATCACGCGCATGCCCCATCGAGAAGGTCTTGCGCGGCAGGGGCCCCTCGGCCGCCACCGCAGGGAAGAGATCCCCCTTCTCCATCCCACGGAAGAGGAAGCCGAGACTGCCGGGGCGCGATGCCAGCGCGCGGAGCGACTCCTCGTCATGGATGTAGTCGACCTCGACCTCGGGGTGATCCTTGATGTACATGTCCAAGAAGCGCTGGAGCGTGCCGACGGGCTGAACGTGGGTCGCCGGCAGGGTGAGGGTCTCCTCGCCCCCCGCGCTCACCACAAGGAAGTCCTGCTGTGCCAGCGCAGCATCACCCTCGGCGGCCGCATACGCGCGGAAGGCCGCCAGGAGGTCCTCGTTGTCCGCCCCCATCACCACACGGTAGATCGGCTCAAAATCGAGCGCCGCATCGTGCAGGTTCACGACCTCGGCGAGGGCGTAGCGCGCGGGATGACGGGCGGCGGCCTCGGCACCGATCTCGGCCTTCAGGGCCTCGTAGCAGGCCTTGGCGGTCGCCAGCGAATGGTTGCCGTCCCCCACCGCAAAGAGGAAGATCGGCTCCTCCTTGCCGTATTTTGCCTTCTGTACCTCGGGTGAGGCCAGCGACGCCAGCGCCTCAAGCACGCGGCGGCACTCGTCCTCTGTCAGGCGCACGCCACGGGCGTGACCGCCCCCCGCCATCAGCTTGAAGTCGTACACTACCTCGCCGCGGCTTCCCTTGGCGACCGACTCAATGACAGTGCCCTTCGGGTCGTCGATGAGAAGCATCACGTGCGGCAGCTCGAGCGGCGCATCACGGCGGATCTCAACGCGCGGCGGGATGCGGTCGAGCACCGTCCCCTCGGTCGAGCGGACGGGCAGGGTATCGGTCGGCGCATAGCCGTAGCATTCAAGGTCGATCTTGCCGACAAGACCGCGGCGCACGCGCCCGTCGGGGCAGGTGCGCTCAAGATAGATGAGCGAATTTTCGTAGACTCGGAAGAAATCGGCGTCAGCGAGGCGCTTCATCTCGGCGTTGATCGGGCCGACTCTCTCGGCACGCTCCGAAAGATAGCACTCGGGCAGAATGAGCCGCAGGGCCGAGGGGGCGTCGCCCACAAAGCGCGCGGCCTCCTCCCAGTATTCCGGCTCACTCGTGAACTGATCGCAGGCAATGGTGGCCCAGCGCTCGCCGTCGACCGTCCGGAAGTCGGGCAGAAGAATGTCGGCCGGGGAAAAGCAAAGCTGTTTCATAAAATTTCCTTTTCTTTTTTTGTATGGCCCGTACAATACGGGATAAAATAATCATGGGACGAATGAGAAAGCTCCGCCACGGTGTTGGGGCTTCCGAACGCCCCGCACCCATGGTACGGAGGAATTTCTACTCTTGGAAAAGAAGCTACCCGATGCTTTCCTTTTGGAGATCGTGCGGGATAAGAGAGCAATGCAACGGTTTTCTTCTCTTACCGCTAAGGAACGCGACCTTGTAGTCGCTCGCGCGCGGTCAGCGCGCACTCGGGCAGAAATGCGCCTTCTTGTCCTTTCGTTATCGGACAGAGTGGAAGCGCAGGAATTCTATTGACGGTCGGTTGATAGAAGCCGTCAGCCGTCATGGGGCCGATCCGCAGTCTTTGCGGATCGGTTTTTTTATTTCATCCGGCAAAGGCGGCGGCAGCCGTCCGATAGCACCGAAAGGAAGCGCTCAATCTCCCCTTCCTCGTTGCGGTGCGAAAGGCTCACGCGGATGGCGCAGTCCACCTCGCGGTCACTGCAGCCAAAGGCTGACAGCGCCGTCTCTCCGATATGCCCATGAGACGAGCAGGCCGATCCGCTCGAAACCGAGATGCCCTCGCCCGCCAGGTAATGAAGCATGACCTCACTCTTAATATCGGGCAGGATCAGCGAAAGAATGTGGGGTGCCGCCACGGGCGGCAGAATGGGTCTTACCTCACAGAGCGCGGGCTCGTCCGCAATCCCCATCAACAGTTTTTCGCGGAGAACCAGCAGCTTTTTCCGCCTTTCTGAAAAGTTTTGCTTACATTCATCCAGCGCCGTCGCAAAGGCAGCAATGCCGGGAACGTTCTCTGTCCCCGAGCGCAGGCCCTCGCCCTGACCGCCGCCGAGGATCAGTGGAGCGATCCCCTTTTCACGGCGCAGGCTCTCGTCGATAAAGAGCGCACCGACCCCCTTCGGACCCTCCACCTTGTGGGAGGACAGGGTCAGCATCCGCACACCGAGCGCGCGCACGTCGATCGGCACCTTGCCGAGGGCTTGCGTCGCGTCAGCGTGAACCGCACAGTCGGGGCAGGCGGCGCGCACAAGGCGCGAGACGGCCGCGATGTCATACAGTGCTCCGGTCTCGTTATTGACCAGCATCAAGGAGACGAGCACTGTGCTCTCGGTCAGCGCCGCCTTCATGGCGTCAAGGTCGATGACACCGCCCACAGTCGGCACGGTAACGACCTCCATTCCCTCGGCGGCGAGCGCCGCAAAGGGAGAGGAGACCGAGGCATGCTCGCCCGCCGTCGTTACGATACGGGCGCGGCGATAGCGCGCCTTGGCGTGCGCCCGCCCGAGGATGGCTAAATTGTTGGCCTCCGTGCCCGAGGCGGTGAAGATAAGACTGCCGCCCTTCGCCCCAATGGCCGAAAGGATCGTGCGCTTGGCCGCGGTCATAATATCCTCGGCATCCTTGCCGCGTGCGTGGAGCGAGGAGGGATTGCCGAAATGCGCGCGGCTTACCTCGCAAAAGCGTGCCAGTGCCGCCTCCGAAATGCGCGTCGTCGCGCTGTTGTCAAGATAGATCTCGGGCTTTTCCATATCAGTCAAAGGTAAAGGCCGCGATCATCGCCTCAAAGTCGGCCTTCGCGGCATCATAGGCGTCCGCCCGTGCCGTCAAGGTGAGCGAATAGACATAGAGGCCGTCGAGCGCCAGGAGCTTCTGCGTCTTATAGGCGACGCCTCCGTGGGTGAAGGTGTATACGTAGCGCACTGCCTGATGCCCGTCCAGCCAGATCTCGACGTCCTCTCGCTTCTCGGCAGGGAGCGAGCATTCGGCCTCAATGACGGCAAAGTCCTCGTAGATCTCGGCGTAGGTCGCGCGTCGCGCCTCCCAGAAGTCGCCGATGCTCGCCTCGACAGGGATCTCGTACGTCACCGTCACGGCGGCGGCGTTGGTCGAGATCGATGTGGTGCCGTTCCTGAGGTCGATGCCCCAGCCCCCCGGCGCGTACAGCGAATAGTGCGAAACGGCAGGATCGGACACAAGGATCAGCCCGTCCTCGTTTTTGACGACCTCCTCAGGGGGCGTCGGCATCTCCTCCGGCTCGGTGCCGGTAAAGAGGAAGACGTTAGCCATACCGACGGTCTTGTCGTTGCCAAGCACGTTTGCGATATAGCGGTCATAGTAGCTCACGTTGCCTGAGGGGATCTCGGTCTTTGCCGTGTAGGTAAAGAGGGTAAGGATCCCTGCCTTCTGCACTAGAAACTGCATATACTTATACTCGACCCCCGCGACCTTCCCGGTATACACACGCACCGAGGCGGGTTCACCGCCGAAGGTGGTGTCGTCGCGCGCCTCAAGAAGCACGTACTCCTCCAGCACCGAGGCGAGCGTCCTTTCGTTCTCGGCAAAATACGCGGCAGGGGTCTTGTCGGTCGTAACACGCAGGAGCGTCACGTTCGAGGGATCCACCGTCGAGACGTATGCCATCGTCACCCCGGTCGAGGTCTCCACGACCCAGTCCTCGGGCACGAAGAGGGTGTATCCCTCGCCCTCCTCGGCGATCTTCATTCCCTCGGGGATCTCGCTGTCCCCTCCCGGAGGCGTACCGCTGCAGGCGGCGAGCGAGAACGTCATCGCAAGGAGAAGGAGCAACGCTATGATCTTTTTCATCGTCTTACCTCATTTCTTATGACCGGGGGCGGCCGTCGCAAGGGCGAGCTCACCGTCAGCCGATGTATCGTTTATTTTACATTTCAACCCTTGTTGCTTGGCATATCGCGCGGAAAGCGTCACCGCGCGCTTCATAATTTGGAAAAGCATCAAAGCTCGTACAGGCGGGGGAAAGCAGAAGCACGCCGCAGTCCTTCGCCATGCCGAGCGCCGTCATGACCGCCTCGCGGAAGCCGTCAACGCGCACGAGCGGAACGGCTGGGCAGAGCGCGCCCAGCACCTCGGCGATCGCCGGCGCCTCCTCCCCCGTGGCTACCACACCGGCGGCGTGCGCAGCGATTGCCGCAGCGAGCGGCTCGAGCGAGACTCGCTTGCCCCGGCCACCGAGAAGCAGAACGACCCGCCCCCCGAAGGAGGAGAGCGTCGCCGCCGTCCGTGCCGGGGTCGTGTCGATTGAGGAATCGTAGCAATCGACTCCGAGGAAGCGCCCGATATACTCGCGGCGGTGGCGCGGCCCGCGGAAGCCGCGGAGCGCCTCCTCCATGGCCTCGGGCGGCACAGCGTCAAGCGTAAGCCCGGCCGCCGCCATGGCGTTCTCTAACTGATAGCGTCCGGGGAGCCGGACGGCCGACAGCGGAAACAGCCGCATGACCCTGCTGTCATACAGTTTCACCTCGCCCCCCTCGCAAAAGAGGAAGGGAAGGTCGCCTCGGGGGCGCTGTGTCGGGGAAAACAGAAGGCAGTCGCCGAGCGGCGCCAGCGCCGCGACGGGCGGGCAGTCGGCATTGAGGACGGCCACACCGCCCCCGAGGATGCGCGCTTTCGCGGCGACGTATTCCTGCATATCGGCGTGCCAGTCCAGATGGTTTTCGGTAATGTTTGTGATCGCCGACCGCCCTCTTGGCGGTATAAGATCCGAAAGCTGAAAGGAGGATAGCTCAAGCACCGCCGCGTCCTCCGCCGTCATCTCGGGCAGGGCAGAGAGGAGCGGAGTACCGATGTTTCCCCCGAGATACACGCGCTGTCCCGCCGTGCGGAGCATCGCCGCCGTCATCATCGCTGTGGTCGTTTTCCCGTCGCTCCCCGTCACCGTGTATAGGCGTGCGGGGCAGAGCGCCAAAAAGAGCGCTACCTCGGAAAGCACCACGGCACCCCGCCGCCTGGCCTCAACAAGCGCCGGCACGTCGGGGCGGAGCGAGGGCGTGCGGAAGATCACCCCGTGGGAGAGACCGCCAAGCCACCCGTCACCGACAATGAGCCGTCCGCCAAGGCGCGCGATCGTATCGGTGAGCTCGGGTGAGGGCGGCCGTCGGTCACGCACGGTGATCCTTGTCGCGCCGAGGGCAGGTAGAATATCGAGGAGAGGGCGGTTGGCCACCCCGAGACCGCAGATCTCGGCCCCGTCGCGCCGTATCCGCTGAAGGATCTCCTTCACCGTCAACCCGTTGATAGGTCTTGCATTTTCAATCAACTCTTGTGAAAGTACATATGTAGACATATTATATTATACGCGAGAGAAGCTTTTTTTGCAACACCTAATTTGTGAATAAAAAGATCCCCCCCGCAACGGGGGGATCTTTATTTAAAGTGTGATGTCAAGATCGCTGATCCACGGCACGACGGCACGGCCCGCATCGTCGTAGATGCGGCAGCCCGCCTTCTCGCGGTCAACGCCGAGGAACATCTCGGAGCGCATGCCCTCGATCTTGATGTGCGTGCCCTCAATGGTGGCGACACAGCAAAGCGGATCCTTGAAGCACACAGTGTGCGAGAGTGAGGACATCTCGCGGCACATCTCCTCTGGATAGCAGTCGTGGCGCTTCTCCAGCCAGTCAAAGCATACGCAGTTGACCTCGAAATACAGGACATTTTCAAGAATTCGTGCGTAGTCGCGGTGGTGGTGGCCGTTGAAGCAGGCAATGACACTGTGTGGGCGACGGCGGTTGGCCTCGTCAATGACGGCACGCACAGCATCCCGGTTGCGGACGCCGTCGGGGCGCTCGTAGCTTGCGTGGCTCATAATGATGCAGGGACCGGGGGCCGTTGCGATGGTCTCCCGGAGCCACTCCATCTGCTCGGGCGGTAGCCAGTCACGCTCGCCGCCGCGGGTGTGATAGTTCCCCATCGAGAAATGGTAGTATTCCTTGCCGTCAAAGCAGTAGTTCGGGTCGGTCGCGATGATGCGGTAGCCGCCGAAGTCAAAATAATAGTACCCGCTTTTCAGACGGTATAGCTCAAGCACCTTCTCAAAGGGGGCGGTGTCGGCCTCGTGATTGCCGATCACGTGGTAGGAGGGAATATGGAAATCCTGATACGCGTTGATCATCGCAAGATGCTCGGGGCGGCAGTTATTGGTGTAATCCCCGAGATGGATCATAAAATCGCACCCCTCCTCCTCGGCACGCTTTTGAAAGAGGGCGAGGGCCTCGGGCGTACCGCCGCGGAAGATGCCGGGCGCATAGTGAAAGTCGGCAAAAAGCAAGAATTTCATAAGAGATCTCCTAACCTTGGAAGGTTGTTATCCAAAGTATAGCATACCCCCGGGATAAAGTCAACGACCGAGGGAAAGAATAGCCGATTTTCCTTTTTCTTCGTTTTTTTCTTCCGCCGATTGACAAAAGGATCGGCATGTGCTATCCTACTAAAGGCACATAAGGCGCGCAAGAACGCGCATTCTGCACGCGCGAAGCAGAAAGGAGGAGGATATGCTCGTCGCCACCCTGATCTTTGCCGTCACCTGTCTTACGATGATCCTTGCGATCCTTCTGTATCCGAAGCTTCGTCTCGGCCGTGTTGCGGTCGACAGCTACCTCGCCGTCACCCTTCTCGGAGCTGTGGCCCTGCTGCTTTGCGGCTTTTGCGATCTTACCGTCGTCGGTCAGGCCCTCCTTGCCGATACCGCCGTCAACCCCGTCAAGATCCTCGTCCTCTTTCTTTCGATGACCGTCCTCTCGGTCTTCCTTGACGAGATCGGCTTCTTCAGCGCCCTGGCGTCAGCCGCGCTTCGGCGCGCCGGCGGCGGTCAGCGCCGTCTTTTTCTCATTCTTTACGCCACCGTCTCGGTGCTGACCGTCTTCACCTCAAACGATATCGTGGTTCTCTCCTTTACCCCCTTCATTTGCTACTTTGCGAAGAACGCCGGCATCGACCCCCTGCCCTACCTCGCCGCCGAGTTTGTGGCCGCGAATACCTGGAGCATGGCGCTCATCATCGGGAACCCCACCAACATCTATCTGGCGGCCGCCGCCGATATTGACTTTCTCTCCTACCTCCGTACGATGCTCCTGCCCACCCTTCTTTCGGGGGTCGGCGCCTTCCTGATCCTTTACCGCATCTACTATAAGAAGCTGCGCTACCGCATCTCTGTTTCCCCCGAGAGGGAGCGCATCGAGGATCGCCCTCTCCTCGTCATCGGCCTGCTTCATCTCGGTGTCGCCACCCTTCTCCTCGCCATCGGTCCTTACGCGGGTCTTCCGATGTGGCTCGTAGCCCTTGTCGCCGTCCTTTCCCTCTTTCTCTCTGTCCTCGTTCTCTCCGTGATCCGTAAGCAGCGGCCGCGCGCCCTCATCGGCTGTCTTCGCCGCGCACCGTGGCAGCTCATTCCCTTCGTCCTTTCGATGTTCGCCATGATCGCCGTCCTCTCCGAGGTGGGTGTGACGGCCGCCATCGCCTCGGTCCTTGACGCCCTCCCCCCGATCCCTGCCTATGGCGCAGCCTCTCTCCTTACCGCCAATCTCGTCAATAATATTCCGATGAGTGTCCTGTTTTCGGACATCCTCGCCGCCGGTACTGCGGGGCAAGCCGCTGTCTTTGCCACCGTCATCGGCTCGAATATCGGCGCCTTCCTCACCCCGATCGGTGCCCTCGCCGGTATTATGTTCACCGAACTCCTCCATACCCACGGCCTCCGCTTCAGCTACCGCGATTTTCTGAAGCTCGGCATCCTCGTGGCGATACCGACGGCTGCCCTCGCCTTTTTCGGCCTGTTCCTCGTGGGCTAAAACGGCGATAAGCTTGACGGCCGAGGACAACCATGCTCGACGCACGCGATGTGCGCCTTCGCAGTCCCCGTCCGCGAACCTTCTCATCCGTTTTATCTCCACGAGTTCCTCGTGGGCTAACCTCAGCCTCCCTCCGGGAGGGAGGGGGACCGCTTGCGGTGGAGGGAGCCCGCGGCAGATAAGCTTACGAAGATGACCCCGCACCCTGCAATAAAGAAAAAACGCCACACCGTGGCGTTTTTCCATTTTCCCCCTTGCGTAGCAAGGGGGAAAATGCTATAATGGAAGGAGTAATATAGTCCAAGGGAGAAGATCTATGCAAGACCTTGCGTGCCGCTATCTCGCGGCCAAACGCCGCCTTTTCGACCGCTATTACGGAGAAAAGCTGAACCTCGCCCAATGCGAGGCCGTGACGGCCGAGCGTGGGCCTGTCCTTGTGCTCGCCGGGGCCGGGAGTGGGAAGACCACCGTCCTTGTGCGCCGCATCGTCCACCTCATCCGGTTTGGGGAAGCGTACGGCACCGACTACGTGCCCGAGGGCACCACCGAGGCTGAGGTCGAAGCCCTCGAGGCCTGTGCCGCCTCCTCCTCCCTTTCTGAGGTCGCCGAGATCCTCCCCGTCTTCACCCATGCCCCCTGCCCCCCGTGGGCGATGCTTGCCATCACCTTCACCAACAAGGCTGCCGGTGAGATCCGCGAGCGGCTTGACGCCGCCTTTGGCGATCCAGCGGTCAGCAACGAGATCTGGGCCGGCACCTTCCATTCAGTCTGCGTCCGCATCCTTCGCTCGCACACCGCCGAGGCAGGCTACAGAAGCGGCTTCTCGATCTACGATACCGACGACACAAAGCGCGTCGTCTCCGAGGCTATGCGCCACCTCGAGATCGACGAAAAGCTCCTCCCCGTCAAGAGCGTGATGCACGCCATCTCGGACGCCAAGAACAACCTCACGGGCCCCGAGGACTTTGCCGACAATGGTGACTTCCGCCTTCGCCTTATCGGCCGCGCCTACCGCGAATATCAGAAGCGCCTCGAGTCTGCCAACGCCCTTGACTTCGACGACATCATTATGAAGACCGTCCGTCTCCTCGAGACCCATCCCGAGGTAGCTGCCAAATATCAGCGAAAGTTCCGCTATGTCTGCATTGACGAGTATCAGGATACGAACTTTGCCCAGTTCCGCCTCTCCTGTCTTCTCTCGGCGGGGGAGGGGAACATCATGGTCGTCGGCGACGATGACCAGAGCATCTACCGCTTCCGCGGCGCCACGGTCGAGAACATCCTGAACTTTGATAAGACCTACCCCGGTGCCCGTGTCATCAAGCTTGAGCAGAACTACCGCAGCACCAAGACCATCCTCGCTGCCGCGAACGCCATCATCTCGCACAACTCCGAGCGTCACGACAAGCGCCTTTGGTGCGACGGCGCCGAGGGTGCAAAGATAACCTTACATAAATCCGAAAATCAGAACGACGAGGCTGCCTGGATCGTAGACCGTATCATCAAGACTGTGACAGGCGAACTCCGCCGCTACCGCGATATCGCCATCCTCTACCGCATCAACGAAATGTCGCGCTCGCTGGAGGGCGCCCTCGCAAAGAGCGGTATCCCCTACCGCATCCTCGGCGGCCAGCGCTTCTATGACCGCAAGGAGATCCGCGATATGGTCGCCTATCTCCATGTGCTTGCCAATCCCTCGGACAACCTGCGCCTTTCGCGCATCATCAATGAGCCGAAGCGTAAGATCGGCGATACCACCGTCGAGACGATCGCCCGCCTCGCCGCCGAGGGAGACCTCTCGATGAGCGAGGTCATCGATCACGCCACCGACTATCCCGAGCTCAGTAAGGCTGCCCCCCGCCTCCTTGAATTTTCCTCCCTCCTCCGTGCGCTCCGTGCCGAGGAATGTGCCCTCCCCGACCTTATTGAGCATGTCTTTGAGAAGACCGGCTACCGCGCCATGCTGGTTGCCGAGGGTGAGATCTCCAAGACCCGCATCGACCATGTCGGCGAGCTTGTCTCGGCCGCCGCCGAATACTGCAAGCGCTCGGGCGAGGAAGCCTCGCTCCAGGGCTTCCTCGAGGAGGTTGCCCTCGTCAGCGACGTCGATACATACGATGAAGCCGCCGACGCCGTCGTCCTGATGACCGTCCACAGCGCCAAGGGCCTTGAGTTTCCCGTCGTCTTCCTCCCCGGCATGGAGGAGAACATCTTCCCGGGCAGCCAGGTGCGCACCGACCCCGGTGAGCTCGGCGAGGAACGCCGCCTCGCCTACGTTGCCGTCACCCGCGCCAAGGAAAAGATCTTCGTCACCCACGCGAAGGAGCGGATGATGTACGGCCGCACCGCCTACAATCCCCTCTCACGCTTTATCCGCGAGGAGCTGCCCTCCCACCTGATCGAGGAGGATCTCCCCCCGCGCCGCACCCCGGCACCCACCGCACGTCCGACCTACGG